>JAWOIQ010000020.1:0-21158 GCA_046484585.1 Desulfurivibrionaceae bacterium
CCAGAGCCTGGCAGAAGGACAGGTGATGGCCCAGGTCTCTCAGGGGCCGCACGGCGTCTTCGGGAATCTCCTCCTCCCTGCGGAGCTTACGCGGCCACCGACGCCTGGGTCGGCCGGGAGATCTTCCTGCGCCTTAAGGAAATGGGGGTAATCTATCCCGAGTTGATCTTTGATGACTAAAAAAGCAATTCAAACCGAAGCATGATGCATAAAAGCCCGGAAGGTTTATCTTTCGGGCTTTTGCTTTTAAGTCTTAAGATCAGCGGAGCGCACTTCGACAAGCTCAGCACGAGCGTTAAATCAATAGGTTACCCCGTTCACCCTCCCTCCTGACCCGACATTTCAAGCTGATATCACAACTCAGAAAATCGAGTTATTTAATCCCAATCAACTCAACATCGAAAATCAGATCGGCATTGGGCGGGATCGAACGGCCGGCGCCTTGCGAACCGTAACCGAGTTCGGCCGGAATGTACAAGGTCCGCTTACCTCCGATCTTCATGCCGGCAACGCCCTCGTCCCAGCCCTTAATAACCCGGCCGGTCCCCAGAATAAAGGAGAAGGTGCGGCCGCGGTCAACCGAGCTGTCGAACTTTTTACCCTTTGCGCCGCTATTGTCCAGCCAGCCGGTGTAATGGACCTCGACCCGGTCGCCGCGAACCGTTTCGGATCCCATGCCGATTTCACGATCCTCATAACGGAGGCCGGAATCGGTGGTAACCATTTCGGTGGTGGCCATTTCGGCAGTGGCCTCGAAGGCGCAAAACAACAGCCCCAGCATGATTGCAATCAATACACTCTTCACATGACACCTCGTTTACTGGTTTTTGAAAAATCTCCCGGTTTTCAGGCGTCAACCCGGATTAATCCGGGGAGCCTTACGAAAGCGGGAATCTATCCGGCACCGGAAAGGCCCGGACCACTTCCAAGGTCTCGCTCTCCTCGATGATCATCCGGCAGCCGTAAGTCTTGTCGAGCAGCCCGGCGGTCAATACCTGCCGGGGCGGACCGTCCTGGATAATACACCCCGTATCCATTAACAGCAAGCGGTCACCGTACATGGCGGCCAGATTGAGATCGTGGGAGACCATCACCACCGTAACCCCCTGTTCCCGGCGGAGCCGCTCCATCAGATCCATGATCCTGACCTGATGGGCCGGATCGAGGGAGGCGGTCGGTTCATCGAGCAGGATCAGACGGGGCTGCTGGCAGATGGCCCGGGCGATGATCACCCGCTGCCGTTCGCCGCCGGATAGTTCATCGAGCCTCCGCTCGGCCAGATGGCCGATCTCGGTAAACTCCATGGCCTGCCGGGCGATGCGATAATCCTTTTCGCTCTCCACCGCCAGCAGGCCGAGATGCGGCGAGCGCCCCATCAGCACCGTATCGGCGACGGTAAAGGGAAATTCGATCGGTACCTGCTGGGGCACCACCGCGACGCATGCGGCCAGTTCCCTTCGCTTGTACCCGGCCAGGGGACGGCCCAAAATTTCGATTGCGCCGCTTACCCGGACCAGCCCGGCCAGGGCCTTTAAAAGAGAGGTCTTGCCGGTCCCGTTGGGGCCGATAATCACGACAAATTCGCCCGCTTCGACCGCCACGGAGATCTCCCTGAGGATAAGCTCCTTCCCGTAATGGAGGTTCAGCCCGGTGACTTTTATGGCGCTCATCGGGAACTCCTCCAGAGCAGGAAGATAAAGAGAGGGGCGCCGATCAGGGCGGTGACGATCCCCACCGGCATCTCGCCCCCGGCCGCCAGGCTCCGGGCCAGAAGGTCGCAGAGGATCAGGTAGGAAGCGCCGCCCAGGATGGAGGCGGGAACCAGCAAGCGGTGGTCGGCCCCGACCATAAGCCGCAGGATATGGGGGATCACCAGCCCGACGAAACCGATCAGGCCGGAATTGCTGACCGCGATGCTGACCATGAAGGTGGTGGCGACCAGGAGGATATTGGTCACCGCCTTGACGTTGACCCCCATAACCGCGGCATTCTCCCGCCCCATCAGCAGAAGGTTCATCGGCCGGGCCAGGATATGGATCACCGCGAAACAGGGCAGGATCAAGAGCAGCATCGGCAGCTGCCCCATGGAAAACATCGACAGATCGCCCATCAGCCAGAAGAGGATATGATGGACCTGGGTATTTCTGGTCAGTGAAATGAGAAACATGATCACCGCCCCGCAGAGGGCGTTCATCATCACTCCTCCCAGAAGCAGGGAGTCGCGCTGGACAAAGGAGCGCCCCGCCGCCAGGCCCAGAACCAGAAGCAGGACCAGCATGCTGCCGCTGAAGGAGGCCAGCGCCACCCCGGGGAAAGGCGAAAAGCCGAGCAGCATGGCGATTATCGCCCCGATGGCCGAGCCCCCGGAGACCCCGAGGATATAGGGCTCGGCCAGGGAGTTCCGCAACAGGGCCTGGAAGACCAGTCCGCCCAGGGCGAGGGTGCCGCCGACTATCGCCGCCAGGGCGACCCGGGGAAACCTGATCTGCCAGATAATGGCGGACTCCACCGATTCCGGGTCAAGCTCTCCCTTAAAGGCCTGAATTACCTCGCCGAAGCCGAGTTCCGACGAGCCCAGGGAAATTCCCAGCAGGAAGGCGACAACCAGCAAACCGCCGAGGCCGCTCACCACAACCGTTAATCTGCGGGTCATCCGCTGCGATTCAATCATCCGGCTCGCCGCCGAACAGTTCGGGGTGAATGATGGCGGCAAAGGCTTCCAGGCCGTCAACCAGCCGGGGAGTGGGCCGGTCGACCAGATTGGCCTCCACCACATGGAGCCGGTTATCCTTGACGGCGGGCAATTGCGGCCACTTCCGCCAGCCGGAGCGCAGTTCCTCAACCGAAAAGCCCCCGGCCATGGAGGCGACAATCGCCACCTCGGGCCGAAAAACCAGGATATCCTCCCAGCTGAACTTGGGATAGGCAGTACCGGCATCCGCCGCCAGGTTAATCCCCCCGGCCGTCACAATCAGTTCATGGATAAAGGTATCGCGTCCGGCCGAGACAATCGGCGCCGCGTCGATCTGGAAAAAGACCCGGGGCCGCTCGATCTCGCCGGACAACTTCTCGCGGACCCTGGCGATCCTGACCCGCATATCGCCGGTAATCCGCGCGGCCCGGTTGCCGGCGCCCAGGATATCGCCGAGACCGTTGATCATCTCGATAATCCCGTCCAGGCTGCGGGGATTAACCACGTAGACCGGGATCCCCAGCGATTCGATCCGCCTGATGGTGTGCAGAGGATTGCCGTCCTTGATGGCCAGACAAAGATCGGGACGCAGGGCCACGATTTTCTCGACATCGAGCTGGACATAAGAGCCGACCCTCGGCAGCTCCCTGGCCTCGGGCGGATCATCGCTGTAGAGGGTGGCCCCTTTGAGAAGATCCTGCCGGCCCAGGGAAAAAACCACCTCGGTTATACTGGGGGCCAACGAAACGATCCGGGTGATCCCGGCCGGAACCTCGACCGCGCGCCCAGCCTGATCGACCACTTGGCGGCCGAACCCGGTCGCAGGGGTCAGCAGCAACAAGACAAATATGATTATTTTCAATAATTCAGACAACTTGTAACTCCATTAAGTGGAATTCATCAGCGTAAATCAAAGCGAACCGGGACCATGACCCGCATGGCGATTCTCTCCCCGCCGCGCCGCCCCGGCTCGAAAAGCCAATCCCCGACCGCCCGCAAAGCCGCCCGGTCTAAAACCTTGTGGCCGCTGCTCTCCTCGACCATAAGTTCCTCGACCGTGCCCTCCGCGCTTACCGAGACCTCCAGAACAACCGTGCCTTGCAGATGACGGCGGCGGGCGAGACTTGGGTATTCGGGCGGCGGGTTCTTCCGGTAAAGGGGGCGAGCCAGGCGGATCGGCGTCTGCGCCGGAGCGCCGGCAACCTCCTCAGCCAATTTATTCCGCGGCGGCGCGGGTTCATCACCGTTTTCCACCGCCGATTCCGCGAGATCCGGAACCGGTTCAGCCACCTCCTCCGGCACCCGCGGCGGGGCGGGCAGCGCCACCGGGGGGATTTCCCGCACCGCCACCTGAACCGGCTGCGTCGACGCAACCGGTGCCGGGGTGGTTTTTTGGGGAACGGTTGCCTTCCGCACCCTCTCCGGAGGCGAAACCTCCTTTGCAACCACCGGCGGAACGCGCCGCGGGACCAGACGGACCTCGACCTTGCGCTCCGGACCGGGCCTCACCGAAGTGGTTTCGCCGCCGAACTCGATCCCGAACAGGACAGCATGGGCCGCCACCGAAAAAAACAGGGCGGCAGCGATCCTTATCCGGCTAAGGTCCGACATCGGCCTGCAAGGAGATCCGGCTCAGTCCCGCCCGGTTTATCCGGTCGAGCACCGCGAACAACTGCTGGTAATCGACCCGGCGGTCGGCAAAGAGCAGGACCCCCGGCTCGGGAGCAGCCGCGGCCCGTCCGGCCGCCACTTTCTCTTTCAATAAATCCGCCATCCCGGCCAGTTCGACCGGTTCTTCATCGATGAAATATTCGGCGCCTGCCTCGGAATGCTTGACGGTCACCGAGAGGATCAACTCCTCTTCGGGAGCGGCGCCGGCGGAAACCGGCAGGTCCACGGCCAGGCCGCGATGGACGGCCATCGACAGCATCGCGTAAATGAAGAAGACCAGAAGCAGGAAAACGATATCGATCAGCGGCAGCATCTCGATTCTGGCCTTGCGCCTGCGGGGGAGATTAATCTTCACCGGTCCCGTCCCCGTCGCTTTGCAAAAGCTTTTCGTAAACGATCTCCAGACTGGTGGCGTACTGCTCGATCCGGTGGGCCGCCTTTTCGATCCGGGAATTAAAATAGTTGAAGGGGAATACCGAGATGATCGCGATGCCCAGCCCCGCCGCCGTGGTGATCAGGGCCTGGGCGATCCCGCCGGTAACCGCCCGGGGATCCTCAATCCCGGCGGTACCGAGAACCTCGAAGGAGGCGATAATACCGATCACCGTCCCGAAGATCCCCAGCAACGGGGCCACGGTGATCATGGTGTCGAGCACCCCCATGAAGCGGGCCATCCCCCGCAACTGCTCGGTGGCGGCGGCCTCCATCGCCTTGCTCATCGAGAATTCCCGATGGACGATGCCGGTGACCAGAATCCTGATCACATAGTCGCCGCTGCCCCGGACCTTCTCCCGGACCTCGTCCCACTTGCCCTCGCGGCAGAGTTCAAGAACCTCGTCGAGCAGATCCCGCTGCCGTTTGAGATCGATCCCGGCCCAGAAGACAAAGCGCTCGGCCACCACGAACAGGACCAGCACCGAACAGAGCAGGAGCGGATACATCACCGGCCCGCCGCTTTGAAAAATATCGATCATCGTAAACACTCCATCACAGTTCCGCTATCACAAAGAAACATCCAGAAAACCATACCCTTCATTATGACTTATCTTACCGTACTTGAAATTCAAGTCGTGCCCGAAAATCGGCCCGCCGGCAACCACGGTATGATATTCACCCTCTTCCCCGCAGGCATCGACCCCGGCCGCTTCCAGGTCGGCGATGGTCCGCCGGTCCAGCTCTCTGCCCAGAAAACTCCGGTCGAGCCTTTTCTCGTCGACCACCACGATCACCGCCTTGAACCCGGCCTCAATGAAATCGGCCAGCAGTTTACGCCGCGCCTCCTGCCATAACGGCAGATGGGCCATTATACCATGCTCACCGCAGACCCTCTCGACCCATTCCCGATGGGGAACCAGGTCGATATCCCCGAAGACCCCGTCGACAAGACCGTCTCTTTTAAGATCCCCGAGATAACCGAGGAAGACCTTTTCATAGCCGTCCCAGGAAGCGCTGCCGATCAACGAAGATATTCCCAGCGCCCCGGCCTGGGCCGCGATCACCGCCGGCGACAGATTATGGGATTTGCTCCGCTTGCCGTCATCGCCGAACATGGTCAGCAGCCGGCGGGGACGGCCGCCCTCCAGAATCGCCTTATACAGGGCCAGACAGGAATCCTTGCCGCCGCTCCAGGAACAAAAAAAGTCCCTACCGTTCAGGTCACTCATTTAATATTTTACCCGCACCCCTAAATAACCGGATAATCCCGGCGTCGCGTAACTCCAGGCCTCCTCGTAGTATTCATCGAAGAGGTTGTCGACTTTGGCGTAAAGTTCGAGATTCTCGGCGACAAGATAACGGCCGGCGAGATTGACCAGGGCGTAACTGTCGAGGGTACCCACCGGGTTGCCGGAGCCGTCGGCGGCAAAGGGACTGGCATCCCGTTCGTCGACCCAGATCAGATCGCAGTTGATCGAACCTTTTTCGCCGAAATAATAGGTCGCGTATATCGAGGCCTTGTTCAAGGGCCGGCGAACCAGGCGGGCGCCGTCGGGGTCTTTGGTGTCGGTATAGGTGTAGGTCAAGCCCAGATCAAGGCTGTCGGTGGCCGCGAACTTCGCCGCGGTCTCGACTCCCCGGGTACGGGTAACGCCGTCCTGCTGGGCGTATTGGGAGAGAGCGAAGTCGTAGTCGATGCGGTCGTCGAAATTGAGGGCGAAATAGGTAAGCCCAAGGCTTAACCGGCCGGCCAGCAACCGTTGCTCAACGCCCAGATCCCAGCCCTCGCTCTCTTCGGCGCCAAGGGTTTCGTTGCCATAAAAAGAGAAAAGCTCGTAGAGGGACGGAGCCCGGAAACCGGTGCCGTAACCTGCCTTGAAAGTAGTGGAGGTGGCATCGAGATAGTAGGCGGGGGCCAGACGGTAAGTGGCCTTGCCGCCGAAACGATCATGATCGTCATAGCGGAGTCCGGCAACGATATCGAGGGCCTCGCCGATCATGATCTGATCCTGACCCCAGACACTCAGGGTTTCGGCGGTTTTATCGACGATGGCGTTGGCATCGCTGTTCATCTCCTCCCGGATAACCCCCGCCCCGACCGAGACAAGGTTGCTTTCCATGATCCGGACACTGCCCTGCCAGGTGGCCTCACGGTTTTCTCCGGTGAAATCGTAGCTGGGCAGGCCGTCGTTATCGAAGGAATCCCGATCCTGCCGGGCCGACTGCAAGGCGAGGTCCGAGCTCAGTCGACCGTTCAGAAAACTGTTGTGAAAATTTATCCGGGCAAAGAGTTGCTCGCTTTCGGTCCGCCGCTCTTTCAGGCCATCGGGTTCGGGGGCATTGGGAGTGGGCGCGAACCAGGAGGCAAAGCGGTCGCCGGCATATGAACCATTGTAGTCGTCCAGCTCCACGGTGGAATCCAGATGGCGAATCACGGTGTCTATCTTGAAGTCGGGGGTGACCGCGAAACCCAACCTGGCCGACAGGGTGGTGTTTTCCCAGCCGTCGTCCTCGGAGGTGTTCCCGGCGTGGGGGATGCGATCGTTATCGTCATCGGCAATGGAAAACCCTCCGCTTTCGGTATGGGCGGCGGAAACCGAATAATCGAATTTTCGGTTGCTGCCGGAGGAATCGCCGAAAACCTTCCAGGTATCGTAGGAACCGCCTTCGGCGCCGCCGCTGACCGTCGGTTTGCCCCGTCCCTTCCGGGTGATGATGTTGACCACCCCGGCCGTGGCGTTGCTGCCGTAAAGGACACTCATCGGGCCGCGAACGATCTCGATCCGCTCCACATTGTCCATGGTCAGGGAGCCGATATTGGCGCCGCGATTGGCTTGGGAGGGGTCATTGTACATAATGCCGTCGACGAGGACCAGGGTGTTCTTGTTGTCGGCCCCGCGCAGATGAATCGAGGTATTGGTCCCCCGGCCGCCGTTGGATTTGACATCGAGGCCGGGAACGGTCCGGAGCATCTCGGCCACCGTGGCCGGCTGCTTCTTTTCGATCTCCTCGGCGGTAATTACGGTCACCGCGCTGCCGCCCACCTTATCGAGATTGGTCGCCGTCCTGGTGGCGGTAACCACCACCTCCTCCATGGTGGCGACACTCCGGGCATCGTCCTGGGATTCCGCGGCCCAAAGGGTTGCGGGCGCGAAAATCAATCCAACAATAAATATCGGTAAAAACTTCTTCATCTATCCGTTCTCCAAATATGTTTCAAATTTATGATTTACTTCCTGCTCTCCCCTGCTTCCTGCTCAGGCGTTGCGGCGCAAACACCACAGTGCGGCCTGGAAATCATCCCAGTCAGTGCGGGTCAGGATGGTCAGCTGCAAATGGCCTTTTTCCGTCAGTATCACCTTCGTCCTCCTTTGTCAGTTGCTCGGAGTCCGGGCATAAAAAAACCCCGGACCGAAATTAATCGATCCGGGGATTCCCTTTTTATCCGCGAGATCAGTCGATATACCCCTGTCCACGGGAATACATCACCATTTTTCAAGGCAGGTCTTCTGACTCCCGGATCATCCCTCCACCAGCCTTCCCATCCTTAACGAACAGTGGCAAAATGGCTTCAGTCCCCGGTTACAGCGGCGGGCCCGCCCCGGATTCACACCGGGTTCCCTTTTAAGCTCAATTGAGCGCCTGAAAGAAGCAACTCTACACAATATTTAAAAACCGGTCAAGAGCGGCAAACCGGTAACAGCGAGACTGATAATTGAGAAAGGTCCGGAACTTACGCACCTTCAGGCGTCGGCGTTAATTGGCCTTGTTAGCCGTCGAGCCAATTGTCGACAATATTTTTGTAGGCTTGAATGAACTCGCTTCGCCCACACAGTTTGGGATTAATTAGAAATTCATACGCAGTATTTATGGACTCGAGAATTTCTTTGGCTTTTAGTTCTGAACAAAAAACACGAATAAAATCTTCTAGATCTACAATGGCAAGATCGAAATTCGTTTTGTCTGTAAATTTGATCAACCTCATGGGGTTTGAGAGTTCAGGGTCATTTCTAATGCCAGAAGCAATAAGTATATATTTGTTGAGCTTCGCTCGATGCATTTTTTCTCTTAAGTCTGGAATTCTGTTCTTCCAGTCATCTCGAACTGTTACCTCATATGCATTTATAAGTTGACCTTCAAAAAACTCCTCAATATCTCCACATGTTCCATCAAATTTGTCAGAAGCGTGTGGGTGGTGCGTAACCACTTCTGCGCTGAATTTTTTTCGATGAACGGTCAAAATTGCAGCAACAACAAATTGCTGAATATGACCTTCAGATTGGAGACTGCATAATTTTAGAAATAATGACAATGAGCGAGCATAAGTGAGGTAGTCACTGGGTAGATTTGGCAGTGCTTTGGGGACAACACGAGTATCTGCAATCTCAGAGCACAAATAACTGAGTAAACTCTTTCTGTTTGAAGCGCTTGCTTTTCTAATGATTTTTATAAAGACTTCAAACCTTGGGTCACTCCCCAAATCGAAATTTCTTACATTCCCTTTCCAGCCGAGATTTTCACCAAAAGCGGTAATGCTTTTGTGAAAAGTGGCATATCGTTCGGTTAGCTCAGAAGCTAATCTTTTGTCTCCGTATTTTCCTCGGATGCCGATTGGAATAGAAGAGAAATTCCATGACTCATCAACGAGTGAATAGGCTAGCAAAAAAAGGGCGGCAAGCTTGACGCTGCCACCCTGGTGTTTTAAATATTGCTGGATTTTATTTCTTAGACCCATACTCGGTATTTTTGAGAGCGAATTTCCTGCAACAAACCTATCAACCTCAGAAATAATTAAATCCGCGGCCTGTTCTACAAATATATTTCTTTGTGATTTACTCATGAAAATAACGCTTGTTGGTAAGATAATGGTAATGGCTCAACTTCAATAAGTTTTCTTTTTATACTATTGCCGCCCAGTTGTGTTGAGACGGCTTCAGCAACAGCCTTTGCAAGTATCGGGGGAACTGCGTCTCCTACTTGAGTATATTGAGATGACTTGCTACCTGCAAAATTCATTTCACGTGGAAATGTTTGGATTATTGCACATTCTTCAACCGTCAATCTTCGTGCTCCTGGTACGCTACCTTCCCAAGGGGTACCACCATTCATTAAATGTTTATGATATTCAGCAGCTATATTTTGAGTGTCCACCCAATGAGTTTTGTAACCTCCTGAAGATGCTAATATTGTATGACAAGGCCCAGATGGTGCTAAAGGTCTCCCCCCACCATTATATATATGACCAGCATATGGACTTTTTCTTAAGTCTGGGAGTTTTGCATATTTTACTGGTGAATTAGGAGGGGTCCCAATAGGCTTTTCCAACTTAATAAAATCAAAGGAATTGGGATGTGGGAGGCCTGTTTGAACGCCATGAGTTGGGTAAGGGAAAAGAAGAAATCTCGACTTGCTTCCTAAAATGAATAACCTTTTCCTCTTTTGTGGCACTCCGTAATCGGCGGAATTTAAGACTGCCCAATTGAGCTTATATCCTAAATTACTCAATTGAAACAAAACGGAATCGAAATATGGTCTGGCCCGTTTCATAATTAATCCGGGGACATTCTCCATAACAAATGCTTCGGGCGATACTTCCGCCAAGCACCTAATGAACTCAGGAATCATATTCCTTTTGTCAGTATCTCCTTTCCTTAACCCCCCTAAAGAAAAAGGTTGGCAAGGAGGTCCGCCAATAACTATGTCAATTTTGTTTTTATAATTGGAAAAATCTATTGAGCGAATGTTTTTATTGATATGAATGCAGTCGTTGTGGTGGATCGAGTATGTAGCAATGGCATCTTTGTTAAATTCCACACATAGTTCAGGAATAATGCCAGCCTCTCTCATGCCAATGGAAAGGCCACCGGGTCCACTAAATAAATCTATAGCTCGCATCTTTATGCCTAATTTTAGGTTGGCAAATATTTTCTAAACTCGCTTCAAAAATAACAGAAAATCCCATTTTTCCCAAGGGATCAAATTTTGAGTTTTGCGGCTAAAATATTATTAATGAGAAGCGTCGTGAATTTTAATTTTCAAGAGACCATGGGGTCAGGCTTGCAAAGTTGCAAAATTTAGAGGAAGGATGGGGGCATCCTATACTCCCATGCACAATCCGGAATGGGCGAGAGGGCAAGTCGACTTTTGGCATTTGTTTTACCCCATGACTCCCTAACTAAAATATTAAAAGTACCATCCATAATGGGATAGAACAATCCCAAATATTTGTTTGAGGACCCTTCGACAAGGTCAGGGATGACCAGGGTAAAGAGATCCAACATTAAATCGGTGGGAATCGCTTGGAGAAGCAGGTGTATTTCTTGCCAATAGAATCTACCCCGGAACTCCTTATCCAGGCAGATAGGCGGGTCAAAGGAGAATTGAGCAAAAGTCAAAAGAGAACCCCTTCCTTTATTCTGATTCCATCTCATATTTTCAGGATGAAGAGCCGTTTGTCACGGTATAATGAAAAATAGGGTCTGTTTTTTTGATGGGGGTTCAGGCGGCTGAGGTGATGTATGCTCTTCGCCGGCCATTGGCGCAGAATGTGGGCATCTTCCGGATTCAGGCAGCTTTTGAGGCCCGTTTTTTTCTTTGACCGGCTGGTCGACTGGCTGGCAACACGGGTTATCGTTGATGCCCCGTTTTTTTGCCAGGGCGGGCAAGAGCGATTTCTTGTCACCATCGCTCCTTGGAGGGGGCTTCCGGAGGTCATCCGCTTTGCAGGGAGTGTTCACTTTTGCGAGACCATCGATTTTCATCCATGCACCTGAGACTAATCGTCGGAATCATTGTGGTGATCCTGCTTGTCACCGCCTATGTTGTTCTTTCAAAAACCGGTGCCCTGGCTGTGCTGATGGACGAGCAGAAGTTGCACGCGCTGGTCCGGGACCTGGGCTGGTACGGCCCGGTGGTGCTTATCGGCCTGATGGCCGCCGCCATTGTCATGAGCCCAATTCCCAGCGCCCCCATCGCCCTGGCTGCGGGCATGGCTTACGGTCATGCGTGGGGCACCCTTTTTGTGGCGATCGGTGCGGAGATTGGAGCGATTATCGCCTTTGCGATCGGCAGAATGGTCGGTTATGAGGTGTTGCACCGCTGGTTCGGCGAGCGGTTGCAGACGGTCAAATTTTTCGGATCTCAGAACATGATGACCGCCACCGTTTTCATCAGCCGCCTGCTGCCCTTCCTCTCCTTCGACGTGGTAAGCTATATGGCCGGACTTACACCGCTCCTGTTCTGGCGTTTTGCTTTGGCGACCCTTGCCGGCATCATCCCCATTAGTTTTCTCCTGGCCCATTTCGGCAGCAAGATCGCCCTCGGTGATTCCGAAACCATCATGCCCACTGTGCTGCTGCTGGGAGGGATCACCTTGCTGCCGTTCCTCGGGAAATGGCTGTGGGATCGATTCCGGTCAGGTAGAAAGACGGGGCGTCGGTGAATCTTTCCGATTGAAGCGGGTGCCGGGGCTTGACATTTTGTTATTTGATTGGGGGATGAGGACATCCTATACTCAACCCTGCACAATCCGGAATGGGATAGAACAATCCCAAATATTAAACAACCAGGGGCACTCCCCATATTTCTTGGGAATATGGGGAGTGCCCCTGGTTTCTTCATTTAAACGGTTACCTCTGGGATACTTTTTATTGAATTTCAGCTAGTTAGCGTGGCCCGGCCTGAAAACCCCCAAATAATTTGACTCGGAGTTTGACTCGAAAAATATTCTGGTTATTTTTTTGAATGAGCTTTCTATCCATGGTCCGTTTTAAGGTATTAGTTTGCAGAAATTAAACAAGAGGCGCCGTGGGCGCCTTTTGCTTATGGGATTTTGTTTAACTACAGAATGAGGTGAAGGAGTAAGGCAAGGTAGATAGTTAAAAAATTAAAAGTGCAAATGACAAAGGCAAACTCACTGAAAAGTGAGGACGCAAAATCACCGGCCTAAGTCTCCGAATCGGGAGATATGGCAGCGGGACTGCCGAATGGTATTTCAACCTTCGGTAATGTTTAAAAATTTCCCGGAGGTTTCGAAATGCCATATCATATCGTTTTTCAGCGCCCACCCAAAACCCTCGCGATCTTTCCGCTTTTTGCGCTGCTCGGTTTTACCGCTTCAGCCGCAGCCTCCCAAAACGTTACTATCAGCTGGGATCAGCCTTTATCGGCCGCTCCGATCACGGCCTATCAACTCTATCAAGACGATCAGCTGCTCTGTGAAACCTTTGATCCTTCCGCTCGGGAGATAACCTGTCCGACCGAGCTTGGAGCGCAGAGTGTTTTCAGGGTGACCGCTGTTTATGGGGAAAGCAGTGAAGCGGCCGCGCCCGACGATACCTCCGCCCGGGACGACTTGGCGGGGACTGTTGACGATCCTGCCACCGGAGCCGCCCTCGATGCCTTCCCGACCGATCCGGCTGCCAGTGTCGATAGCGATGGCGATGGAATGCCCGATAGCTGGACCGTCGGAATGACCGAGGCTGATTCCACCAGCGGTCTGATGCTCGATCCATTCCCCGATGCGGCCAATTTCAGTGAAACCGGAATTATTCGCACAGACGGCGGGCCGGTGACCTCGAACCTCTCGAATGGCAAACCCAGGGCGGACCTCGAATACATCTTTCAGACCAGGGTGGAATTCGACAATTCCGTTGCCGGTGTCTGGCTCTTGTTGAACGGCTACCCGATGGCCATGGATTGCGGGACCGATCCGGACTTTTCCGCTCCTGGAGGAGTTTTCTGTTCGGTGGCCACGGAACTTGGCCCGGCCTATAATCACAGTTATCAAATCGTGGCACTCGAAACTTCGGACTACGATCCCTTGGCAATACCGCTAATCAGGACCGGCAGAAAAGCCGGGCCGGTCGTTGAGATGCTGAATGGCCCCAATATGTTGGCTATCGCCAAGGATATGCGAGATACCGGTGTGGGGCCGGCTGATTTGTTTGCCGGCAGCCCCGCCTTTCAATGGGTTTCCAGCGCTCTGACCACGGATACCAATCACGGATCTTTTGCGGCTCTGGACGGGAGCGGTTTCCAGAATCTCGGTAAAGGCTATTTTGTTATCCGGGACCAGAACGCTACTTTGCCCGATCTGAGCGGCTATCCGGAAACCTCCGCCGCAACCGTTGCGGTTGATTTGAGCCCGGGTTGGAACATAATCGGTAATCCCTATGGCGGAAATATCGGGTTGAGCGATGTCCGGGTGCAACGCGGTACTGAAGCGGCGCTAAGCTGGGCCGATGCCTGCACCAACCGCTGGCTGACCAACAGCATCTATAGCTATCTGGGTTCTGACTGGGGGTCTTCATACAGCTTTGACAGCGTCGGCGGCGATCCCGAAGCCACCCTCACTCCGTGGGTAGGCTACTGGGTTTATCTGATCCGGAACGACGCCGATTATAAATTGATTTTCACCAAACCATAACAGAGGATACGATTGATGAAAAAATATACACTGCCCGCCCTGTTGACTGCTGTTCTGACAATCTCCGCCGCCGGCCCGGGCTTTGCCGTGGATGGCTGGCAGGCCAACCTGTTGGTTGATTCGGGCAAGGCCACGAGCAAGTTGACCTTCGGTCAGCATCCGGCGGCTACCGATGGCAACGACGGGTTTTATGATGTGCCGGCATTGTTTTCCGGGCAACTCCGGGCTTCATTTACCAATGGCGGGGAAACATTGTGGCGTGATATCAAGGCCGCAAACCCTGACGGAATTAAAAAATGGCGAGTGAGTATCGCCTCCGAATCGGCTGAAGAAATAGCGCTCAGCTGGGACAGGGACCGGTTACCTCCAAATAGCGAGATAGTGCTTATCGATCTCGACAGCCGGGAGTTTATCGATATGAAGACGACCTCCGGCTATGTTCTGGGGAATCGAAATGGCGGTGAGCTTATCATTACCGTCAGCGATATTTAAGGGCGGTGGAAAGATGCAAACACTTAGACTGATTTTTTCGCTTATAGTTCTCGGGTTGACGGCAGCCGGTTGTGGCGGCGAAGGCGGAGGAGAACTCCCCGCCCCGACACCCGGAACCGATTCAACCGCGCCCAAGGTGGAGGCCTACTACCCCGAGCCGACAGCCGACGGCAATGTCGCCTCCGCCGATATTCAGGTCAATGGCATCAAGGTCATCTTCGATGAGGCCGTGAAGGCCGAGACCGTAAACGCTTCTTCATTTATAGTTGAGGAGTGGGGTGCGGGAGGAACGGCGGTTGCCGGCACGGTCAGTTATGAAGCCGGAGTCAGGACGGCGAAGTTTATTCCCGATTCGGCCTTGGCCTCTTCCTGGGACTATGCGGTCACGATTACCACGGCGGTTAGCGACCTGGCCGGCAACAATCTTGCCGCCGAGCATTCCTGGATCGTCACGGTTGCCGCGCCCGCGCCGCCCGGAGCTGTCCCTTAAGCGGCAAAATGACATTGGATTGGCAACACGTAATCGAATGGCCGGACCGGCTGGCCATAATCGGCCGGGCCTTTCCCGGTTGAAAGGATTTTCTTCACCGGAAGACGGATTGATTTTGCATTAATAATGATAACGAAGTTGAGCAATTAACACAGCGTCATCTTCCGCTTTATAAACAAGACGGTGTTCATCGGTGATTCGTCGAGACCAATAGCCGGCAAGACCGTGTTTTAAAGGTTCCGGTTTACCAATTCCCTCGTATGGCATACGTTGAATGTCACGAATAAGAAGGTTGATGCGTTTTAATGTTTTTTGGTCGGTGCGCTGCCAGTACAGGTAATCCTTCCAGGCATTTTCTGAAAATAAAAGCCTCACTCCGCAAGTTCCTTTTCAGATCCTTTACCCGCTTCAAGTTCAGCGACTGACTCAAGAAGTCTTCGGGCATTTTTGGGGCTTCTTAATAAATAAGCCGTCTCTTCAAGAGCTTCAAAATCTTCAAGAGACATCATCACAACAGGTTGGGCGGTTTTGCGAGTTATGACAACCGGAGAATGATCGTCACAAACCTTTTCCATCGTTTTGGCAAGGTTACTTCGCGCCGAGGTATACGTAATAGTATCCATGATATTCCTCCAATGTGGACATGTACGATTCACTGTACCACAAAGCAAAATATTTAACAATAATATCAGGCTGAATGCTGCCGGCGTTTGGTGGGCATCATCACCCAGGAAATCTTCAAAGTCGTCGCGAACTATTAAGATCTCTCCGACTCCGCCGTTCGAGATGACAAATAAATACCGGGATGAGTCTTTCATCCTTAAAAACAACCACTTGGATTTTCAAATAAGGCACAATAGCGGTGCTACCTGTGTTGTATTCACCATAGTTAGAGTGTCGTCCTTCCCACCGCGACAATTTCGGGGCTCACTCCCTTCACCCTTACGGATTTCGACCTATCCGCTCGCTGTCCCGCGCTTAAATCCTGACGATAACGCCAGAACTCCAAGGACTCGCTACCCGTTGGCTGGCTGACCTTCCGGGGCGGGTTCTCTCACCCGCTTGATTATGCTCCCTTGTCCGGTCGCTGTCTTCCGGGATAGGAATATTATTCCTGATAGCCAGGAAAAGCGGAAATAATTGATGGCTAGTTTCTTTTTATCCGAGGGGCCTCAAGGTTCGCCCTGGCCGTCTGCCGTGGCATGTAACTACTTGTAATAACTTGATAAATATTAGTTTTCCTTTTTTTATATAAGGAAAAATTGATGAAATGGCGGACTTGGTGCTATTTTTGCATGGATTTAAAGGTAAGGCAATATCTGTGCAGCACAGATGAAAATGAGACAAATGATTAATTAAATGAAAAAGGAGGCAGTTATGTTAAGGAAGAAAATTTTACCGCTAGTTGCGCTGTCGGTGCTTGTTCCGGCGGTGGCTTTAGCCCAGACCGATGTCTTTAAGCAGGGCACCCAGGAGTTTACCCTGGGCGGTTCCGGCTCGAGCAATGAGGATCTGGACGACACCGTTTTCGGCACTACCGTAAGCTACGGCTATTTTACCAATCCGCACATGGAATGGGGTATCCGCCAAGATCTTAACTTCAACGATCTCGGCGGCGGTAGCAATTTCAACGGTTCGACCAGGCTGGCCTTCGACTATCACTTCGGTACCGGGCAACTGGTCCCGCTGTTGGGATTGACGTTTGGATACGTTTATGGCGACAATGTCAGTGACCAGTTTATCGCCGGCCCCGAAGGCGGGCTCAAATTTTTCGTCAACGACACCACCTTTATTTACGGTTTGGTGGAATACCAGTTTCTGTTTGAAAGTGCCGATGATATAGACGAAGTTTACGACGACGGACGTTTTGTTTACGGTCTCGGCCTCGGTCTCACTTTCTAGCTGAAACGACTCCTGGCAGGAAAAAGTTCAGGCGGACGCGGATACCGGCATCATTGTGCCGGTATCCTGTCCGGATTTTTTCACTCTGAATTCTAACTGATATATTCATTCAAACAGTATCGATGAAAAAATTGCACCGATTCGTCAACTCTATTTTGTTTGAGTTCCATTCGGATATAAATCCCATCAGGATGAGAATCGGTACAGATGCAAGAAGTCATCTATCCCAATCTTTCGCCTTTTTACATAGACGATGATACTACCTCCTGCCCCGCTTCCTTCCAATCAAAGAAAATGGCCTGGTTGATTTTCTTGTAGCCGAGCTTCATCAGTTTCCGATAGGCGTTGTAGCTGCGGCCGCCGGAGTTGCAGTAGACGATGATCCGTTTCTTCTTGTCGAGGATCTCAGACTGTGAGGCAAAGGAGGCCACCGGGATATTGATCGCGCCGGGGATATGACCTTCGCCGAACTCTTCCGGATCGCGGACATCGACGAGTTGAAAGCTGTCGCCGCCTTTTTCAATCAGGGCGGCGAGATCGGCGGGACTGATCCTGGTGGTCTCGATCCGCTCCTCGTAATTCGGCCCGGCATAGATCGGCATGCCCTTCTCTTCCCAGACCGGCATCCCTTCGGCATAGACCAGGACGTTTTTATATCCTTCCTCCAGAGCCTTTAAAGCGGCCTTCCTGCTTTTGCCGCATTTGACCCCGTTGCAGTAAAAGACGACCAGTTGCGACCTGTCCTCGGGCAAGAGCTTGCGGTACTGGGCGAATTTCTTCTGCGGCAGGCTTTCGGCGCCGCGGATGTGGACCTCCTGGTATTCCTCCGGGTTTCTCGCGTCAAAGAGAGCGATATCCGTACCCCGGTCAAGCAGGTCTTTCAAGCCCGCGGTATCAATCAGGCCAAACCCCTCCGCGTTGAGTTGATAGGCGGTGAAGGAATATTTGAAGGCGGCCGGATCGTAGAAGTCCAAAGGTTCGCCGCCCTCCTCGGCATAGGGGTAGCCGAAGGTATTGAGGGGCGCGCCTTGCTGCCGGGGATTAAGCACCAGGTCCCGTCCCCTGGCAAGTTCGACCCGGTAGGCGTCCCAGCCTCCCCAGAAATAGGCCCTGAGCTCGGCGGTTTCCGGATCGTCTACTTGGAGATTTTTTTTCAGCATCAGTTTGCGGACATCGGCGGGATCGACCGGCACCCAGCCGTAGCCGGGCAGATAGAACTCGGCCCAGCAGTGCTGCCAGCTGGAAATATCCTGGACCGGATTTTTCCCCAGGCGGATACCGAAAACCTCCCGGGCCGGAACACCGGCGGCCCGGCAGAGGGCGACAAAGACCGAGTGGATATCGGTACATTTGCCGCCGGGCTTCCGCAGGAGGGCGCAGACATCACCCGGTCCGCAGCCGATGGCGGCCGGATCGCGGTACATGTTGTCGCAGGTCCAGTCATAGATCGCCCTGGCCTTTTCCAGAACCGTGGTTTTCCCCGCGGTGATCCTGTCCGCAAGCTCGGCTACCGGCCCGTCCAGCGGGGCAAGACTGGTCCCGGCCAGCCACATGGCAAAATCAGCCCGGTTCCAGGAAGCTTCTTTTTCAGGGAGATCCCTTTTGACTACCTCCCGACGCTCTGCCTTGAAGGCAAAGGTCAGCCGGCGGCTCTCGGCCCCCGCCGCCCACCTGGCATAGAGCATCGGGGTCCGGTATTTTTTATCCGTATAAACGGCCGATTCGGCAAAATCACCGGTCACCCGAATCCCGCTGATGTCCTGATCCTCCGAGGAAACCGGATAGGGAATCCATAACTCCACTTCCCGGTCCCGCGCCTGGCCGCTCAAATCAAAATCCATATTGATGATCCCGGCGGCGCTGCCGGCCAGGCAATCGGCGCCGAACAACAGGCCCAGCCCGACGGCAAGCAGTAAATTCAAGATTATTCGCTTCATTACTTTTCTCCTTTAAAAATTTTTTTTGGGAGAAGAGCAAAGAACAATTTATCAAAGGATGAAGCTCTCAAAACAGAGGGACCGGAGCCGGAAGAATCAAGACAAAAGGATGGCGGCAGCCGATTTCGTGCCGAGACCATCACTTCGCTTACCGCGAATTTCCGGAATTCCTCGCCCATTCGGGCCAGACTCCGAAAATCCTGTATGCATGGGGAAATTACTGCAAGGGGGAAAAGGCGGAGAAACACCCGACATTATGAAAATCAGCCTCGACCAGGCTGAACGGCTTATGCCGTCATCGTCAGTTGTAAAAGTGCATTGCTCGTTTCTCCGTTTTCATTGGTTAGTTCATTTTTTTAGCACCTGCGGGACGGAGATGTCAAACAATAATAGGGTAAAACAATAATATCCATCGCCTTACCCTATCCAGCCGGCTTTAGCTATTCGCCGGAATTCCCCCAGAATGGCTTCAACATCTCAGAGGGCAATTCATTACATTTTCGTAATTAAATCTATCTGATTTATCACAAATATGTAATTTTGCCAGCCGGCCTCTTGCCGGTTTTCATTCGGTTATTGTGTTTAATATCGGCAACTTAACACATTTATTTTTAAGTGGCACGCATCTTGACTTATATATCCGCAAACATTCCTACCTAAGGAGGTAAACATGAAGAAAATAGAAGCGATTATCAAACCGTTCAAGCTGGACGAGTTAAAAGAGGCTCTGCATCATCTCGGCGTTTACGGGATGACCGTCTCGGAAGTAAAAGGGTTCGGCCGGCAAAAGGGGCACATGGAGGTGTATCGCGGCGCGGAGTACGAAGTCGACTTCATCCCCAAGGTCAAGGTCGAGATCGTCACTACCAGCGATATGGTCGACAAGGTTGTCGATACCATCATCTCATCGGTCAACACCGGCAAGATCGGCGACGGCAAGATTTTCGTTCTGCCGATCGACAGTGTTTGCAGGATCAGGACCGGTGAACGGGACGAAGCGGCAATATAGGGTGATCATCATGAAAATTTCAAACAAACCAAAGGAAGGAGCAAGATCGATGTTAATCAAAATATCATTTGCCGCCCTGGCCCTGGCTGCTTTTTCAGCCAGTCCGGCATTCGCGGAGGAACCCGGGGTCGGCGAAACCCTTATTAATTTGGCGTACTCTATCGATACCTTTTATTTTCTTATGTCGGGCGCCCTGGTCATGTGGATGGCCGCCGGGTTTTCCATGCTGGAGGCCGGCCTGGTCCGAAGCAAGAATACGGTTGAGATCCTGACCAAAAACGTCGCGCTCTATTCCATCGCCAGCATTATGTACATGTTTGTAGGATACAACATCATGTACGGAGACGGATCAAACGGTTTTATTCCCGGCTTAAGTTTCTGGCTTGGCGCCGACAATACTGTTGACGCCGTGCTGAGCAGCGGCGGCGAAACCTATTATTCCAGTATGGCTGACTTTTTCTTTCAGGTCGTCTTCGTGGCCACGGCCATGTCGATAGTGTCCGGCGCTGTTGCCGAAAGAATGAAGTTATGGAGCTTCCTGGCCTTTGCGGTTGTCCTGACCGGGTTTATCTACCCTGTTGGGGGATACTGGAAATGGGGAGGCGGTTTTCTCGACACCCTCGGTTTTTCCGACTTTGCCGGCTCCGGTATTGTCCACCTTTGCGGCGCCTCGGCCGCCCTGGCCGGCGTTCTGCTGCTGGGCGCTCGAAAGGGCAAGTATGTAGACGGTAAAGTCAGGGCCATCCCCGGCGCAAACTTGCCGCTGGCGGCCCTCGGTACCTTCATCCTCTGGCTTGGCTGGTTTGGTTTCAATGGCGGTTCCGAACTCAAGATAAGCAATATCGAGGAAGCAAACGCCGTCTCCATGATCTTTGTCAACACCAATATGGCCGCGGCCGGCGGTCTGGTTGCCGCCCTCCTGCTCTCTCAGCTCTGGTTCGGCAAAGCTGATCTCACCATGGCCTTGAACGGCGCCCTGGCAGGCCTGGTGGCTATTACCGCTGAACCTCTGACCCCGACGCCCCTTGTCGCAACCCTTGTCGGCGTAATTGGCGGTCTGCTGGTCGTCGCCTCCATTGTCCTGCTGGACAAGGTAAAGATCG
>JAWOIQ010000032.1:0-16704 GCA_046484585.1 Desulfurivibrionaceae bacterium
CCGGCCACGGGTCGCGCCTGCTGGAGGGCCCCCACGACCCGCTGGACCGTGGGGTGGGACGCCAGATCGTCGAGCAGGACCGGGAGCGGCAGCCGCCAGTTGTCGGGGCGCTGCTCGGCGTCAGTGCCAGGCACGTTGATGCGGTGGGTGGTGCCCAGCGCGTCCTCGAGCTGGGCGACGACCACGTCACAGCCGGCCCCACCGAGGAGCCGGGCCGCGGCGACACAGGCGTCCTCGACGCTGGCCTCCCAGGCGAGCCCCGCCCGTCGGGCCAGGTCCCCCCGCATCCGTTCGATGCGCTCCACGTCGACGTGGGCACCGACCTCGCGCAGGACGTCGATCTCGGCCCGGCTCCACAGGCCGCAACTCGTCGGGGGTCATGTGTTTCGGCTGGAAAACCACCTCGGCGGTGGTGTAGCGGCTCCAGTCCTTATGAAGAATCCGGCCCGCCTTTTCGAACTGATCGGTAACCGGGGTGTGCGGGAAAGGGGTGAGGATCGAAAACTCGGCCATGTCCATATCGATCTCCAGAAGGAAATCGACCAGCTTCTTGATATAGTCGACATCCTGGTTGTCCGGCCCGAGCAGCACCGCCGCCTCGACTCCGATGCCGTGGTCCTTCAGGCGCTTGACCCGGTTGCGGATCACATCGGAGGTATCGAACACCGCCTGGTAGACGTACCAGCAGCCCGCCTCCGCCGCCGCGGCGATCACCTCTTCATCGTCTAAAATCGGATGGCAGACCCATTTCTTCTTGAGCGGCTTCAGGGCCTGGAAAAGCTCCATAACCCAGTCCCGGTCCTGGGCCAGGGAGTTATCGACCAGGAAGAGGCGATTGTTGTCGATGGCGGAGATCTCGTCGACCACCTGCTGAATCGGCCGGGGCCGGAACTGACGGCCGCCGAGATAGCCGGTCGCGCAGGGGAAACAGTTGAAGCGGCAGCCCCGGGAGGCATGGACCAGATCGACCATCGGCACCCCCCGGTAGACGTAGCGTTCCCGGTTGAGGATATCGCGCCGGGCCGGGCCGACCGTCTCGATCGGCGGGAAATCGTGAAAATAATCGTACTTCGGTTGCAGGGTGCCGCTCCGCCAGTCGTTAAGGACTCCGGCCAACCGGCCGTCCTCGACCTCGCCGCGAAAGATGGAGTCCACCCCTGCCGCCACCTCCTCGGAATGCAGCATGGTGCTGATCCCGCCGGCGATCACCTTGATGCCCTTGCGCCGGTACGCCGCGGCAATTTCCAGGCCGCGGGGAACCTGGCAGGAAAGCATCATCGAGAGCAGCACCACATCGGTCTCGCGGTCGAAATCGAGCCGGTCGACATTTTCGTCGATAAAGCTGACCTCGTAATCGGACGGAATCTCTGCGGCCAGACAGACCGGACCATGGGGCGGCAGATGGAATTCAGTCTGCTCGGGAATCTTGGGCCAGCGGGGATAAACAATCGTAATGTGGGACATGTTCAACTCACTATTTTAAAATTAACGGAAACAACCTCTTTAGCCGCCCCCTGATCCTCCGGGGAAACGGGATAGACATCTAACTCGCCGGCGACCATGAAATCAAGGCTGGGGTCATGATCGAGCCAACGGAGCGCTTCATCCTCGCCGCCGGCGCCGGGCTCTTCGGCAAAAACCGCATAGACCGGCCCGGTCAGGCCGTAATGACCCGCCGCCTCGGCCAGGGCGATATTGGCCAGAGTATAACTGAAAAGGGTGGGACTTGCCATCTCCACCCCCTCTTTAAGGGTCGCGGCATAGGCAAGGTCGGTGGCCAGGGAGCCCCGGCGGGTGAGGCCGATCAGCCCGCCCCTTGTGCAGCGGGCAGCCTCCGGACTCTCCCCGCCCCGCAGACCGGCGGCCAGCAGGATCCGCCCTGCCTCGACCACGGCCAGGCGGCTGATCCGGTCCATCCGGCCCCACCTTTTCGGCAGTTCGCCGAGAATCGCCAGGATTTCCCCGCCGGGCAGGTCTTGATCAATATAGTCATAACGGGAGCGGTCAGCCATTTCAGTTTACCTTTGCCGGGCGAGGGGAACAGTCGATCTTAAAAAGAGGCGAAAATATTTAGGCAAAAAACTGCACCGCCGTAAACTTTTTTTAATAATCGCGCAAATCGGCTATAGTCTTATTTCTGAATAACAATCCTTTACATATACAACTTCGAGCGACCTGCGATTTTAGCCCATATTCGCCCGAGATAAAAGGCCAAATAATTTCTGCTTATGAATAAGAGACCTCTGCACAAAAAATTACGGGACGATTTTTTTTACATCCTGGTGCTGTTGTTCATCAGGATATTACGCCTCACTCCGCGCCGGCCCGCCCTGGCCTTTATGCGGCTGATGGGCCGCTTAGCCTTTCTGGCGGCCCGCGCGCCCCGGCAAAGGGCGATCACCCATCTTGCCCGGGTTTACGGGGAAGAGATGAGCGCCGGGCAGATCAAGGCCCTCGCCAGGGCGGTCTTTATCCACTTCGCCACCGCCGCCGGCGATGTGCTGCGGATGCCGAACCTGATCCGCAACGATATCAATAAACTGGTGACCACCGTCCAGGGTATCGAACACCTCGACCGGGCCTTAAAGGACCGCCGGGGTTTAATCATGGTGACCTGCCATTTCGGCAACTGGGAATTACTGGGGGCCTGGCTGGCCCAAAACGGCTACCCGATGCGGGGAGTCGCCACCGGCCTGTTCGATCCCCGCCTGGACAAGATCCTGAACAAGACCCGAAACAGCGCCGGCTACTCCAATATCGCCAGGGGCAAGGGAACCAGGGAGATAATCAGAACCATCAAAAAAGGCGAAGTGGTGGGCATGCTGATCGACCAGGACACCAAGGCCCAGGGGGTGTTCGTCGACTTCTTCGGCAAACCGGCCCACACCCCTTACGGCCCGGCGGTCCTGGCCCGGCGTCTGGAAGTGCCGATTATCCCGATCTTCATGTACCTGAAGGACGATTTCACTTACAGCGTGGAGTGCCAACCGCCCCTTGAGCTGGTCAAGACCGACGACGAGAAAAACGACATTACCGCCAACACTCAGAAGATTTCCGATTCCTACGAGGCGATGATCCGCCGCTATCCCGAACAGTGGGCCTGGATGCACAAACGCTGGAAGAACCAGCCGCCTCCGGCCGATAACCGGCCCGAAAATTGACAAATCCGCAAAAAGTCACGGCATGATTAAGCAAAAAGTTCGATAAGGAGAAAGCATCATGAATAAAATTACCGGAACCGTCCTGGCCATCCTGCTCGCGACCCTGCTCCTCCCCGGCTGCTCCAAGGATGAAGAGAGCCTTACCGAGAAGGCCTCCAGCAAGATTGACGAGATTAACAACAGAAACGCCGACGCCGTGGTCAAAAAGATCAAAACCCCGATCGACAAAGCCAGACTGACCATGGACCTTGGCGACAAGCGCATGGAAGAGATGGAAAAGGCCCTGGCGGAACAGTAAGCCGTTCGCCAAGAACCGGATAATCCTCAACTGATCGCGGCGCAAAACTAAAAAATCAAGTCATTGCGAGCGGAATGAAGCAACCCGGAAACACTTAACCAACTGAAAAGCTTGATTCCCAAGGCCGCCCGGGGGCAGCGGCTAGCCGGCGGCGCCGCTCTTGCCGTTGCCCAGGGTCTTGCTCACCACTTCATAGAGGTCCTTGGATATTTTATCACTCCGGACAATCTTCTCCAGTTCTTTCTTGACCATTTCCTGCCGCGCTTCGTTGAAACGGCGCCAGCGCCCGAAGCAGCCGGCCAGGCGGGCGGCGGTCTGGGGATTCATCCGGTCTAGTTCGAGGATCTTCGCGGCCATGAACCGATAGCCCGCCCCGTCGCCGCGGTTGAACGAGACCGGGTTGCCCCTCGCATACGAGCCGAGCAGGGCCCGGACCCGGTTGGGATTTTTGAAGACAAAGGCGGGGTGGTCCATCAATTCCCTGACCCGATCCAGGGTTTCCGGTTCGGGAACGGTGGCCTGGACCGTGAGCCACTTGTCCATGACCAGGGGATCGTGCCGCCACTTCTCTTCGAAAGCGGCCAGGACCGGAGCACCCTTGGCGGAACCGTTATGAACCAGAATCCGCAGGGCGCTGAACTGATCGGACATGTTGTCGGCCTTTTTGAACTGCTCGAAACAGAGCTCTTCGAAATCGTCGCCGCCGCTCAGGACCAGATAGGCGAGGCAGGTGTTTTTCAAGGTACGGCGTCCGGCCAGGACCGGATCGTAGCGGTAAGGTTGATCGCTGCGGTTTTCGGCAAAGCACGCCTCGCAGTCATCCCGCAGGGCCGCGGCCAGCCCGCTCCGCAGAAACTCACGGGCCCGGTGAATGGCCTCAAACTCGATCACTTCGAAAAACTCGGCCAGATAGCCTTCCGAGGGCAGGGTCAGAAGCTGGGCCAGAAAGGGGGGATCGAGCTTTTGCCGCCCGGCCATCACCTCCCGGTAGAGCGCGAAAAACTCCAGATCGACCGTCATCTCCCGACCCTGCAAATGGTCATCGACCAAACCCTTGATCTTGCGGACCGCCAGGTTCTGGGCTGCCTCCCAGCGGCAGAAGGGATCGGAGTCATGGCTGACCAGAAGGCCCAGGTCGGCATCGCTGTAATCGTATTCGAGTTTGACCGGGGCCGAAAAACCGCGCAATAACGAGGGCGCCGGCGCTTCACTGATACCGGTAAAGATAAAGCTCTCCTCCTCTTCCCGCAGTTCGAGCAGCCGGGAAGCCTCCCCCGCTCTCCCCTCCCCATCTATAACTAGAGGCAGCTCCCTGCCATCCGGGGCGAGAAGCCCCAGGGCCACCGGGATATGATACCGTTTTTTCTCCGGCTGACCGGGGGTCGGCGGGCAGCTCTGCCTGAAGGTCATGGTCAGGGTTTTCGCGGCCGGATCGTGGCTGGTCTCGACCCTGACCACCGGGGTTCCGGCCTGGCTGTACCAGAGCATGAACTGGCCGAGATCGCGGTTCCCCGCCTCGGCCATGGCGTCGATAAAATCCTCGACGGTGGCAGCCTCGCCGTCGTGCCGCTCCAGATAAAGGCGCAGCCCTTTTCTGAAATCATCCTGCCCCAAAAGGGTATGGACCATCCGCACCAGCTCCGCCCCCTTTTCGTAGACGGTGATCGTATAGAAATTATTGATCTCGATATACGAATCGGTCCGGACCGGATGGGCCATCGGGCCGCCGTCCTCGGGAAACTGGTGGCCTCGCAGCATCGCCACGTCGCTGATCCTTTTCACCGGCCGCGAGGTCATGTCAGCCGAAAATTCCTGGTCCCGGAAGACGGTCAGCCCCTCTTTCAGGCTCAGCTGGAACCAGTCCCGGCAGGTGACCCGGTTGCCGGTCCAGTTATGGAAATACTCATGGCCGATCACCGCCTCGATATTCTCGTAATCGGTATCGGTGGCGGTGGCCGGCGAGGCCAGGACATACTTGGAGTTAAAGACGTTAAGCCCCTTGTTCTCCATGGCCCCCATATTGAAGTCGTCGACCGCCACCACCATGTACTGGTCGAGATCGTATTCGAGGCCGTAGGTCTCCTCGTCCCAGGCCATCGCCTTTTTCAGCGATTCCAGGGCGTGGCCGCAGTGGTCGAGATTATGCTCCTCGACGAAAAACTGCAGGGCGATCCGCCGGCCGGAGCCGGTGGTATAGAAATCCTCAACCTTGGAAAGCTTGCCGGCGACCAGGGCAAAGAGGTAGGAGGGCTTCGGAAAGGGATCCCGCCACTTCACCCAATTGCGGCCGTCAGCGAGGCTGCCCCTTTCTATCATATTGCCGTTGGCCAGCATGACCGGATACCTCTCCGGCTCGCCGATAATGGTCACCTCGAAGCGGCTCAAGACATCGGGCCGGTCGAGAAACCAGGTGATCCGCCGGAAGCCCTGGGCCTCGCACTGGGTGGTGAGCTTGTCGCCCGACTTGTACAACCCCTCCAGCACCGTGTTCCGGTCGGGATGGATCAGATTATCAATTTCGAGAATCATTTCACCGGGCGAGTCGGGAATGGTCAAATGTTCGGGGCCGAGCCGATAATCTTCCCCGGCGAGCGGTTTGCCGTTAATCCTGATTGCCCGCAACTCCAGATCGCGGCCGTCCAGGACCAGGGGCCGCACACCCTCGCTTCGATCGTAATCGGCTTTGACGGTCAGCCGCGATTTGACCAGAGTATCGCTGTCATCCAGCTCCAGGGTCAGTTCGGTTTGTTCGATCCGATAGGCCGGCGGCCGGTAATCGGCCAGATAGATGGTTTTGTGAGTGGATTCAGTCAAAATTGCACCTGATAAGTTTTGTCGCTCCTGCGTACAGCCGGCAATGACTTAATTTTTGATAAATTCGCAACCGGATGCAATAAGAATGTTCCGCCTTTACCAATTTCAGCCTTCCTTCATGGACAGCGAAATCCTCTTGCGCTTTTCATCAACCTCGAGCACCCGAACCATCACCTGCTGGCGAACCTTGACCACCTCGCCGGGGTCCTTGACAAAGCGGTCGGCCAGTTGACTTACGTGGACCAGGCCGTCCTGGTGAACGCCGATATCGACAAAAGCGCCGAATTTGGTGACATTGGTAACCAGGCCCGGCAGCCGCATGTCCGGTTGCAGATCATTGATACTGTTAACCTCCGCGCTGAAGGAGAACTGGCTGAAAGATTCCCGGGGGTCGCGGCCGGGCTTGGCAAGTTCGCCGATGATATCATTCAGGGTCGGCAGCCCGACCGCGGGGCTGACATAACGGCTGATTTCGATTTTTTGCCTGATCTCCGGCCGCTCCATGAGATCGCTGACCCGGCAGCCGCAATCCCTGGCCATCTGTTCCACTATACGGTATTGCTCCGGGTGGACGGCGCTGGTGTCCAGCGGATTGGCCGCGCCCCGAATCCTTAAGAATGCGGCGCATTGCTCGAAGGCCTTGGCCCCCAGGCGTGGCACCTTCAGGATTTTGGCCCGGCTCGGAAAAGGACCGTTTTCATCACGATATTTGATGATATTCCGGGCCAGCACCGGCCCCAGGCCGGAGACATGGGCCAGCAGTTCGGCGCTGGCCGTATTGAGCTCAACGCCGACATTATTTACACAGCTGGCCACCGTGTCGTCCAGGCTCTTTTTCAGGGCGGCCTGGTTGACGTCGTGCTGGTACTGGCCGATACCGATGACCTTGGGATCCAGCTTCACCAGCTCGGCCAGCGGGTCCTGGAGACGGCGGCCGATGGACACCGAGCCGCGCACGGTGAGATCATGGTCGGGGAATTCCAGCCTGGCTGTTTCCGAGGCGGAGTAGATCGAAGCACCGCTCTCATCCACCATGGTAATGATAATCTCCGGGGGCAGGCCCAAGGCCCGGATAAAGGCCTCGGTCTCCCGGCCTGCAGTGCCGTTGCCGATGGCAATGGCCTCAATCCGGTATTTTTGGCATAAGTCCCTGACAACCCGGCCGGCTTCCTGGCTCTGGCCCTTCGAGAGGGTGGGATAGATGGTGGCATTATGGAGAAGCTTGCCCTGGGCGTCCAGGCAAACCAGCTTGGCGCCGGTCCTGAAACCGGGGTCCAAGGCCATTACCCGTTTGCGGCCCAGGGGTGGGCTTAGCAGCAGCTCCCGGAGGTTGCCGGCAAAGACCGTGATTGCCTCCTGGTCCGCTTTCTCCTTGAGGCCGGCGCGCAGCTCGTTTTCCAGGGACGGAGCCAGGAGCCTCTTGTAGCTGTCCGCCGCGGCAAGGCCGACTTGCTCCGCCGCCATACCGCCGCCCTTCACGTATCTCTTGCAAAGCATGGCCAGGGCCGCTTCCTCGGAGGGGCGGATGGCCAAGTTAAGCACCTTTTCATTCTCGCCGCGCAGCATGGCGAGCAGGCGATGGCCCGGGACCCTGGCCGCTGGTTCCTGCCAGTCGAAATAGTCGCGGAATTTGCTGCCGCTCTCCTGATTCTTCTTGACCACCCTGGAAACAATTACGGCCTTGTTGCTGAAGAGTTGGCGCAGGGCGGCCCGGACCGGCGGATCCTCGTTGATCCATTCGGCGATGATGTCGCGAGCCCCGGCCAGGGCCTCATCCACACTTGCTACGCCCTTGTCCGGATTGATGAATTTCTCGGGCGCAAGGGGGGTTCGATCCTGGCCAAAGATGGCGCGAGCCAGGGGTTCCAGCCCCTTTTCCACGGCAATGATGCTCCTGGTCCGCCGCTTGGGACGGTGGGGCAGGTAGATATCTTCAAGAATGCTCAGGCAGGGGGCGGCCAGCACTGCCTGATGCAGCTTCGGGTCAAGCAGATCGCGCTCAGCCAGGGAGTCGATGATGGCCTGCCGCCGTTTATCCAGTTCGGAGAGTTGCAGCAAACGGTCGCGGACAACGGTAATCTGTTGCTCATCCAGCAAGCCGGTGGCTTCTTTACGATAGCGGGCAATAAAGGGTACGGTGCCGCCGCCCTCAAGCAGGGCGGCAACGGCCGCTACCTGGCTGCTCTTGATCTCAAGCTCGCGAGCAATGATTTCCTGATGTTGATTCATGGTTTTTTTCTATTAACCTTGTTGATGGAGGCGCAAAAAGTCTCGGAATGGCTAAGCAAAAACTTCAATATACCTGGAGTAGTGTATTTTTTCCACCCCAAGGGCACTTCCTGCGGGGCGCAGATGCGCCGTTATCGGGCGCCCCGCAGGGCGGCGGGGTGAACCGAGGCGACTCAGTGAAAAACGATTATTTCACGTAACAACAAACGGATAAAGCAAAATTCTCCACCAAGCCGTCACGGATTCAGGTAATCGACTTCCGGGCATAGGGTTTGAGTTCAAAGATCTTTTTCTGCGGATCAATCTGGATATGATAATAACGATTCTGGGGCATATAGATATAGGGGACCTCTTCCCTGGGCCGGAAAACGAAGTCTGAAAGAATCATGCGGTTGACCGCGCGATGTCCGACGATCATGATGTTGTCATCGTAGTTGTTCAGATAAAAAACCTTTTGCAGACCCCGGTGAATCCGCTCTTCCATGGCGGCATAGCTTTCGCCCTCCGGATAGACATAATCGTATTTATTGTTTTTCCGGCCGCCGGCAACCTCGGGCATCTGCTCACGTATTTCAGCATAGGTCATGCCCTCGCAAATTCCGGCGTGAATCTCGTTAAACTCGGGCAGGGATATAATTGAACACTGCTCCTGTTTCTCGGCTATCGGCGCGGCAGTCTGCAAGGTGCGCTTGTAGTTGCTGGTGAAAATAACGGGAATCCGTTCAGTGGCGAAATATTCGGCCAGCCCCTTGGCCTGGGCCAAGCCCGTGTCGGTAAGATCCGAATCCCCGCCGATCCGGTTTTCCCGGTTGAAATAGGTTTCCCCGTGCCGGACCAGAAAAAGATTCCGCACGATGCGGGTGGTGACGAGATCGCGAATTCTATCATAATAGGGCAGCAGGTCGGATAATTTTTCCTGGAGAATACAACCCTCAAAGGAATCTATCAGGATATAGTTCCGCTCTTCATTCAACGGCTCATAAACACTCTCATACAGGTCTATCCGTTTAAGGAAACTGGCCAGAGCCTGCTCCATGCTGAGATGGCTGAATTCCTTCAAAAAGGCCTTTCGTCGCAGATTTGCTTCAAGCGCCTCGTTATCGGTATTCATGCACTCAATAAACAGGACCGGTAAATCGGGAAATATCTTTTTGATTAATTTCCGGCGTCGGCAGGTGACATTGGCCGCATCGATAATGGCTACCTCGCCATGGTTTTTTAAAAAATCGCGGGCCGATTCCAAATTAATCAGGGCGCATTTGTCCCTGAATTTGACGCCTTCCGGATTTTCCGGAGAAAATATCTCCGGACCCGAAGTAATCTGCCGGGAAAGTTGCCGCCGGACGTCGCCGTTATTAAAAATCCGTACATTAACTTCATCAAGCTTCAGGGTGCCGGCAATTTTTCGGGCCATGGTGGATTTACCGCGGGCAGGCAAGCCCACCATGGCAATAACCAGTTTTTTTTCCATTTACGCCTCGGCTTTACGCGAAAAAAACATGGGACTAAAATATCATGACGGTAATTCAAGTATTGTACCATAGCGACTTCCATCCCGTGACTTTTTGAGAACTCATCATTTTCTTATAAACCTGTAATTATTTTTTAATCTCTAGGTGAATCGCGATGGATAAATTGCCCCGCACACCCCTTCAGGGCGGCCGTTCACGAATTCAGGAAAATTCTCAAAAAAAAACTTTACTTTGCTGAACCGGAATTGATAACGTTAATTCAAAGGGAGGGTCTTAACTCACAATAAATACGGCGGCAGCAACGCAACGTACAACTTAAGAAAGAGACTCCTCCGAAATTGAAGGGCAACGCCATTAACCGGCGTTGCCCTTTTTTTTTCCTGAATCCGTGAAGGTTCGAGAAGAACGGTGCAGATGCAAGGCGGCAACGATATGAATAATACTAATGGTATATCAACGAGTTGCCAACGCAGCAGATGCGGGTTATCGGGCGCCCCGCAGGGCGGCAGGGTGTACCCTGGCAATCCAGGAAAAACGATTATCTAATGCAATTACAAAGTGATAAAGCTGAGTTGAGCAGCTTGTCTGCTCAAACGAAACTTATGCCCTTTGGGTATAAAGAAAATTCACCACGAAGCCGTCACGGATTCAGGTTTATATCCGGCACCTCCGGCAACCACAAACTTTCCGGTTTTCCTGAAGATTCCCGAGAGCACCGCGGGTTAAACGTGATATTATATTTATTAAAATTAAGGATATCAAACAAACTCGACAAATTCGCTAATGGTGGAAAATAATGAAAGTGCTGATCGTTTATTACTCAATGTACGGGCATGTCTATAAAATGGCGCAGAGCGTTGCCGAAGGGGTTACCGGGATTACCGGCGCGGAGGCGGTTTTGCGGCGGGTGCCGGAGACCCTGCCCGGTGATGTTATCGAAAAAATGGGGGCGGTCTCAACCCTTGCCATGCAGCAGGAGGTTCCGGTCTGCAGCGTGGAGGAACTTGCCGAGGCCGATGCGGTTATTTTCGGCACCCCGACCCGATTCGGCAATATGTGCGGCCAGATGAAACAGTTTCTTGATGCCACCGGCAGCCTGTGGCAGCAAGGATCGCTGGTCGGGATGCCGGCCGGGGTTTTCACCAGCTCCAATACCCAGCACGGCGGCCAGGAATCGACCATCTTAAGTTTTCAAATAGTTCTTCTGCATCTGGGCATGGTGCTGGTCGGCCTGCCATACACTTTCCAGGGCCTGATGGAATCAGGCGAGATCAGCGGCGGCTCTCCCTATGGGGCCAGCACCATAGCCGGCGCTGACGGCAGCCGGACCCCCAGCGACAACGAACTGTCCGGCGCCCGTTACCAGGGTGAGCATATCGCCCGAATTGCCGCCAAACTGGCCGCCTGAAAGATTGATGCGGCCCGGCTCGGTAAAATCAGTACAGAATGAAAATCGGCGACGAGTATATCTTCTTCCGCATACCGCGGCCGCAAACTTTAAAAACCAAGGCGGTGGATATGGAATCCGACAACCTTCCTCAACCACTTAAAATTGCTCCATTTCCCCTGCGGATTGCATTCTATCTGGGAATAGTTTTATTAATGGCCAATATCAACGCGATCGTGGATATGGTGGAACATCCCGCTATCCCTTATTTTGATACGGAGCATTTAGTTGTAGGAGCCGTTGCCGGCGGCCTCAGCCTCATCATGCTTGCAATTTTAGAAACCTATCTCAGACACCTTTACAGGGCGTTACAAAAAATCAGGGTCCTGGAATCGTATTTATCAATTTGCGCGAACTGCAAAAAAATACGAATACCAGACTCCGACTCAAGAAATAAAGAGTCATGGCAGCCGATCGAATCTTATATCACCGAAAAGACCCAAACCATATTCAGCCATGGAATCTGTCCCGATTGTTTGGAAAAATATCAGACGCAACTTAAAGATAGGCCACAAAGCCAGGATAAAAAGAGAAAGGGCGTCAACCAAGATGGGTAAGGAGCGAGAGCATCCTGACGGGATTGGCGAGTCATTTCCAGCTCGTTTATCCCCGGCGGTGAAAACATGCCGGTCAACCGTTCTGAATAATGGCAAAGGCCGCGGCCAGGAGAACAATCATCACCGCTGTCAAGACGGCCAGGGTTTTAGCAAGCATTTCCCGCATGAGGGCCTCCCGTTTCAGACAAAATCGAACAGTTCCGAACGCAGACGGCGCAGGGGCACGCCCATCCCGTGCAGCTCTTTTTCGGCCACCTCCATCATCGGCACCGGTCCGCAGATAAAATACTCCTGTTCCCGAAAATAAGCCGGCAGATGACGCGTCAATGTATCCCTGGTTAAATAACCTGATTCGCCCCGCCAGTCCGGCGGAGGATTTTGCAGCACAAAAACCACTTTCAGATCCAGCTGCTCCCGCAGCCCGTTCAGCTCTTCGTAAAAGGTCAGCTTTTCCAAAGAGTTGCCGGCAAAAAACAGGATATGGGTCCGGTCGTCCTTTCTATCCGCCAAGGCCCCGAGCATGCTCCTGACCGGCGCGATACCGATCCCCCCCGCAATGAAAACATAGCCGTGCGCCGAAGGATGCCGGTCAATACTGAAGGCGCCGTAGGGACCGTCGATATAAACGGTCTGGCCCGCGACCGCATCCTTGATCCGCCTGGTAAAATCGCCGAGCTCCTTGATGGTGAAACGAAGTTCGCCCTTCCGTTCCGGGTTGGAAGAAAAGGAAAAGGGGTGCTCTTTCATGCTGAAGGGTGAATTAAACATAGAGAGCCAGGCGAACTGGCCGGGCTTATAAGCAGGGATCTCATGCTGCCCGGGCTCAACCACCAGGGTATAGGCGTTGCCGCGTTCCTTGACAACTTCCTTAACCCGGTAAGGTTTGCTCAAGAGCTCCAGGGGCCTGACAAGTCGCACATAAACCTGGATAAGCAGCCAGCAGACCATGATCAAAAGCCAGATCAGACGTTTGACCGGCGTATTGATATAATACCCTGCTCCTTCGATATGGATCAGGGCGAGGACGAAAGCGGCAACCGCCAGAACGGTATGGATCAGGCGCCAGTTATCGTAGTGAATATTCAGCTGTTTGCGCCATAGCGATGAAATAACAATCAGGGTCAGCAAAAAGAAAGAAATCACTCCCGCCGCCATATATCTGTTGATCTGTGCCGGTTTAAGCATTTCCCGGACAACCGGCTCGGTGATAAGAAGAATTACCGGATGGGCGGCGACAACAAGAAAAAGCAGCAGAGCGATATACTTGTGGAAATAATAGATGACGTCAACGCCGAAGGGCAGAGCAGGTCTCTTGAACCGGGCGGTCAGGAAAAACATTATGGCCATCATCGACGCGGCCCCATAGCCGAGGGCCAGGGAAAAATCCCACAGGTAACCGTAGCCCGGCGGCATTCTACCGCTGAGAAGGACCAGACATGGGAACAAGGCCATGCCCATATATACTGCTATCCAGAAAACACCCGTGATGAAGTAATGCATGAATGCACTTTATCATTATAATCGAATCAATGTAAAACAACTTTCCGTGTTGTGATATTAGCTTGAAATGTCGATATAAATCTTGTTACACCACGATCTGATTGCCCGTTGGGTAAATGGGTGAGGAGTGAGGAGTGAGGGGCAAAGGCTGGCCGAGGCGCAAAACACATGGCTCCGGCATCGATAAATAACGATCGGGTGATTAACCAGGCAAGATAGTTGAGAATTGTAAAGAAGGCGCCGGTAAAAGCCGAAAAAAAACCCCGAGCAAGGCGAACTCGCTCGGGGCCTGTTTTGTCGGGGGGGGGGCGGAGCGGCCCCCTGGATCAGGCCGTCAGTTACAGGAGCCCAACCGCCTGCCGGTCATGTGCATTGACATTTCACCGTCCTCGCTCTGCATCTTGACCTGGCTGTCCATATTGTCGCCGGTATAGGTGGTAACGCCGGTCATCTCGATCAGGCCTTCCTCCCCCCGGCAGCTTATCCGCCAGCTGACGGTATCGCCGGAAACTTCCCGGGAAATGGTCTCGCATTCCTCGCCGTCACCGGCCTGGTAAGGCACCCCGTTTTCTTCCAGGCAATGCCGGAAGGTAGTAGGCGGCATGGCGAAGGGCATGCCGGGTATCTCTACGGTGGTGGTAATCTCCCACTCACCTTCCTGGCCGGCCGAAGCCGACCCGGCCGGATTGAGAAAGACACCGGTCATTAACAAAACCAACAGCCCTTGATGAATCCTGTCGCGCATTTTCATAGTCCTTCCCTTTCTCTGGAGTTGATGAATGGTGAACGATATTATTCAAAACAGGATAATTGTCAATCTGGAAATATAATGCGGACTTAAGTCCGTTTTGGTAAACAAGAACGGCAGGCTACTTATACCAAAAGGTCGGATCATCACCATGAATATCCTCAGATCATCTCTCGCCGCCTTGCTGGCGGTCTTTCTGCTCGCCGGCTGTGAAAACCCGACCAGCCGCCCCACTCCGCCGAATAACAAGATTATTGTTCTTGGCTATCACGGCATTGGCGCGGACGCCGCCGGCTACAACCTCGCCGCGGATAAATTTAAAAACCAGGTCAACTACCTCGCCGCGCGAGGATACCAGCCGATCGGCATCAAGGAGTTATACGGCTACCTGTATAACAAGGAGAAAATCCCGGCTAAATCTTTCCTCCTGTCCTTCGACGACGCCCTGATCTCAGACTATGACCTTGTCTTTCCCTATCTGGTCGAAAACGGGCTGAAGGCGATTTTTTTCGTTCCCACGGACCATATCGGCAGAAAGGGAAATCTGACCGAAAAGCAGATCGGGGAAATGAACGACCATGACTGTTGCGATTTCGGCTCGCACTCCCGAAGCCACAAAAATCTTTATACACTCAGCGCCGAGGCCCTGGCCGAAGAACTGGGGGAATCAAAAGAGATTCTGGAGGAAATAACCGGCGAAGAAGTCAATGCCTTCGCCTATCCAAATGGCTTCTTCACCGGGAGGAGCATCGCGGCTTTGCGGGAAAACGACTACAAACTGGCCTTTACCGTCATGCCGGGCCTGAACGATTTTCCGGCCGGCCCTTTTGCGATCAGAAGGATAACCTTGTCGGAATCCGTATCCGACGAAAATTTCAAAATGATGGTTGAGGGCGACCCGGACTTTTACCTGCCGTACTACTCAGAGATGTACGCCAAAAGCACCCGGAACAAACTCGGCGGGATTGCCCGTCTCTGCGAGGAAGAACTGCGCCGATACGAAGGCATCACAAACTCCTTTCCAGATAGCAGCCGTTTTCCTCGCTGATTCCTGCCGCCTTGATTACCGGTTCGTAACGGGCCATGAAGCCCTCGTGTTTGTCGATAAACATGGGATGGTGGGCGGGCCTGATTACCTTGATGCGCCGAAACCCTTCCCTGCCGCCCAGTTCAACCAGCACTCGCAGAAGATATGCCCGTGGATCCAGGGCCAGCCTGGCGGCCAGACGGGCATAATCGCGGCTGCGGTTCTTCCTGGCGCCGTAGGCCCGCTGGCCCTGAACGGTAATAACGGTGATCTCCCGCCTGGTGACGTCCAGAAAAAAACTCACCTTGGCGATATAGGTGTCATCGGTGCCGTGGGGTTCGGTTTCGTCCTCACTGGTCAGATAACAGCAGATCCCGCAGCGGTCCTCGGCCGCCCCTTCCTCCATCAGCAGCTGGATACCGTTTCCCAGGGAGCGGGGACCTTTATTCGCGGCAATAAATTCATCCCGGGCGGCCAGGGTTTCGTGGATAATCCTGCCGTTACCGAGAAGTCTTGCGACAATGGCGGCCAGATCGAGCTGCCGCAGACCGTGCAGCAGGAAACTCGGATCGGGAAAACAGTTCAGGTGACCGTCGGCCAAAGGTTCGGCGAAAGCCTGGACCGCCCCGGAAACGGCTTTGGAATACTGCCTGACCTCGGTGTCATCCTCCAACCCCTCATAGGCATGGGCCAGGAGAATCATGACCAGTTCCATGTGTTCGGCAAAGCTTAAGCCCCTCATGACTTTGACAAAAGGGGCAGCCCCAGCCGGAGGGGCAGCGACATTCGCTATGTTCACCAGGGAATGAAGGGAAGAGTCGAAGCGGTGCTGATCGAACAATAAGGCCGGATGCAGCAGGTACTCTTCAATCCGGTTGGCAAAGGCTCGTTGTCTGATTCTGGTCATTGAGCCAATGTAATCATTATTTGTCAGGCGGACAAGGGCTCAGGGGAAGAAGGCGGGCGGGGAACATTTATTCAATCACCATAACCGCGCAGTTTCTGGCGTGGTGGAGAATGCGGTTCGAGGTCGAGCCGAGGAGGAATTCCTCGTTATGGGACAAGCCCCGCCGTCCCACCGCCACGATACAGCAGCGTAGTTTTTCCTGCTCCTTGAGGATCTCGTCGGCGACCGAAACGCAACGGCGGATCGAAAGCCGGCTGTCGATCCGGCCCTCTTCGAAACCGGCGCCCAGAAGGATCTCTTTATATTCATTGAGGATCTTCCCCATTTTTTCTTCTTCGGCAGCCAGCCACCGATGCCGCTCCTGATCGGTGCCGAAAAAGTCCTCCGACGGTTCCGGGATAATCGACAGCAGGGTGATAAAGACATCCCGGTAGGCCCCGAAAAAATCGGCAAGGTACATAACGGCGCGCCTGGAATTTTCGGATGCGTCGACCGCCGCCAGCAGGTGCCGCTCCAGATCCCGCCGCGCCGGATCGGTGAATTC
>JAWOIQ010000034.1:0-4653 GCA_046484585.1 Desulfurivibrionaceae bacterium
TGCACGAAAGAATGAAGAGTTAAATAAAGCTATTGCGACGGGCGAAGAGAAAAAATAAACTGTATTTTTAACCAATTGATATTCCGGGATTCATTCGCTTCCTGCGACATTAAGACCTTTTGAATCAGCGCTTGATTTTACAATTATACAGTGGCATTTCAGGAAAGGTCAAAACAAGACTCAGAGAAGACCAGGCAACTAATTGATTTAAGGTTTAGTCCCGAGCTTGCCGAAGTGCGCGCCATTAATCTCCGGCGAAATTTTAGCGAAGCCCTCACTTGCAGACAAACTAAAGACGAAAAATTAAGTCATTGCGAGCGCAGCGAAGCAATCCAGAAACACCTAACTAGTTGAAAATACTGGATTGCTTCGTCGCTTTGCTCCTCGCAATGACGTGCAGATCACTTTTCGCGACGACATCAATAATGAGGAAGGCAGGAAAAAGAAGAACAGTGCGGAACAGAACCGGAAGCTCACTGTACTTACCACTTAACCCTTGCACCTTGAATCTTGCATCTTCAACCTTAAAACCTGTCCTCATCCTTTAACCAGGCGGGCGCCGAAAAAGCCATCCAGCCCCTGGTCCGGCAGAGGATGGAAGAAGCCCCGTTCATCGACCAGTTCCCTGGCGGGCTCGGGCAGGTATGGGCGGCAATCCTCGACTTTGAAATCAGGGTGATCGGTCAGAAATTTTTCGATTACCTGCTCGTTCTCCTCCGGCTCGGTACTGCAGGTCAGATAGACCAGCACCCCGGAAGGGTCCAGTAATCGCGCCGCCTCCGCCAGCAAGGCAAGCTGCACGCCCTGGTAACGCGCCAGATCGGCGGGCTTGCGGTTCCAGCGGATGTCGGGATGGCGGCGGACCGCCCCCAGCCCTGAACATGGCGCATCCACCAGAATACCTTTGAAACCGGAGCCCGGACCCGCGGCGATTTCTTCAAGCCGACCCTTGAATGTTGCCACTTTCCCCGCCAGGCCCAGCCGCACCAGGTTAACTCCAAGGAGCTCATGGCGGCGTGGATCGGGCTCGACCGCGAGCAGCGAGGCATCATCAGCCAGTACGGTTGCCAACTGACCGGCTTTGCCGCCCAGTCCCGCGCAGGCATCGAGATAACGACCTCCGGCCAGCCTCTCTCCCAGCAGCCCGGCCGCCAGCTGGGCCGCCTCATCCTGGACCTGGAAAAGCCCCTCTCCGTAGCCTGGCAGTTCGGCGACCGCACCCTTGTATCCGGGCAGAATAACCGCCTGCGGGGAAAACCGGCTCTGCTCGACAGCAATATCGAGCTCGGCCAGTTTCGAGATAAAATCGGCCGGGGAATGGCCGAACAGGCGGAGACTAAGAGCGGCCTCCCGATTATTGGCCGCGCATAAGGCCGCACCCCTCGAAACCCCGTAGCGATCGCGCCACCGATCGTAAAGCCACTGGGGATGACTCAGCAACTCATGGGGCGCAAAGCCCGGGGCGCCCTCTGCTCCCGGTTTCGGTAAAGCCGCGATTTCCCGGCTGACCTTTCGCAACAGTCCGTTGACGAAACCGGTCAGCCAGCGGGGCTGCCCTTTACCTTTCAGGATTTTGATCGTTTCGTTGATGGCGGCTGAAGCAGGGACGCGGTCCATAAACAGCAACTGAAAAAGTCCGAGGCGCAGGGCCTGATGGGTCAGCGGCTTCATCTTGGCCAGCGGATGTTTCGAATATCGGGCCAGCACCGCATCCAGATAGCCGAGCCAGCGGACTACCCCGTAAACCAGGGCGCGGCAGAGCTGATTATCACGGCGGTCGGCAAAGGGGGGCTGCATCTCCCTTTCAACCAGGAGATCGAGGGAGATCCCCTGGCGGCGCCACTCCTCCAGAATATAGAGGGCGCGCTCCCGGGCATTATCATTTTTATTCAATATATCGGCTCGTTATTTTAGTCGTCGGAGGAAGCGCCAGGCGACCGCTCCGGGTTAATCCCGATAACCGTGGCGCATCGGCCGGTCATCTTTTCCCGGCGGAAGGAAAAAAAATCAGAATTGCAACGGGTGCAAACTCCGGCGATCCGGATATTGCGGGGTGAAAGACCGGACTCCCTGAGCTGCTTTGCGCTGATGGCCCAGAAGTCAAAATAACCGGGGCGAACCTGAAAGTCGTGCATCCATTCCGGCAGTTCCCGGCGATAGTTGGTAAATTCGGCACAGCACGGACCAAGGGAAGGGCTGATCGCCGCCTGGAGAGCGGCCGGATCGCTGCCGAAACTCTCAACCATCGCCTGAACGGTCGCGCCGATTGTGCCGGCCACACTGCCGCGCCAGCCGACATGGGCAGCCCCGATTGCCGGCCGGAGCGGATCGTGGAAAATCACACCCTGGCAATCGGCCTGCTGGATCATCAGACCGCCTTGGCGGTCGCTGACCAGGGCGTCATATCCGTCAACTTCAAAATCGGCCGTGCGCTCGCCGTCCACCACCAGCACCTTGTTGCCGTGAACCTGCCGGGCCGAGACCAGGGTGTCGAGGCCGAGGGACCCTTTCAGCCTGACTCGGTTTTGCCGGACCACCGCCTCATGGTCGCCAACCCCGAAACTGACATTAAGGGTATCGAAGGGAGCGGCACTGAGCCCGCCATGGCGATTAAAGAAGCCGTGGACCAGGCCGTTCCGCCTGAAAGAGTCAATCCGTAACGGGTGAGGAGCTGCCCCGTGGCTGATCCCTCCGGCCGGGGCGGCGGCAGAGCTATGTCGGTCCGATTCAGCCAATTTGTCCGTAAATCAGAAGGAAAGGGCAATCCCGGCCCGCAGGGTTTTGTCGAGGGTGCGATCACCCCGATAATCTTCGATTTCTGCCTCGATCTCAGTGTAGGTGGCAAAGGCCTTGGCCCCTGGCGCTATTTCATAGGAGGCCTCGACTTCCGCGTCCCAAAGCCCTTCGCCGTCCATAAGGTTGAATATTTCCGGACAGTAATAGACACTGACGCTGAACCCGAGTCTGGGCAGATCCGGTGGCACAAAACTGACTAGGGCGCCTATGCCGCCGGCGGCGATCTCGTCATTTGTGGCTCCGGGACTGGAATTAACGTAATAGAGCCCTATTCCGGCCCCGATCTCCAGACCGGTTCTGCCGACCGGGCCCAGAACATCGAACGAGCCCGAAAGCAGTTCGGTATCCTTTCTGTCATTATAAAGGCCGCGAATCCCGAAAAGCGTACGCCCCTCATAATAATCGCCGACCTGCTGGTTTAAAGCGAGCTGGGCGCTTTGATCGCTGAAGCTGATCGCCAGTTCAGCGGCCTGGGCAACACTTGCGGACATCAACAGAAATGCACTGCACAAAGTCAGTTTTTTAATCATTTTCTCCACCTTTTATTGAGAGATTACGCCTAAAAACTCGTAAGGTCCGAGTTAAGAAATCGCCCATGATTTTCATAGGCTGCTTTAAAAAAAGGTCATTCCCGAATGCTTTCAGAAGAATCCGGGGTTGACTATCCCACTGTGGATTCCCGCGTAAAACAATGCCGTAATTGACCGAATAAATTATGCCACAAAGAGACGGGGACGGCAAGAAGGCATAAAATAACCGGAAAAAAATCATCCCACCGCTGCCGCAGGATTTTCTGGGGGGACTGCAAACTGGATGAGTTCGCAAAAAGTCGAGATCGCCTTAATGTCATTTCGACCAACGAGAGAAATCTTAATAGTTTCAATATATTAAGGAACAAGATTTCTCACATGCGTTCGAAATGACAGCTTTTTGCCGAGTTTTTTGCGACGCCATCAGTCTCAATTGGGGATGGCTAAGCATGCAATACCCCCTTGCGGGGTGAAAATCGTCAGATCCAAGGCGCGCAAATTTCGAGGAATGAAGCATACTTCAGTACGCTCCAACGACGAGACAATTTGCAGTAACGCAGGAACTGGCGATTTTTTGCGACGCCAGCAAAGTTGCCGCAGCCAAAAAAAGAGGGGGCAGCCCTGAACAGGCTGCCCCCTCCCAAGGATGAAGAAAGCTACTTCTTGCTGCTTATTACTGCCTCTTAGAACCAGGCCTCCATGGTCAGGTATACCTGATCCTGTGATTCGACCGCCGGGTACAACTGGGCGTTGTTCGGGTCACTGGCCAGCTCGTCAACATCGGCGGGAGCACCCAGCCAATATCCTGAACCGGTATAGTCATACTCGTAATGCTGATAACCGAGGCGGAAAAAGGCGTCGGAAAACTTGGAGATTTTATCGCCGGCCGGGATATCGTAAACGCCGTAAATCTCGAAGACGCTGCCGCGGGTGGCCAGCTTGGAGGCGTAAAGATCGTCATGACCGGGGGTAAAAGAGATCCAGTATTCGGAACCCCAGTTGTACTCGGCCCCCAGTTTCAGACCGAGATCGTCCATATCGTAGCGGACACCGACCAGGGTTGAGTAACCATCCTGATCTTCGGGTGCAGTGCCTGATCCGAGCAGACTGTTACCTATCTCATCCACGCCCCGCGCATTGGTCCGACTCCAACCCAGGGTGCTGCCCCGGACGGATCAGGTAACGCGGACCCGGGATGCCGTTGGCGTCGGCAACGGCCCGCATGCTCGGGCACCCCTGCTCCGCAGCGATGGTGGAGAGGGTGTCGCCCCTGCGCACGGTGTAGGTGCGGACGGCGAGCAGGATCCGGCGCTGCTCGCGGGCGTCA
>JAWOIQ010000039.1:0-18274 GCA_046484585.1 Desulfurivibrionaceae bacterium
CGGGATGTTGGGGCCCGTGATCGAGGGCCGTCGAAGGATTGAACATTATGGACACATGGAAGTTCTACGACATCACTCACCGCGAACATGTGGTGTGCAACCCCACGAGCGAAGAGAAACTGACGCGTCTCGTCGAGCTTCTGCGCCTCCCGAACGGCGCGCAGGTGGTTGACATTGCGTGCGGCAAGGGCGAGTTCCTGATTCGCTTGGCGGAAGCCTATGGCGTTTGTGGCTCAGTTCGGCCAGATTTTCCGGGCTCAGGCCGGTGGTACCGATAACCATGGCTTTCTTATGTTCGGCGGCCAGGCGGGCGAATTTCATGGTGGACTCATGGAAGGTGAAGTCGATGATCACATCGCCCTGTTCGATCACCCCGGCCAGCCCGGCCGAGAGGTTCACCCCGAGTTTGCCGATCCCGGCCAGTTCGCCGAGGTCCTTGCCGATCTCCAGATTGCCCTCCTGCTCAAAACCGCCGACCAGTTCCAGGTCCGGATGCTGCTCAACCATATGGGTTATCCGCCGGCCCATACGGCCGGCGGCCCCGGCCACGATTACTTTGATCATGATTACTCCCTTGGATTATCCGTTACCTGAATCCGTGAGCGTTCGAGAACGGTGCAAATGCAAGGCGGCAACGATGTTGATAATACTCTGGTATATCAACGAGTTGCCAACGCCGCAGATGCGCCGTTATCGGGCGCCCCGCAGGGCGGCGGGGCATTCCAGCCACCACGGATCACTGTCTTTATTTGACGTAAAAACAATCATATATTGTAAATCAATTCACTAAGCCGTCACGGATTCAGTCGTTATTCAATCCGACAGCCCGTCAGCCTGCTCAAATCAGGCCGTAGGCGCTGATCACCTGCTTCATTTTTTCGAGGGCCTCGGCGGACATCTCGCAGATCGGCATGCGCGGATTGGCGCCCTTGATCTTGCCCATCAGGGCCAGGGTGGTCTTGGCAGGGACCGGATTGGTATCGAAGAACATCGCCTGGATCAGGGGGAACAGCTTATAGTGCAGCTCTCTGGCCTTAACCATGTCGTTGGCCAGGGCGGCCTCCATCATTGCCGCCATATCGGCGGGTGCCACGTTCGAGGTAACCGAGATCACCCCCTTGCCGCCGATGGCGACGGTGGCCAGCGCGGTAAAGTCGTCGCCGGAGAGAACCGTGAAGTCGTCCGGACAGAGACGGATCACCTCGCTGATCTGATTCAAGTCACCAGTGGCCTCCTTTATCCCGACGATATTGGGGATCTGGGCACAGCGGGCCACCGTCGCCGGCAGCATGTTGACCCCGGTCCGGCTCGGCACGTTGTACAGGATGATCGGGATATCGACCGCTTCGGCCACCGCCTTGAAATGGCGGTAGAGCCCCTCCTGGGAAGGCTTGTTGTAATAAGGGGTAATGACCAGGGCTCCGTCCGCCCCGGCCTCCTTGGCATGTCGGGTCAGGGCGATGGATTCGGCGGTGGAGTTCGAGCCGCTGCCGGCCACGACCGGCACCCGGCCGTTTACCGTCTTGATGGTCAGCTCGACCACCCGCTGATGTTCCTCGTGGCTCATGGTAGCGGACTCGCCGGTGGTGCCGCAGGGCACGATGCCGTGGGTACCGCCGGCTATCTGGAACTCGATAAGGTCGATCAGTTCCTGTTCGTCTATCTTACCGTCGGTGAACGGGGTCACGATGGCAACGAAGGCGCCTTTGAACCGGGTCATAATATCCTCCTGATTTTATGTAAAATAAATCGATATATCGGCAAATTTGATCAGTTCGCAAAAAGCTGAAAAGTACGGAGTTACCTGGTTAATTCGCGCCCCGCCATGACGCGCACAAAAAACATTTTCGCGAATCGAAGTAAATTATCCATATAAAAGCTGTGCACGGCAAGAAGCTTCTTGCCGTTCCCCTGCCATTCTTACGGGACCGGCCGGTAAAAAGCAAATAAAAAACCCCAAAAAAACCTGAGAGAAGCGTCTCTCATAGGGCCCCATCATTAAGAATTCCATCATAGATAAAGTTGGCCGGACCTTCCAGAAAGACATCGGCGATCCGCTGCTCATGCAGTGATTCCTGATCAACCGCGGCCGGCGGCCCGTCCAGTTCGATCAGGGAAAAATGAATGGTCAAAACATCGCCGCCGGAAGTCCTGACCGGAACCGGCGAAGTGACATGGCCGTGCAGGGCGGCGATGATCGCCGAGGCGACCGCCCCGGTGCCGCAGGCCATGGTTTCGTCCTCCACCCCCCGTTCGTAGGTACGGACATAAAGTTCCTTTTCGGAGATCTGAACGAAATTGACATTGGTCCCGGCCGGTTCGAAAAGCTTGTGGAAACGGATATATTTGCCCCATTCCCGGATCGGCACATCGCCGTTCTCCTCGACAAAGTGAACCGCGTGGGGCACCCCGGTGTTAATCGAGTGGACCTCTTTTTGCCGGCCGTCGATCTCGATCGATCTGGAGAGAAATATATCGAAGGGCGGGGTCAGCCTGATCTTGACGCTGTCGCCGACCATCTCGGCCTCGATCAGCCCGGCGATGGTCTCGAAATGCATTCTGGCCGGGGCGATTCCCCTGCTGTAGGCATAGCGGGCCGCGCAGCGCGCCCCGTTGCCACACATCTCCGCTTCGCTGCCGTCGCCGTTGTAAAACTGCCAGCGGAAATCGGCCCGGGCGGATTCCTCGAGCAGAATCAGGCCGTCCGCCCCCACCGAAAAACGGCGCCGGCAGATCCGCGCGGCGAGTTCGGCCATCCGGCCCTTTTCGATCTTGCGGTCGCGGTTGTCGATAATGATAAAATCGTTGCCGGTACCGCTCATCTTGGTAAATGAAATCGGGCTGTCCATCCGGGTCTCCGCTTTAATCCCGCAAAAAATCGGGGATCACCTCGCCCCGAATCAAACTCTCGTAGGTTTCCCGCGCCCTGATCACCTGATAGCGGTCAGCCGTAACCATGACCTCGGCGACCCGGGGCCGGGAGTTATAGTTGGAGGCCATCGAGAAACCGTAGGCGCCGGCGCTCATCACCGCCAGGAGATCGCCGGGAGCGCTGACCGGCACCTCCTGGTCCCGGGCCAGAAAATCGCCGGTCTCGCAGATCGGCCCAACCACATCGGCAACCTCGCGGCCGCCATCCCCTTCAACCACCGGCTTGATCGCGTGATAGGCGTCATAGAGGCTGGGCCGGGCCAGGTCGTTCATGCCGGCGTCGACCACAACGAATTTCTTGGTCGGCCCCGTCTTGGTGTAATGAACCCGGGTGACCAGGATGCCGGCGTTGCCGGCAATTACCCGACCGGGCTCGAAAATCAGGGTGCAGCCCAAATCGCCGATCTCCTTTTTGATCGCCTCGGCATACTCGGCCGGCAGGGGAGGGCTTTCCGCGTCGTATTTGATGCCCAAACCGCCGCCCAGATCGAGATGGGTGACAGCAATGCCCCGCTCCCGCAGTTTGGCGATAAAAATCTTCAGCTTGCCGAGGGACTCGATAAAGGGCGAGACCGTGGTCAGCTGGGAGCCGATATGGCAGCTCACCCCCTGGACCTTGATATTGGCCATTTCCGTCGCCCTGGCGTAGACCTCACCGGCGGTTTCGATGGGGATGCCGAACTTGTTTTTGGCAAGCCCGGTCGAGATGTAAGCGTGGGTCTTCGGATCGACGTCCGGGTTGACCCGGAACGATACCGGCGCCACGACCCCCAAACCGGCCGCGACTTCCTGGAGGGCGTCGAGCTCCTGTTCCGATTCGACATTGAACTGGAGAATGTTTTCCTTGAGGGCGTATGCCATCTCCTCCCGGGTCTTACCCACCCCGGAATAGACGATTCTGGCGGGGTCGACTCCTGCCTTCAGGGCCCGGAACAGTTCGCCGCCCGAAACGATATCGGCGCCGCCGCCCAGCCCGGCGAACAGTCTGAGAATGGCAATATTCGAGCAGGCCTTGACCGCAAAACAACTCAGGTGCGGAATCGAGGCAAAGGGGGTGTCAAAGGCCTTGAAATGCTGACTGAGAGTGGCGTGGCTGTATAGATAAAAGGGGGTGCCGACTTCAGCCGCTATCCTGGCGACGGGAACCGCCTCGCAGTGGAGCTCCCCGTTTTTATAGATGAAATGATTCATATCCGTTCCGTTTGATGGTTCGCACTGTTTAGCCGGCTGGTCAGTTAGGTGCCGGCCGCTCTATTTTGCTTCGTTCCGCGTTTTTCCGGCCGGGGGTCGCCACTCGAAACGGACCGGTTCCGACGGGCGGCTGATCACCCGCCAGCCCACTTTGCTTTTAACCCGGTAATAGTAGATATGACCGGCCTTAAGCTCTTCGTCGCGGAAGGTCAGGTTCTCTCCCCAGCCTGCGGGATCATCCTCGCCGGCAATGACCCCGACTTCAGTGTACCGCACCGGACAGTTTTTGCAAAAATCGGCCAGGGCATATTCCGCTCTCTCGATCAGGTAGCTGTCGATCTCCGGCAAGCGGCGCCCCTGTTCGCTCCGGACCGGCGCCGACCAGGAAAGGGTGACGCCGCTGTCGTCCAGCTGATGGGTAAGATCGGTGATCGGCAAGGGGATTATCGCCTGGGGCGGGATCGGCGCGGTTTTTTTGCCGCACGCCGAAAGCACCGCCGCCAAAACCAGCATTCCAGCGAGGATCAGGAGGAAGCGCCGCATCATTGCCGCGCCAAGCCCAGTTCTTTTTCCGCCCTGGCCAGCGCTTCCCCGACCCGCACCGACGAGGTGCCGCCGATGGAACGCCGGCTTTCCACCGACCCCTCAACGCTCAGGAGAGCGAAGACATCCCGGTCGATCACCCCGGCGAACTTCCGCAGTTCTTCAAGGCTCAAGCCGGGCAGGTCCTTGTTCTGCTCGATGCAGTAGGCGACGACCTTGCCGACCACCGCATGGGCCTCCCGAAAGGGCATATCCTTGGTGACCAGGTAGTCGGCCAGGTCGGTGGCGGTCATAAATCCGCCGCTGCCGGCCGCGCCGGCAAGGCGCTCGGTATTGAATTCCAGGTTCTCCATCATCTCGGCGCCGATCGCCAGGCAACTCCCCAGGGTCCGGACCGTATCGAAGACCGGCTCCTTGTCCTCCTGGAGATCGCGGTTATAGGTCAGGGGCAGCCCCTTGAGCAGGGTCAGGAGGCTCATCAGATTGCCGACCACCCGGCCGCTTTTGCCGCGGATCAGCTCGGGAATATCCGGATTTTTCTTCTGGGGCATGATGCTGCTGCCAGTGCAGTGGCTGTCGGCCAGGGTCACAAAGGAGAACTCCTCGGTCGACCAGAGAACCAGCTCCTCGGCAAGGCGGCTGAGGTGGATCTGGGCCAGGGCGGCGACGGCGGTGAATTCCACGGCGAAATCGCGGTCGCCGACGGTGTCCATGCTGTTGGCGGTCACCGCCGGGAACCCGAGTTCCCGGGCGACAAACTCCCGGTCGATCGGCAGGCCGGTACCGGCCAGGGCCGCCGCCCCCAGGGGCATGACGTTGATCCGCTTCAGGCAGTCCTCCATCCTTTGCCGGTCCCGGCCGAACATCTCGTAATAGGCGAGGAAATGATGGGAGAGGAGCAGGGGCTGGGCCCGTTGCAGATGGGTATAACCGGGCATGATCGTGCCCAGATAGCGGCGGGCCAGCTTGACGAAGGATTTTTGCAGCTCGGTGATGAGCTCGATGATCCGGCCGCTCTCCTCGCGAAGATAAAGGCGCAGGTCGAGGGCGACCTGATCGTTGCGGCTCCGGGCGGTATGCAGTTTGGCCCCGGCCGGGCCGATCTTCTCGGCCAGGGCCTTTTCGATATGCATGTGGATATCCTCGAGTTCGTCCTTGAACTCGAAGCTGCCGTCCTCGATCGCCGTCTCGATCCCGGCCAGCCCGGCGAGGATGGCGTCCCGCTCGTCATCGGAGATAAGCCCCTGCCTGGCAAGCATTTTGGCATGGGCTCGGCTCCCGGCGATATCGTGCTTGTAGAGCTCGCGGTCGAACTGGTGGGAGGCGGTAAACTCCTCCACCGAAGCGGCGGTGCCGGCCGAAAATCTTCCTCCCCAGGGCTTCTTGCTCATGCCGTTATCCTTTCTGTCTTTCGACCAGGGCCTGGATGGTCAGGCGCAGGGCGTTTAAGCGGATAAAGCCGCCGGCATCGGACTGGGTGTAGACCTCGTCTTCCTCGAAGGTGGCGAAACTTTCCTGGTAGAGGGAGCGCTCCGCCTTGCGGCCGACCGGGGTGCAGTTGCCCTTGTAGAGCTTCAACCTCACCACCCCGGTGACCGTCTCCTGGCAGTCGTCCATGGTCCGCTGCATGATCTTCATCTCCGGCGAAAACCAGAAGCCGTTGTAGATCAGTTCCGAATAGCGGGGTACCAGGCTGTCCCTGATCTTCATGACCTCGCGGTCCAGGGTGATGGTTTCCAGATCGCGGTGGGCGGCGCGGAGAATGGTGCCGCCGGGGGTCTCATAGACCCCCCGGGACTTCATGCCGACGAAGCGGTTTTCGACCATATCCAGGCGGCCGATACCGTTTGCTCCCCCCAGCTTGTTGAGCCGGGCCAGGAGGTCGGCCGGCCCCAGTTTTTCGCCGTCGATAGCCACCGGGGTACCTTTTTCAAACTCGATCTCGATATAGGTCGCTTTGTCCGGGGCGTTTTCCGGCGAGCAGCTCAGCTTGAACATCGCCTCCTCCGGCTCGTTCCAGGGATCCTCCAGGATACCGCCCTCGAAACTGATATGGAGCAGGTTCTCGTCGGAGCTGTAGGGCTTCTCCTTGGTAACCGGGATCGGGATCCCGTGTTGTTCGGCATAAGCGATCAGTTTGGTCCGGGAATTCAGATCCCAGATGCGCCAGGGCGCGATGATCTTCAGCTTGGGATTTAAGGCCAGATAGGTTAGCTCGAAGCGGACCTGGTCGTTGCCCTTGCCGGTGGCGCCGTGGCTGACCGCGTCGCAGTTTTCCGCCTCCGCCACCCTGACCTGCTCCCTGGCGATGATCGGCCGGGCCAGGGAAGTGCCGAGCAGATAGGAGCCCTCGTAAATCGCGTTGGCCCGAAAGGCCGGGAAGACGAAATCCCGGACGAATTCCTCGCGGAGATCGGAGATCACCACCTTCTCGGCTCCGGTGGCCAGGCCCTTGGCCCGGACCGCCTGCCAATCTTCTTCCTGGCCGACATCGGCGGCATAAGCCACGATCGGGCATTGGTATTCCTCGCTGAGCCACTTGAGGATCACCGAGGTATCGAGTCCGCCGGAATAGGCAAGAACTATCTTGTTTACATCTTCTGCCATGTTAACTCCCCAGAATTTTTATCCCGTTCAGGTCTTATAACGTTCAGGATAGATGCTTGGCCAGAATGGCTTTATGGATATGCAGCTTGTTCTCGGCCTGGTCGAAGGCGACGCACTGCTCCCCTTCGAGGACCGCGTCGGTAATCTCCTCGCCGCGGTGGGCCGGCAGACAGTGGAGGACGATGGTCTCGGCTCCGGCCTCCTTGAGCATGGCCTCGTTGACCTGGTAGGGCGCGAAAACCTTGAGCCGGGAGTCCTGCTCCTCTTCCTGGCCCATGCTGGCCCAGACATCGACGTTGATCACCTCGGCATCGCGCACCGCGGCAAGCGGGTCGCGCACCACCTCGATCCGGGCGGCGCTTTCGGCCACCGCCGTCCGCAGAATATCCGGATCGGGATCGTAGCCTGCCGGGCAGGCCAGGGTCAGGTCGAAGCCGAGCCGGGCGGCGGCCTGGATCCATGAATTGGCCATGTTGTTGCCGTCGCCGACCCAGGCGATCCGCCGGCCCGCAATGGCCCCTTTTTTCTCGATCACGGTCATCACATCGCTTAACACCTGGCAGGGATGATGGAGATCGGTCAGGGCGTTGATCACCGGCACCCCTGAATATCTGGCCAGTTCATCGACCACCTCCTGGCCGAAGGTGCGGACCACCATGCCGTCGACATAGCGGTCCATGACCCGGGCCATATCCTTCAGCGGTTCGTTTCTGGCCAGCTGGGTGTCCCGGCCGGAGAGGTAGATGACCTGGCCGCCCAGGCCGTACATCGCCGCCTCGAAGGAGACCCTGGTCCGGGTCGATGGTTTCTCGAAGACCAGGCCGACGACCTTGCCGGCCAGATCCTGATGCCGGACCCCACCCTTGCTCTCTTTCTTCAGCCGCAAGGCCAGATCCAGATATCCTTGAAGCTGTTCGCCATCGAAGTCCCCAAGGGACAGGAGATGATTTACCATATGCTCTTCTCAAAAAAATTCTGGCCCAATCCTTAATTGCAACAGCATTTGCGCCTGGTTGCAGATTGAGCCGATCAAAACATTAGAATGTCGATGCTTCCAGCATGCTGTTTAAAAAAAATCTTCCCCCCAACAATTTCACCTGAATCCGTGAGCGTTCGAGAACAGTGCAGATGCAAGGCGGCAACGATGCTGATGATACTGATGGTACACCCAAAAGGGCATAAGTTTCGTACGAGCAGCCGAGCTGCTCAACTCAGCTTTATATCAACGAGTTGCCAACGCTGCAGATGCGCCGTTATCGGGCGCCCCGCAGGGCGGCGGGGTGAACCATGGCAATCCAGGGGAAAACGATTATCTGATGCAATTACAAACTGATAAAGTTAAATTCCCCACCAAGCAGTCACGGATTCAGGTTTCAGTAAACCGGAAACATGTATCATTACAAAAAAAGGAGCCTTTTTGCAAAGTTTTTTGCAATTACCTCCAGTTGCTCAAAAGAACCTGAATCGGTCCGTCACGCCATTTCAGCAAAAATCTTATCGAGTGCCGCCGCCAGCCGGTCAATCTCTTCCCTGCCGATCACCAGGGGGGGCAGAAAGCGCAGGGCGATATTACCGGCGAAATTGGCCAGAATTCCCGCCTCGAAAAGTTTGTTGATGATCTCGGGTCCCTTGGCGACAAATTCCGGGGTTAGGATTAACCCCTGGATCAGCCCCATCCCCCTGACCCCGACCGCGATTGCGGAATAACGGGCCGCCAGTTCGCCGAGCTTTTCGGCCAGGTAATCGCCTTTATTTTTTACTTCGTCGAGAAAGCCGTCGGCCAGCATGGTCTCGACCACCGCCTTGCCGGCCGCGCAGACCACCGGATTGCCGCCGAAGGTCGAGGCATGGCTGCCGGGCGTGAACGCCGCGGCCACCGCCTCGGTGGTCAGCAGAGCCCCGATCGGCAGACCGTTGGCCAGGGCCTTGGCCAGGGTCATGATATCCGGGGTAATCCCGAACTGCTCGTAGGCGAAAAGGCTGCCGGTCCTCCCCATCCCCACCTGGACCTCGTCGAAGATCAGCAGCAGTTGATGTTTGTCGCATAAAGCGCGGATCCCGGCCAGATATTCCTTGGTCAGGGGACGCACCCCGCCCTCCCCCTGCAGGGGCTCGCAGATTATGGCGCAGCTCTTCGCCGAGATCAGGTTTTCCAGGGCGCCGAGATCGCCGAAGGGGGCATAAACAAAGCCCTCGGGCAGCGGCTCGAAACCTTCGTGGAACTTGGGCTGGCCGGTCGCGGTTACCGCGGCCAGAGTCCGGCCGTGGAACGAGCCCTCCAGGGAGATTATTTCGTACTTTCCGGCCGGGCTGTATTTTCTGGCCAGTTTGATCGCCGCCTCGTTGGCCTCGGCGCCGCTGTTGCACATGAAAATCCGGTCCGCGAAGGAATTGGCGATCAATAGTTCGGCCAGCTCGGTCTGGGGCACGGTATGGTAGAGATTCGAGACGTGGAGGAGTTTGCCGGCCTGATCGCATATCGCCCCGGTCACCGCCGGATGGCAATGGCCGAGGCTGCATACCGCGATCCCGGCCAGAAAATCGAGATACTTCCGGCCGTCGGCGTCTTTCAGCACACAGCCGCTGCCTTCGACCATCGCCACCGGATAGCGGCTGTAGGTATTGATAAAAACGCGGCTGCTTCGGGCAATCAGTTCATGGTTGTTCATTTGACGATCTCCGTGCCGACCCCTTCACGGGTGAAGACCTCGAGCAGGGCGGCGTGTTCGGTCCGGCCATCTATGATATGGGCCTTGGCCACTCCGGCCTTGACCACCTCCTTGCAGCAGTTGACCTTGGGAATCATGCCGCCGGCGATCACCCCGTCTTTAATCCGGGCATCTATCTCCGCGCAGCTCAGGGATGAGATCAGCTTGCCTTCCCGATCCTTGACCCCCTCGACATCGGTCAGGAGGATCAGTTTCGCGGCCTTGAGATTGGCGGCGACCGCTCCGGCCACCAGATCGGCGTTGATATTGTAGGACCGGCCGTCGGGTCCCACCCCCACCGGAGCGATCACCGGAATGAAGCCCCGGGCATCGAGGGTGGTCAGGATATCGGGGTTGACCTCGGTGACCTCACCGACCCGGCCCAGATCGATCAGTTCCGGCGGGGCGTTTTCGGCCTGCTCCTTCATGATCTTCATCTTGCGGGCCTTGATCAGATCGCCGTCCCGGCCGGAAAGGCCGACCGCCTTGCCGCCGTGGAAGTTGATCAACCCGACGATCTCCTTGTTGACCTTGCCGACCAGAACCATCTCCACCACGTCCATGGTCTCGCCGTCGGTGACCCGCATCCCCTGCACATAACTAGAGCGGATATTCATCTTGTCCAGGAACAGGTTGATCTGGGGTCCGCCGCCGTGGACGATCACCGGATTGATGCCGATGTACTTCATCAGAATGATGTCCAGGGCGAAGTTCTTCTTCAGCTCCTCGTCGACCATGGCGTGGCCGCCGTACTTGATGACAATGGTTCGGCCGTAGAACTCCTTGATATAGGGCAGAGCCTCGATCAGGGTTTTGGCTTTGTCGATCACCTGCTGCATGGTTTCTTCCATCCGTTCTCTGGTTAATCCTGCTTTTAGGAGCCGTTCAGGAATAACATGGCCATTTGTCCAGCTCTTCTGTACGGCTCCTTATGCCGTCCAACTGTCTAAAACGGCCATGTTGTTTTTTTACAACGGCTTACTGTTCCCATAATAGAGGAAAAACATCATAATGACAGCAGGTTGATATGTAAAGAAGTAGTTGCGGCGGCAGGGGGCGTGGCTTATTTATATGCGGTTTTTTTTCGGATCAGGTGTGAAAGATGGATCTCCCTTTAGTGATCGGACTGATTTCCCTGTTGCTCTACCTGCTGGTCGGGACGGAAACCCTGCTCGGCGCCCGGCGCATCGGCCGCCTGGGGGATATAGCTCCGACTCTTAAGCAGAAGTACCCGCCGGTATCGATTATCGTTCCGGCCCGGAATGAAGCGGCCGCCATCCCCGAGGCTCTCGCCTCTCTTCTGGCTCTCGATTATCCGGACCTTGAAATCATCGTGGTCAACGATCGCTCCACCGACGAAACCGGCCCGCTCCTTAACCGGATCGCGGCAGAGCACCCCCGCCTGAAGGTCCATCATCTCGAAGAGCTGCCGGCCGGCTGTCTGGGTAAAAACCATGCCCTCTGGTACGGGGCGGCCCGGAGCCGCGGCAAGATCCTCTTATTCACCGATGCCGATGTGGTGCTGACCCCGACCAGCCTGGGGCGGGCGGTCAATTTTCTGGAACAGGAGCGCCTGGACCATCTGGCCCTGTTTTTTGCGGCGGAAGTTCCCGGCGGCCTGCTGAACATGATGATAATCGATTTCGCCTGCGCATTCATGGCCTGGATGAAGCCATGGAAGGCACGCCGAGCCGGGAGCCGCTACCATATCGGAGTCGGAGCCTTCAACCTGGTGCGGGCTGAAGTCTATCAGCTCTGCGGCACCCACCGGGCCATCGCCATGGAGCCGGTTGACGATATCGAACTCGGCCGGCTGATCAAGGAAAACGGCGGAGCCCAGGATTGCCTTTTCGGAAACCATTCTGTTTCAGTCAAATGGTATCACTCGGTTCCGGAGATGGTGCGCGGTCTTGAAAAAAACGTCTTTCCGTTCTCCAATTACTCGCTGCCTAAAATCGCGGCGGCTTCCCTCGCAATCGTAATTTTGCGGATCTGGCCGCTGGCGGCGATCTTTTTGACCAGCACCCCGGTTGCGGTTCTGAACGGTTTGCTGATCGTGATCCAGGCCGGACTGGCTGCGGTCGCCGCCGGCAAATCCTCGATTCCGGTCCGGTATGTAGTCTGGCTGCCGGTTTCACCGTTTATCGGCCTCTACATCCTCTGGAATTCAACGATCCGGACGATATTGCAGGGAGGCATTGTCTGGCGGGATACCTTTTACAGTCTCACCGAGCTTCGGAGAAAAGAGTGAGGCGGAATCCCTTTGGCAAAGCCGCGTTACTTCCTGGTCCGGCCGCGGACCGGCGCGGGGAATATCCGGGCTTCGGCCCCTTAAGCAACTCCCCTCCTTTACAATTCACGGGTGAAGAAGTAAATTAAGTTAAGAACTTCCAGGTTCTTTTGCCTATTTTATGAGCTCAAAGGAGAGCATTGTGCCCAGACTTTCCAGATTCGTCCTGCCGGCGATCATCGCGATATGGGGAATAATTCCATCGGTCCAGGCGGCCCCGGCAGACCCCAGCGCGGCCGCCGAGCCTATTCATATCGAGGCCGACCGCATGGAGGCGGATCAGCGCACGGCGTCGGTAACCTTTGCCGGCAACGTTGAAGCCGTTCAGGCCGGAATGACCATCCGGGCCGACCTGATGACCGTCCATTACCGCCGAGCTCCCGGCGACTCCGCCCCCAGCTTGCAGGCAGGCCAGAGCATCGAAAGCTTGCAGGCCACCGGCAATGTCAAGATAGACAAGGAGGACTGGCACGCCTCCGGTGACCGAATGGACTACCAGACCGAAGGACGCCAGGTTATCCTCACCGGCAATACCGAAGTCCGGCAGAATAGCAACCTGGTCACCGGCGACCGGGTGGTTCTCTATCTGGATGAGGGGAAAAGTGTAGTTGAGGCCCGGGATAAACAAGAAGGCGGCCGGGTAAAAGCCTTTTTCTACCCTGAATCATCCGAAACCGAAGAAGCCCCGGAGCCTGAAAATTAAAGTGTCCGTCCTGCAGACCATAGATATAGCCAAGCAGTATTTGAAGCGGCGGGTTGTCGACGGCATCAGCATCAATGTCGAAACCGGCCGGATTGTCGGGATGCTGGGCCCTAACGGCGCCGGCAAAACCACCTCCTTCTACATGATTGCCGGTTTTATCAGACCGGACCGGGGCCAGGTCATTCTTGACGGCGAGAATATCACGAGCCTGCCCATCCATAAACGGGCCAGGAAGGGCATCTCCTACCTGGCCCAGGACTCCTCGGTTTTCAAGAAACTGACCGTGGAGGAAAATGTCAGAATTATCCTGGAACCCCTGGGCTTGTCGCGCAAAAAGATCAAAGAGAGGATCAATGAACTGTTCAGCGAGCTGAAGATCGGCTATCTGGCCGACCACCAGGCCCACTCCCTCTCCGGGGGCGAGCGGCGTCGGGTCGAGATCATGCGGGCCCTGGCGACCAACCCCCGTTTTATTCTGTTGGACGAGCCCTTTGCCGGCATAGACCCCCTGGCGGTGGCCGACCTGCAACAGATAATTCTGGATCTCAAGGCAAGAGGGCTGGGCATCCTGATCTCGGACCACAATGTCCGGGAAACCCTGGCGGTCTGCGACAATGCCTATATCGTCAGCAACGGCAAAATATTGACTACAGGTCCGGCCGAAGAGATCATTAGCAGTAAAGAGGCGCGCCGAATCTATCTCGGTGAAAATTTCAGAATGTAACCATTGTTTCGGGATAGCAAGCAGAGTTAATTATCTTCTTGTGAAAAAATATACCAACCCATGGTCCTAGAATTAAGACAACAGTTAAAGCTAAGCCAGCAACTGGTCATGACCCCTCAGTTGCAGCAGGCCATCAAGCTCCTGCAGTTATCGAGGCTGGAACTTGTCGATGCCATCCAGCAGGAAATCGAACAGAACCCCGTTCTTGAGGAGCTGCCGGGCAACGACGAACCGGAGGAAAGGGACAGCAGGAAACTCGACTCCGACCGGGAGGATACCGGCATCGATCCCGAAACTTCCGAGCGGACCGCCGAAGTTCAAATGGAGTCGACCTCGTCCCTCCAGGAAATCAACTGGCAGGATTACGCCAACGAGTACGAACCGCTGCCCTCCTTCAAGCCGGGTAACGACCCCGACCTGCCCTCGCGCCTTGACATCCTCTCCAAAAAGCCGAATCTCCAGTCCCACCTGCACTGGCAGCTTAGCCTTTCTCCCTTGAACGATGAAGAAAAAACGGTCGGCGAGTACATCATCGGCAACCTCGACCGGGACGGCTTTCTGCGGGTCGACTCAGAGACTATTGCCGAAGCCACCGGCGTAAACGTTGAGAAAGCGGAGGAAATGGTCTTCGCCATCCAGGCCATGGACCCGCCCGGCATCGGGGCGAGATCGGTCCGGGAATCTCTTCTTCTCCAGCTGAACTACCTTGAACTGGGGAGATCCTTGGCCGCCCGCATCGTTAGAGACCATCTCTCCCTGATGGAAAAAAGAAATTACGGCGGGATCGCCAAGGCCACCGGCTGCTCCCACGATGAGGTGCAGTCCGCTTTAAAGATCATCATGAACCTGGATCCCTTCCCCGGCCGCCAGTTTGCCGACGAGGAACCCCATTATATTCTGCCCGATGTTTATGTTTACAAGGTTGACGAGGAATACGTCATCATGATGAACGACGAAGGCCTGCCCCGCCTGCAAATCAGCTCCTTCTACCGGGAGGTCCTGAAGGACGAGCGGGCAGCGCCCGCCGGCACGAAAAACTACATCCAGGAGAAGATGAAATCCGCCGCCTGGCTGATCAAGAGCATCCAGCAGCGGCAGCGCACGATCTACAAGGTGATGGAAAGCATCGTCAAGTTCCAGCGGGATTTTTTCGATAAGGGGATTGAACATCTCCGGCCCCTGGTCCTGCGGGATGTCGCCGAGGATATCGAGATGCACGAATCAACGATCAGCCGGGTGACCAACAACAAGTACGTCCATACCCCCCAGGGAATTTTCGAACTGAAATATTTTTTCAACTCCGCCATCGAAAGACGGGACGGCGGCGAAGCCCTCTCCTCGATGAGTATCAAAAATAAACTGAAAAGCATCATTCAGGCCGAGGACAGCGCCAAACCCTTAAGCGACAACGCCATCGCCGAGATTTTCAAGAAAGACGGGATCAGGCTGGCCCGGCGGACCGTGGCCAAGTACCGGGAACAACTGGGGATTCTGCCGTCCAAGCTGAGAAAAAGCACTAAATTCTGATGGCGTCGCAAAAAGTCGCCAGCTCCCGCGTTGCTGCAAATTGTCTCGTCATTGCAGCGTACTGAAGTACGCTTCATTCCTCGAAATTCGCGCGCCTTGGATCTGACGATTTTAGCTTAGCCATCCGAGCTTTTTGTTGCGACGCCATCAAAGACAAGCCGCTCCCCTTTCCTCAGTCGGCCGAAGTCACTTCGGTTGCGCCCGCGTCACCGCGAGACAATCCGATAATGGCGCCATTGTCGACCTTGACGCTTCTGAACTCGCCGAGAGGTCTGCCGCGGTAGTGAAGGATCAGGCAGCGCACCACGATCAAGTGGCTGACCACCACGACCATTTCGCCGGGATGGGCTGTGAAGAGAGCTTCGATCCCGGCCACCGCCCGCTCCGTAACCTGGTGCAGGGTTTCGCAGCCCGGCAGGCAGAACCGCTCCGGAGCGCTCAGCCAGGTCGGATATTGGGGACCGAATCGCGAGGCAATCTCCGCCTTGCTCAAGCCGTCCCAGTGGGGAATCAGGATCTCGTTGAAGGCCTCAAGGACCCGTACCTTCGCCCCCGTCACCCCGGCAATTATCTCCGCCGACTGACTGGTTCTGGCCAAGGGACCGGCGTAAATGGCACTGATCGGCATACTGTTCAGCCTGGCGGCAACTCCAGCAAGCTGTTCGCGGCCGCTGGGGTGAAGGGGCTCGGCGGACCGCCCGGCAAATCTGTTTTCCAGATTAGCCGCGGTTTTACCATGTCTGCTCAGAAAAATAGTGGTTGGCATTTTTATCCCTGTCAGTGCTTGCTTCAGCTTCAGTGACTGTTATTGGGCGGTTAGTCCCTGGCAGCCGGCAATCAGCGTTAATCTTTCCGTGACCGCGGTGGAACCGGTGCCCAGGCCGCCTCGCGGCAGGCCCGTTCTCGACCGCGCCAGATTCAGGTTGATTTGAAATGATAATTCAGTTATTCCGAAATTAGATTTTCGTTCTAGTTCCCAAGGCGTGGAATTTTAAAAACCCCCTGCCCGGCGCAAAACTCGCGGCCCGGCTCGGGCGGCATTTCAAAACGGCACGCAACAAAAATATCGAGGGAAAAGAGCATTTTTATGGCCCGCTACAATCTAACGTAACCGATCACGGGATAAGCCGCCCAGGATTGGCCAATCTCCCAGCCGGTAAGCGATCACAGGGTGCCGGAGATGCAAGGCATCGGCCTGCGATGTGTACTGATGTACATGAGCAGGCCGATAACACAGCAGATTCGGTACCCTGTGATCGCATACAATCTAACCTGTCTCGCACCCACAAACAAACCAGAAAATGAGATGATCTGCCTGGTTTAAGGGAAAACAATTTCGATGAGCGATCTGACTAAGGATTTTGCCAAGGTGGTAAAATTTCACGGCCATGCCTGTCCGGGTCTGGCCTTCGGCTTCAGGGCAACCATCCTGGCCCTGGAAAAACTGGGGATAAGCCGCGCCGATGATGAAGAACTGGTGGCTGTGGTCGAGAACAAATCCTGCGCGGTTGACGCCATTCAGGCCCTGGCCGGCTGCACATTCGGCAAGGGCAACCTGATTTTCGAAGATTACGGCAAGCAGGTTTATACCCTGTTTAATCGTTCTTCCGGCGAAGCTGTCCGGCTCGCCCTAATTTGGGAGCCGCCCGCGGAAAGTAACGAGACCCGGAAGGCGTGGCAGAGCTTCAGGGCCGGCGACCGCTCTCCGGAGGTCATGGAACTGGTGGAAATCGCCAAAAAGACCAAGCTCGATGCAATCCTCGCCGCCCCCGACCGGAAGTTGTTCAAGATCACCACCCCGAAACTCGACCCGCCGGCCCCGGCCCAAATCTACAAGAGCCTTACCTGCCGGCGTTGCGGAGAGAAGGTCATGGAGCCCAGGGCCGAACCGGGAGCCGACGGACCGCTCTGCATTCCCTGTGCCGCCCAATCCGGGGATTTATCATGAAAAGAGAACTGCGCTGGATTCTGATAGTTTTCGGGATATTGCTGACTGTTCCCGCCCCGGCCTGGTCCCAGGGGAACAGCGAAGTGGAATCACCGGCCTCGGCCGTCGAAGTTGAAAAGGAGCAAGGCTTCTGGGCCGGGGTCAAGGAAACCGGCCGGGATATCGGCCGTTACTTCAAAGGGGCAGGCAAGGCCTCGAAAAAAAAGGGCAAGGAAGTCCCGGGAGAATTGAAGGAGGAGGGGCGGGCAGCCGGCAGGAGCATCAAGGAAGCTCCGAAAACCCTGGGCCGGGAGGTCAGAAAAGGCGGCAAGGCGATCGGCCGCGGCTTCAAGGAGCTGGGCCGGGATTTCAAGGAGTCGGCCGATTCCGTTTTTGACGGTGAGGCAAAAGACCATGACGAGTAAGAGTGGGGGCCGGCAGCTCATTGACTTCCTCGCTCTGGAGCGCCATCCGGAAGGGGGCTGGTATCGCGAAACCTATCGAGCGGCTGAATTGATTCCCGCTGCGGCACTGCCGGCCCGATTCGGCGGCGAGAGGGCCTTCACCACCGCCATCTATTTCCTGCTGACTCCGGGCGAATTCTCCGCCCTCCATCGGATCAAGTCCGACGAGCTCTGGCATTTCTACAGCGGCACGACCCTGTCAGTCCATGTCATTACCCCGGCCGGGGAGCATCGGACGATCGGACTGGGTTCGGATATTGCCGGAGGCGAGACATTCCAGGCCTCGGTCCCGGCCGGTTCCTGGTTTGGAGCGGAGGTGAGCGGCCCGGGAGATTACGCCCTGGTCGGTTGCACGGTCGCCCCGGGCTTTGATTTTGCCGACTTTGAAATGGCCGGACGCTCCGATCTCCTGGCTGCCTATCCAGAACATGAAAAAATCATCCGGCGATTGACAAAACCTGAGTAGGCCTTTTGCCTTGCCGGAGAGATCATCTTAGTTTAAGGGCTTTCCCGCAAAGACACGACCAGGTGCTTCCAGCTTACTCCCACTCGATGGTGCCGGGCGGCTTGCCGGTAATGTCGTAGACCACCCGCGACACCCCCCGCACCTCATTGCAGATCCGCCGGGTGACGTGGTCGAGAAATTCGTAGGGCAGATG
>JAWOIQ010000131.1:0-8411 GCA_046484585.1 Desulfurivibrionaceae bacterium
ATGAAGCGGGGGGGAATCCGGATTACGCTTGCCGCTGATTACCGCCACCAGCCGCATTTCCTCGTCCGGCAGCTCGCTGTCGGTGGGATGGAACACCTTGCCGACCTCGAATAGTTTGATGTCGGGGCGCTGGTGGTTGACGTTTCGTTTCAGGTTCTCGAGGATCCCGGGGAGCAGCATGGTCCGCATGATGCTCTGGTCCTCGGCCAGGGGATTAAGGAGCCGCACGTTACGTCGGGCCGAATGATCAGGCGCGAGTCCGAGCATATCATAATGACGTTCGCTTACAAAGCTGTAATTGATCGCTTCGTTATAACCCTGGGCGGTCATGATCGCCGCCACCTCCTTGCGAATCTCGCGGGCCGGATCACGGTCCGCGAAACTAAGCGGTACATGGGGCAAGGTGACGGGTATCTCGTTATAACCCACCAGCCGGGCCACCTCCTCGAAGAGATCGACCTCCCGCTCCAGATCGACCCGGAACCCGGGAGGCGTTACCTTGAGGGTTTCCTCGCCGACCGGATCCGCGTCTATCTCGATGGATTCAAGATAATCGGCTATTTGACGGGCGCCAAGATCCAGGCCGAGCAGATCGTTACAGCGCCGGACCCGCAAATCGATGGGGCTGTTCTCCGGCGAACCTTCCTTAAGGTCAACCCCGACGGGCACGGCCACGCCGCCGGCCAGTTCGACAATCAGTTCCACCGCCCGCTCCAGGGCTCGCACAGTCCCCTGGGGATCGACGCCCCTTTCGAAACGATAGGAGGAATCGGTGGCCAGGTTAAGGCGCCTTGAAGTCCGCCTGATGCTGACCGGGTCGAAGCAGGCGCTCTCCAGGAGGATATCGACGGTATCGTCACTCACCTCGGAATTACCCCCGCCCATGACCCCGGCCACGGCCACCGGCCGCTCGGCATCGCAGATCAACAGCATTTCCTCATCGAGCTGGCGCTCCACTCCGTCCAGGGTCTCGGTCTTTTCGCCTTTGGCAGCCCTGCGCACGACAATCCGACCGCCGGAAAGTTTGATGAAATCAAAGGCGTGCAGGGGCTGGCCATACTCGAGCATGACAAAATTGGTAACATCAACCACATTATTGATCGGGCGCAGACCCACGGCCAGGAGCAGCCGCTGCAGCCACCAGGGGGAAGGGGCGATCCTGACCCCTTTGACCATTCTGGCCGAATAGCGGGGACAGGCCGCGAAATCACGGACCTCAACAGCAAAGGGCAGATCAGCGCCGCTCAACTCGGGCAAATCGCCGGCGCCGGGATGTTTGACCTTTTTACCGACAAAAGCGCCTACCTCCCGGGCCGTGCCGATCACGCTGGCGCAGTCGGGCCGGTTGGGAGTGAGGTCGACTTCGATCAGGGTATCGCGAAGCTCCAGGGCCTCGACCAGGGATTGCCCGGGGGAAAGATCAGCCGGGAGATCCATGATTCCGGCCTTATCCGGGCTGATTCCCAGTTCATGGGCCGAGCAGAGCATCCCCTCGGAGGCTTCGCCTCTGATCTTGGCGGGTTTAATCTTGAAACCGCCGGGCATTACCGTGCCGGGCACCGCCAGGGCGGTAAGCATCCCGGCCCTGACATTGGGGGCGCCGCAAACCACCCGGCGCACGGACTCGCCGTCGTCGACTTCGCAAAGGGATAAACGATCGGCGTTCGGATGGGGCTTCACCCCTTTGACCAGCCCCACCCGGAGATCATCGAGGCCGGGATAGAGATCCTCGACGCTGTCCACCTCGAGACCGGCCATGGTCAAGCGGTCGGCGAGTTCACGATTCGACAGATCGAAATCTATATATTTTTTCAGCCAGTTAACGGTAAATTTCATGGATTTTCCAGCTCAGCCAGGCCCGAATCAGAATTGTCGCAGGAAGCGGAGGTCGTTTTCATAGTAAAGGCGGATATCGTTGATGCCGTATTTCAGCATGGCGATCCTCTCGATGCCGAGCCCGAAGGCGAAACCGGTATAGAGCTCGGGATCGTAACCGATCTTCTTGAACACCTCGGGATCGATCATCCCGGAGCCGAGGATCTCAAGCCAGCCGGTGTGCTTGCAGACCCGGCAGCCGGAGCCGCCGCAGATCACGCAACCGATATCGACCTCGGCGCTCGGCTCGGTGAAGGGGAAAAAACTGGGCCGGAAGCGGATCGGGGTTTTTTCGTCGAACATCCGGGCGATAAATATCGACAGGATCCCCTTGAGGTCGGCGAAAGAGACCTTTTCGTCGACCAGAAAGCCTTCGACCTGATGGAACATCGGGGTATGGGTGATATCGGAATCGCAACGGTAAACCTTGCCCGGCGCGATCATCCGCAGGGGCGGTTTCTTGTTTTCCATGGCCCGGATCTGCATGGGCGAGGTATGGGTCCGCAGCAGGACGGAATCGCTGAAATAGAAGGTGTCGTGCATGTCCCGCGCCGGATGGTGCGGGGGGATGTTAAGCGCTTCGAAGTTGTAGAAGTCGGTCTCGATATCGGGACCTTCGGCCACGGCAAATCCCAGGCCCTCGAAGATCCCGCAAACCTCGTCCATGATCTGGGTGACCGGGTGCAGGCGCCCGAGAGGGACGGTGCGGCCGGGCAGGCTGATATCGAGACCCCTATCGCTATCACGGCCGGCCGAATCGGCAAGGGCCTGCTGACGCGCGGCAAAGGCCTCTTCCACTTCGGCCTTGACGCTGTTGGCCAGCTGGCCCAGGCGTGGACGCTCGGCCGGATCCGCCTGACCGAGCTGCTTCATCAGGCCTGAGAACAGACCCTTGCGACCCAGGTATTTAACCCGGAACTCCTCAAGATCTCCGGGTTGATCGATCTCGTCGAGCCGGCCCAGGGCCTCGCCCCTTAATCGCTGTAGTTCGTCTTCCATGCTATCGATCAAATCCGGAGCCGATGATCAGGAAGCCGCCTTGACAACCTGACTGAAGGCTTGGGGATCCATGATAGCCATATGGGCCAGGACCTTGCGATCAAGTTCGATCTCGGATTTCTTGAGTCCGCCGATCAATTTACTGTAGGACATCCCGTAAAGACGGGCGGCGGCATTGATTCTGACAATCCACAGACGCCGGAAATCACGTTTCCGAACCTTGCGGTCACGATAGGCATAGGCAAGAGCACGATCCACCGCCTCGGTGGCGGTCTTGTACAGACGATGCCTGCCTCCGACATAGCCCCTGGCCAATTTCAATACCCTGTTTCTCCGACGACGCGCTTTAAACCCGCGTTTTGCTCTGGACATTTCTTGTCTCCTTACTACTTAAAATAGACCCGGCAGGGCGGGTCTTGTTGATCTTTTCCAATCCCGACGCAGCTATACAATTTCAGCTGCCCCTATATGTGACAAACTCAAAAAAAGTTTTGGGGGACGGCTAAGCAAAAAGTTCGATACACCGCGACGCGGCAGATCGGATTGCATGCCCCTTTTGGGGTGCTTTTTGCGACGCCATCACAGGTAGGGAAGCAATTTCTTGACGGTCCTGAGATTAGAGGCATCGACTTCAGTGGCCAGTCGCAGTCCTCTCTTTCGCTTGGTGGACTTTTTGGTCAGAATATGACTGGTAAAAGCTTTCCGGCGCATAATCTTACCGGATCCGCTGGCCTTGAACCGTTTGGCGGCTCCCCTGTTGGTTTTCATTTTAGGCATCACTGCACTCCCTTAAATACATGTCGGCTCATACGGGATGAAAACCGACCTTCATGGATATTTATGCAAAAACTGACAAACAAGGCCCTGTCGGGACCTGCCTATTTATTTTTCTTGGGGGCGAGAAACATCGCCATTTGCCGGCCTTCCATGGAAGGCCGTTGAATCACATCGGCAACGTCTTCCAGGGCATCGCCGATGTTTTTCAGAACCTCCGCCCCAAGGGTGCCGGCATAAACGATCTCGCGGCCTCTGAACCTCAAGGTAACCTTCACCTTGTTACCCTGATCCAGAAACTTCCGGATATTCTTCATCTTGAAATCGAGATCGTGCTTTTCGGTCTTGGGGCGTAACTTAATTTCCTTTACTTCGACTACGGATTGTTTCTTTTTGGCTTCAGCCTGTTTTTTGCTCTGCTCGTAGCGGTACTTGCCGAAATCCATAATCCGGCAAACCGGCGGCTCAGCGGTGGGTGAGACTTCAACAAGGTCGAGTCCGGACTCCCCGGCCAAACTCATGGCGTCGCTGGTGCTGACTACCCCGGCCTGCTCCCCGTCGACATTGATCAGCCGAACCTCCGGGCAATCGATTTCCGCATTGATCCTGGCTCGGACTTCCCTGCCTTTGTCCTGCGCTTTTCTCCTTCCTTTAATACCCCTACCTCCCAAGCATGATGATGTGCCAAACTTAATCCTGATTTTTTAAAAACAAACCGCACAGCCGGTCATCCCATCTTCGCCGCCTGTCCATCCGCGCCCGGACATTGGATCTAAAGGATAACACCGAGCCGATTTACCCGTTCGTTAAACAAACAAGGTTCTTGTTTTTTCTCAGATTCTATATTTCTTTCGATACTTAATCAAGCCGTCTTTAAGGCAGCTGTTATCCTTAGCATATAAGACCATGACTTTTCAAGCTTTTAACGCAGGGAAAGATCAAGGCGGTCAATCCGCCAGCTTTTTTTCCTCGGCGCATTGGCGCTCGACCATGCCGGCGAAATCAACAATTTTCATGGCCGGCAGATTCTCACCGTCGCGCAGCCGAATCGTCACTTCCCCCGCCGCCATTTCCTTATCGCCGATAATCAACATATACGGAATCTTCCGGACCTGGGCTTCCCGGATCTTGTAATTGAGCTTCTCGTTGCGGACATCCTTTTCGACCCGCACCCCAAGCCGTCTCAACTCGCCATAAACCTTTTCGGTATATTCGCGCTGAGAGTCGGTTATATTCATCAGGCGGGCCTGGACCGGCGCCATCCAGACCGGGAAGGCACCGGCGTAATGCTCGATCATCACCCCGAAAAAACGCTCAAGGGAACCCATCAGGGCTCGATGGATCATGATCGGCTGATGCTCCTTGCCGTCACTGCCGGTATAACTCAACGCAAAGCGCTCAGGCAGGTTGAAGTCGACCTGAATGGTGGAGCATTGCCAGGAGCGCCCCAGTTTATCCTTGATCTTGATATCGATCTTGGGTCCGTAAAAAACCCCTTCGCCGGGATCGAGTTCGTAATCATAACCTTTCTTGTCCAGCGCCATCTTCAGGGCGGCGGTCGCGCTCTCCCAGTTCTCGTCAGTGCCGACAGACTTCTCGGGCCGGGTGGAGAGATAGATGTCATAGCTGTCAAAACCAAACAACCGCAAAACCTTCATGTTAAGGTCGAGGATGTTATAGATCTCGTCTTCGAGCTGGTCGGGACAGCAGAAGATATGGGCGTCGTCCTGGGTAAACCCCCGGACCCTCATCAGACCGTGCAGGGCGCCGGTTTTCTCGTAACGGTAGACGGTGCCGAGCTCGCACCAGCGGATCGGAAATTCCCGATAACTTCTCTTGCCGGTGTTGTAAATCGCGATATGAAAAGGGCAGTTCATCGGCTTGAGCTGGTAACCGACCTCGTCGATCTCCATGGCGGAATACATGTTCTCGCCGTAAAAATCCAGGTGGCCGCTGGTCTTCCAGAGATCGCGCCTGGCGATATGAGGCGTATAGAGCAGTTCGTAGTCGTGCCGGTAATGTTCCGCCCACCACTGATCCTCGATGATCTTGCGCATCAGAGCGCCTTTCGGCTGCCAGAGAATCAGGCCCGGTCCCACCTCATCCTGAATGGTAAAAAGTTCGAGTTCCCGGCCGAGCTTGCGGTGATCGCGCTTTTTGGCCTCTTCGAGCTGGAAAAGATAATTTTTGAGGTCCTTGGGACTGGGAAAGGCGGTGCCGTATATGCGCTGAAGCATCGGCCGCTTCTCGTCGCCGCGCCAGTAAGCCCCGGCCAGCCTGGTCAGCTTGAAAACCTGCAACAAACCGCTGTGGGGGACGTGCGGTCCCCGGCAAAGATCGACAAAATCGCCGAGTCGATAAAGGCTGACCGTCTCGTCCTCGATCTGATCGATAAGCTCAACCTTATATTCCTGGTGCTTCTCGGCAAAAAACCGCCGGGCCTCGTCTTTACCGACGGTCTCGCGCTCAAAAGGCGTGACGGAGCCGGCCAGTTGCAGCATCCTGGTCTCGATCTTTTCAAGATCGTCGGGGGTGAAGGCTTCCTCCCGGTCGAAATCGTAATAAAACCCGTCCTCGGTCGAAGGACCGATGGCGACCTTGACCTCGGGTCCGAACAGATCGATAACCGCATGGGCCATGAGATGGGCGGTGCTGTGCCTGATGATGTCCAACCCTTCGGGGGAATCGGCCATGACGAAATCGACTTCGATATCCCGGTCAACCGGGGCGGAGAGATCATACAGTTTCCCGCCGGTCCGGAAAGCCACCGCCTGCTTGCGCTGTTTTTTGGAAAGCAGCTCATTCAAGGCATCGCTTAACGGGCGGCCGGCGGCAACCACCGCCTGCTTATGCCCTGTGGGCATAAGCTTCGTTTGAGCAGGCGAACTGCTCAACTCAGCTTTACCCATTCCGGCTATCGACACCGTACAATCGGCCATCAACCAATCCACCCGCGCATAAATCCGTCTGAACAGTTAAAAAAAATAAGCACATTGGCCGGAGCCAACCTGCCTATAACATAGCCCGCCGAAAAGGGGGCGGTCAGTAAATTTCAATAGGAAAAACTGGTAGGCACGGGCGGATTCGAACCGCCGACCTCTTGCGTGTCGAGCAAGCGCTCTAACCAACTGAGCTACGCGCCTATCCATATTTAAACGATATCAAAACCGGCGGGGTCCGGTCAGACCTGAGAGGTCGGACCTTAAATCTTAACCGGTTAAGAGGAGATCAAATAACAACAATCTCTTTCCCTGTCAAGGATAAATCGCGTAAGCGCTGAAGGTTAAGCGGCCGGCTTCCGCGATTCGATGGCCCGGCTCAGGGTCAGTTCATCGGCATATTTTATATCCATCCCCATGGGAATCCCGCAGGCCAGGCGACTGACCGCGACCGGCAGTCCCTGCAGCCGGCCGGCCAGATAGGCGGCCGTCGCCTCGCCGGGCACCGTGGAACTGGTGGCGATCAGCACCTCCTCCACCCCTTGCATCCTGACCCTTTTCAACAGGGCGTCCACCCGGATCTCGGCCGGACCGACCCCGTCCATCGGGGAGAGAACCCCATGGAGAATATGATAGCGCCCCTTGAACGAGGCCACCTTCTCAATGGCCATAAGGTCCGCCGGTCCCTCGACCACGCAGATCAAGGCGCCATCCCGACCCGGATCGCCGCAAATCGCGCAGGGGTCGCTCTCGGAAAAGGCGAAACAGTTCGAACAAAGGCTGATCGTCTCGTGGAGATTGGCCAGATCGTTGGCCAGTTCGTGGGCCTCGGCCGCCGGCCGCCGCAGAATGTGCAGGGCCAGGCGGGTCGAGGTTTTCCTGCCGATCCCCGGCAGACGAGCCAGATCGTCGATCAGCCGGGCCAGAGCCGGCGGCACAACATTCATTCAGCCCTCACTCAAAAAAGTCCGGGGATATTTAAACCGCCGGTCAGCTTGGCTATCTCGCCGCGGCTCATCTCCAGAACCTTCTTCATGGCGTCGTTCACCGCGGCCCTGATCAGATCCTGCAGCATCCGGGGATCATCCAGATTGATCACCTCCGGTTCGATCTTCAGATCGACAATCTCGTTACGACCATTGACCGTCACCGAGACCATGCCGCCGCCCACGGTCGAAGTCACCTCTCTATTGGCCAGCTCCTCCTGCACGCCGGCCATCTTTGCCTGGAATTCCCTGGCCTGCTCCATCATTTTCTGAATATCCATTATTCCTCCCTTGCCGGCCCGGCGCCGCTTTCCCTGCTGCGGGGACCGGTCCGGACATCGGCGACCTGGCCGCTGAAAACCTCCGCAACCAACTGGGCCAGAGGATCCCGGCGCAGGGCCATCCTCTCTTCCTGCAAGGCAACGGTTTCATCCCCGCCGTTTCCGTCTCCGCCGACACCCCTGGCGCTTATCCTGAGTCTCAGCTCGCGTTGGAAAAAATCCTGGGCGAATTCGGTCAAAACCTTGAGGTTGTCGGCCTGCTGGAGGATGGGACAGTGGGTGCTGTCTTCATATTTCATCCGCAACTCATTGCCCTTGAGGCGGACGGAGTCGCACATTTTTACTATCTGGGCCATCCAGCCCTTTCGTTCGCCGACATAAAGCGCGAAATCGTCCCAGTCCCGGCGCACGTCCTTCGGCGGTTCCGCCGCCGGACCGGTCATAACGGCGGAATCGTCCGGCGAAACGGCATCCGCCGGATCCGGCGCCTGTCGACTCCGAACTGTAAAGTGGCCGGCGAGGCGATGGGCCGGATATCGGCCCCCGCGGCCTTGGCC
>JAWOIQ010000074.1:0-5649 GCA_046484585.1 Desulfurivibrionaceae bacterium
GAAGGTTGCCGCCGAGATCGCCGCCACCCTGGGCGAGGGCTTGCAGGCCTTCTGCATCCCCGGCTCGGTGGCCCATCAGCGTCAGGTCGGGCTCGGCCACGGCAATCTAGCCGCGATGCTCTTAAGCGACGATACCAGCTGTTTCGCCTTTATCGCCGGGCATGAGTCGTTTGCCGCCGCCGAAGGGGCGATCGGCATCGCCCGTTCGGCCAACCGGGTCAGAAAGGCGCCGCTCAAGGTGATTCTGAACGGCCTCGGCAAGGACGCCGCCCAGATCATCTCCCGGATCAACGGTTTCACCCACGTCGAAACCAGCCTCGATTACGCCACCGGCGAACTCTCCGTGATCAAGGAGAAGGCCTATTCGAAAGGGGAGCGCGCCGCGGTCCGCTGCTTCGGGGCCGACGACGTTCGGGAAGGGGTGGCGATCAACCATCTCGAAGGGGTCGATATCTCGATCACCGGCAATTCCACCAATCCGACCCGCTTCCAGCATCCGGTCGCCGGCACCTACAAGAAGGAGAGGCTCGCCGCCGGCAGGAAGTACTTCTCGGTGGCCTCCGGCGGCGGCACCGGCCGGACCCTGCATCCCGACAATATGGGCGCCGGGCCCGCCTCCTACGGGATGACCGACACCATGGGCCGGATGCACTCCGACGCCCAGTTCGCCGGCAGTTCCTCGGTCCCGGCTCACGTCGAGATGATGGGGCTGATCGGCATGGGCAACAACCCGATGGTTGGCGCCTCGGTGGCGGTGGCCGTAGCGGTGGAGCAGGCCCGGGGCTGATTGGTTTCATCTTGTGATCGCAAACAAAACCCCCGGTTGAGTCCGACTCGATCGGGGTTTTTTTTATCGAGTTCCGCCCGGACCTAAGGGACCGGAGTTGATCGGAGACGGTAGCGGCTTTAGCCGCGAAATAAAACGGGATGGCGTTTCCAATATGGCCCGGAGACGGGAGGCGTGGTGGTATAGGATTTTCCGGTCCCCAAGTCTATCGCGGCTAAAGCCTCCCAGGGTTCTTTTTTATGAAAAAACCGGCTGAACGAGAGTGGTTTACGTCCTTAGCGGATTCGGAGATCAGCACGGATTCGATCGGGGAATTCAGGCGGCGACCGTGGGTTTCGTTCGGCCGGAAATGAATTTCCGCCAGGAATGGCAAACTCAAGAAGCCCTTTTCCTCGGCTGAAGAAAAAGGTATGTTTTAGTATATATTCAGGTATGACAAACTCGCAAAAAGTCACGGGATGGCTAAGCGAAAAGTTCGATATACAAGGGACGGGAGGTGCGTAATGGATGCGGAGAAATGTCTCAGGGAGAGGAGGAGTATTCGCGGTTTCAAACCGGAGCCGGTGCCCCGCGCCGTTTTGGAGGAAGTTTTCGAGCTGGCCCGCTGGAGTCCGTCCTACAAGAACAGTCAGCCCTGGGAGGTGCTGGTCCTGTCCGGCGATAAGAAGAAGGCCCTGAGCCGGGAGATGATCCGCTTGTTCGAGGAAGGGGCGCCGAACAGCCCCGATCTCGCCGCCCCGCAGGGCTGGCCGCCTGCCGAGAAGGCCAACATCAACCAGCTCTACCAGAGCCGCCGGGAGGCGACCGGGGTCGACCTGCTGGACCCGAAACTGGTCAAAAAGGCCAAAAAGGCCAACTTCTCCTTCTACGGCGCCCCCCACGCGGTCTATCTATTCCAGGAAGGCTCCCTTAGCCAGTGGTCGTTGTTTGACCTCGGCCTCTTCGCCCAGACCCTGATGCTGGCCGCCCATGCCAAGGGGCTCGGTACGGTCCCCCAGGCCTTCGCCACCGACTATGCCGGAGAGATCAAGGAGTTTCTCGGTATCCCTGCGACCAAGCGGCTGGTTCTCGGCCTCTCCCTGGGCTATCCCGACCCGGATGCCTCGCTGAACAAGCTTCGCACTGATCGGATGGCGGTTGAGAAATTCGTCCACTGGCTGGAGTGAAAGGGTTAAATTCTACAAATCCCTGAATTTTCCGATAAAGTTTTTACCTTCCATTTTTTCCCCTTCGGAAATGGGGAGGTTGCGATGACTTGCCGGAAGATATTGATGGCGACGGATGGGTATTGAGATTTTCCACATGAACGTGAAAGAATCTCGGCATCGGCAAGGTCTTATTTTTAAATATCACCGCTACCCATTTGCCGGATGAACTGGAAATGGGTATATTCGAAAGACAAGGCGCCTATTCAAGGTGCAAAAACTGCTGGACGAAAGAAGCCGGCTTGACGAGTGGCACGCCTGCAAAGAAAAACCGGCAGGACAAGACCTTAAGCGACCGGCGCCAGGGAAACGATTTTGTAATTATGTAGCCCTCAAGTTTTGTTGAACTCGTAAAAAGCATAAACCCTCCTTCGGCAGGCTCAGGATGAGCGGGGTGACTGGCTCAGGGTGAGCTGAGTAACTTAAAGGCTCAGGTGAGCTTGCAACCCATGGATTTAATGTTCGGGTTGAGCTTGTCGAAGTACGCGCCATTAATTTTTGGAAGTTTTTGCGACGCCTCTGAACTATAGAGAGTCACCCATAAACTGGTTTGTTCACTCCTTGTGTAGAGCGCTGGATCTTTTGACCGGTAAAATAATCAGGAAAGATGGTGCCGGAACCCGGTGCGCATCAGGAGAAAAATAACATGAGATTTTCACGGAAGTTCGCAGCTTTACTGTTTGCCTGTCTGCTCATCCCCGCTATTGCCGCGGCGGAAACGGTGTATGTCTCCGACCAATTGGTCATCACCTTGCGCCGGGGCAACAGCACGGAGTACAAAATATTGAAAACCCTTGAAACCGGGACGCCTATGGAGGTTATCGAAAGGACGGAGGGGGACAACTTTGTCAAAGTCAGGCTGAGAAGCGGGGAAGAAGGATATGTTCTGGGTCAATACCTCACAGGGGAAACCCCCAAAGCCATAACCATCTCCCGTCTGGAAAATCAGCTTGAAAAGGTTCGGGACCAATTAGCCCAGGCCAAGGCAAAACTGACCCAGTCCTCCCAGGAAGAAGGGGCGTTGACCGGAAGCATCAATGAACTCAACCAGGCCCTGGCAAACACTAAAGAAGAACTGCGGGCAACCACTGAAAAATATAACACCCTGCTGAAGGATTCCGCGGAGGTAGTGGAAGTTACAAATGAACGTGACCTCCTCAAGGAGACCAATGAAAAACTTGCCACGGAAGTCCGATCACTGACGGCGGAGAATTCCGATCTTATGCGCACCGGTGCGGTCAGGTGGTTTCTGGCCGGGGGCGGAGTATTATTCTTCGGCTGGATAATCGGCAAGGCATCCCGGAAGAAAAGGAGCAGGCTATAAGCGGGAAGCTGCAATAATCCCGGGAGTGCTTTTTGGCCCCGGGGAAAGGCGCCCCTTTTGTTTATTTTTCAAGAGGGAGTAAGTCAAAGCGGACCCCTCACTCTGCATTGTGTTTGCATGAAACTCCATTTGCCTTAAGCCTTGCAGCTTTGGCTGCGAGAAGGGGAGTAAGGGGATACCCGCCGGTAAAGTGGCGCGATTTCAATAATTGCGCCATCACGATGCCGAAACGTATCCCCAAAGATGAGCTTGACAAGATTATCCAGGCGGTCGCCGGATTTTTTCGAAAGGGGCCGGACTCTAAGAGATCAGCGATGCCTTGGGTGGGCGGTTTGCCGCGTCGAACGTTGCTGCGCCGCCTGGCCGGTGGAATTCGAACCCACGGCCCCAGTTCATCACGAGCCGGTCGAAGCCACCTATCCCGAGCTTGTCGAAGGATATCCTGCTTAATTCAACCAACTCCCATCCTGCCGTCGCCTGGCAAAAAATTCTCTTAATTTTAATCCTCATTAAGCCTGAAGATCCCACCCGAAGAAGAGTTAAATAAAGTTCATCTATTCGCTGAGCACAAACCTATTTTATTAGTTATAGGGCAGCCTTACGCAGAGTTCACAGGTGGATTTGGAAGCAGATCAGACTATGTTGCAAGGATGTCTCTCCATCCTGATTTTCCTGAAGAAAGACTCGTATGGGCGGAACCAATGATTTTTATACAATGCCGGGATTGTGATAAAGTTGGTCTAGAGAGTAGATGCCTACATTTTAAAAGCCTCTTTCTGAATGAACTTACCACAAATGGAGCATGGCCAGGTTTCTGTTGCAGTGAAAATTGTAGGCCGAGCTTATTCTAGCAAATTAGAAGATGCTTATTACAACGCCATTTCACCCAAGTTTTGGTAAATATAAAATTTTGTATAACCAGTGGTTTAACGCGGACTCGCTGAAGCTTGCCGGTTAATTCCACGTTATCCCTGCGGAATTGGGGGCATTGAGGCCGCGCACAAAGCGCCCTGTATCATTTCAGCGAAGGCGAGAGGTGCAATCATGAAGGAGTTTACAAGATGATAGATCGCTTAAAGTTTTTCATGAGCCGACTACGAGAACAATTATGGCTCAGGCCCCTTGCAATGTGCGTATTCTCAATCGGTCTGGCGTTTCTAGCGAAGGCCGCGGATTACGGAAACATCTCTGACTTTGTCCCACGCATTTCGGCCGAGACGATTGAAACTCTGTTAAAAATCATTGCCGCCAGTATGCTGGTTATTGCCACCTTCGCAGTCGGCTCAATGGTCTCTTCCTACGCTTCGGCAAGCGTTTCCGCTACCCCGCGCAGCTTTCCACTTGTTATTTCCGATGACGTTTCGCAGAACGCCCTCTCCAGTTTCATTGGATCGTTTATTTTCAGCATCGTCTCTCTTATTGCTCTTCTGAACGGCCTTTATGACAAAGGGGGCCGTTTCGCCCTATTCTGCCTCACCCTGTTCGTCTTTGCTGCCGTAATCGTGACATTTGTGGGATGGGTGGATCGGATTGCGCGCCTGGGGCGTCTCGGGACAACGATCGACAAAGCCGAGTCGGCTGCGGTCAAGGCATTTCAAACCCGCCTGCGGATGCCCACACTCGGAGGCGTTCCGGTGCGTCCAAGGTCCGACGAAGGTGAGCCTGTTTACGGAGAGAAGGTGGGCTACGTGCAGCGAATAGAGATCCCCCGTCTTCAAAAATATGCTGAGGAATCAGAGGTACGGATTGAGGTCGCCGCATTACCCGGAACCTTTTCCATGCCCGGACGGCCACTCGCGTTCATTATCGCCGCGTCCAGGAAGGGCGCGGAGCTCGACCGGCAGAGGATAGCGGCTTGCTTTCAGATTGCCAACGACCGGACGTTTGATGATGATCCCCGATTCGGGCTTTTGGTTCTTTCGGAGATCGCAAGTCGCGCCCTTTCTCCAGCGGTAAACGACCCGGGGACGGCGATTGACATTATTAACGTGTTTTTACGCCTTTTTGTAATTTGGAACAAACCAGCCGAAGAAGAAGATAAGATTTCATGTGAATACGATCGCATTGAGTTGCCGGAAATTTCCATACACGATATGTTCGATGACGCCTTCAGGGCTGTCGCTCGCGATGGGGCCGGAGCAGTCGAAGTTGGTATTCGCCTACAGAAGGTGCTGCACGCATTGGCTAAGGTCGGAGACGAAAACATGCGAAAAGCTGCGGAGCATCATGCGCGTCTGGCTATCGCGAGGGCGGAAAAGGCACTGGAATTGTCGGAGGATCTGGATGCGATACGATCCGCGGGCATGTTCGCCGAACAATCATCATGACACCCT
>JAWOIQ010000209.1:0-25355 GCA_046484585.1 Desulfurivibrionaceae bacterium
GCGCGCCTGGCTCGACGCCCATGGCGTGGCCTACCGCTTCCATGACTTCCGCGCCGACGGCCTGGATGAGAAAAGGCTAATCAGTCTAGATCGCTATGATGTCATTTCGACCAACGGGAGAAATCTTAATAGAGTTCCACTTAGGTTAAAGAACAAGATTTCTCACATGCGTTCGAAATGACAGCTTTTTCCCGACTTTTTACGGTGCCATAAAATAAGACATAAAAGCAAAAGCCCGGGACATAAACCTTCCGGGCTTATATGCATCATGCTTCGGTTTGAATTGCTTTAGTCGTCAAAGATCAACTCGGGATAGATTACCCCCATTTCCTTAAGGCGCAGGAAGATCTCCCGGCCGACCCAGGCGTCGGTGGCCGCGTAGCCGATCTGCTTTTGGGTGAGGGTTTTGCTGCCCCAGTTGGAGCGCTGCGCCCCCTTGGAAATCCGGAAGCCCAGCAGGACGGCGGCAAGCCCCCGCAGGCCGTGGTTCTTGATCCCGGCGCTTTTCGCGATCCGGGACAGGCCGACAAACCCTGATTCCCTGAACGAACCCAGCCTTTGCAGTTGCAGGAGATCATGATCGATGGCCACGCCGGTCTTGATGATCTTTTCGTCCGAGAATATCTTCCGCAGTTCTTTGGAGAAATCAAGGTGGCGCAGCTGGAAGATATAAACGGTCTCGGCCGCGGCCAGCTGGATGAGGGAGGGCAGGTTGTTTTGGCCTTTCTTGAAGTTCGGCCGGGTTTCGGTGTCGAAGCCGAGAAGGCTCTCCCTGCTCAGTTCGGCAATCGCCCCGGTCAGGGCCGCATCGCTCCTGATTACCTTGATTTTGCCCATGTACCCGTTGATCGGCAGGGAGTTGATCTCTTCCTTGGTCATGCGGCGGTCAAAGCCGAGTCGCTCTATCGGGCTGATATTTTTGTATCCCATTTGGTCTGTTACCTGAATCCGTGACGGTTTCGTGGGGGATTTTGTTTTATCGGCGGTTGAGGTTGGATGAAATAATCGTTTTTCCCCGAGTAGTCAAGATTCCCCCGCCCTCATGGGGGCGTCCGATAACGAGGTATGGTAAGTTTTGTCGGTATTAAAGTCAAATGGATTAATGACTACCGAAGTCCTGAATAGTGTCGCAAGAAGGCGCCGGAAATTAATGGAACGCACTTCGATAAGCTCGGTATGAACCTTAAATCAATAAGCTATTCCGCTCCCCCCGAGCCTTTAAGTTACCCGCTCATCCTGAGCCTGTCGAAGGAAGGGTCTTGCCCAGCCCTCCGATCTTGGACTCCCTGAGAACTCATCAATTATGCCGTTTACCGATAATCTGCCGGCTGAAGCGAAGAATGCCATAGGGGCCTTTTATCCCGGCCGGCCCGTTCTGAAACTGGCTGAATTGGGAGAAGGTAATATCAACGATACCTTCCTGGCGGTTCTGGCCGGAGAGCGGCCCGGTCGCTATGTCCTGCAACGTCTGAACGCCCGGGTATTCCCCCGGCCGGAACTGATCATGGCCAATCTCCGGGTTTTGGCCGATCACCTCGACCGCCGCCTGCGCGAAGATGCGGGCAACCATTTCGCGGACTGGCAAACGGTCCGCCCGATTCCCGCCGTCGCCGGCCTGGATTATCATATCGATCAGGCTGGAAATTTCTGGCGGCTGCTCAACTATATCCGGGGCGGCACAATTTTTAAACGGCTGCCCAGCGCCGGACATGGGCGGGAAGCGGGACGCGCCCTGGGGGTTTTCCATCGACTGGTCTCCGACCTCGATCCCGGCCGGCTGGCCGATACCCTGCCCGGTTTCCATGTCACCCCGAGGTATCTGGCCGATTACGACGGCTTGATCCGCCGGTGCGATGGCGCGGACGAAGAGTATTGCGCAGGGATAATCGAGCGCAGCCGCTCTTTCGCCCCGGTTCTTGAGAATGCGGCCCGGGACGGTTTGCTGCCGGTACGGGTTATCCACGGCGATCCCCGTCTGGCCAATATTCTCTTTGACGGGAAGACCGGCAAGGCGCTCGCCATTATCGACCTGGATACGGTCAAGCCCGGGCTGTTGCACTACGATCTGGGCGATTGCCTGCGCTCGGCCTGCGGTCCGGCCGGTGACTATAGCGAGGATCCCGGCAAAATCCCTTTCGATACCGGTGTCTGTGCCGAACTTTTGCGGGGATATATCACCGAGATGGGGCCGCTTTTGACCGAAGCCGATTGCGAATATATTTATCCCGCCGTCCGGTTGCTCGCCTTTGAATTGGGTTTGCGCTTCTTTACCGACCATCTGGCCGGCGGCGTCTATTTCAAGGTGCGGCGGCCCGGCCATAATCTGCAGCGGGCGGTGGGCCAGTTCAAACTGCTGGAAAGTATCGAGGCATCGGCGGAAGAGATCCGCGGCATCGTCAGGGAGTTGTGCAGAATCGGTCCGGCGGGGTCATGATTTCGCTTCGATATGATAGGTCGCGGGGCGGACCCGGGTCTCCCGGCATTTCGGGCATTTGCCGGGCCGGCTGAATCTTTTGCGCTCCTTGAAGAGATAGCCGCAGGCCAGGCATTTGCAGGGATTGATTTTCAGCCGGCCGCCCTCGGCCGCGATGCTTCTGGCGATATGCCCGAGGTGGTCATAGACCTCCTTTTCCCTTATCCTGAATCCGTGACGGCTTCGTGGTGAATTTCACTGTATCCGTTTGTAATTGCATTTAGATAATCGTTTTTACTGGCTTGCCATGGTTTACTTCGCCGCCCTGCGGGGCGCCCGATAACGGCGCATCTGCCGTGTTGGCAACTCGTTGATATACCATTAGTATTATCAACATAGTTGCCGCCTTGCATCTGCACCGTTCTCGAACGCTCACGGATTCAGGTTATCGAGAGAAGCTGGGAGATATCTTTGGCGTCGAGGGTTTCTTCCTTGAGAAGTTCGGTCAGTTCCTGTCTAATGGTGCCCAATGTTATTGCCCGGTCGCCAGTTTTTCGAATTCATCCCTGTTCTTCTGCTTCAGTAATAATTTATCATGAAAGCTCAGGCAGGTAAGGGGTAAATATTATTAAAATTCAACCAGGAAAAAAACTGCCCGATGAACCGTTCCCTGGCCCTGATTCTACTGATTCTGCTGACTGTCTTTCTGGTCCACAGCCTTTATTCCTTCTATCATGGCCGGTTCGGTGAAGGGATGATCATGTACCCCCTGCTGGTGATCTGTTACGTGGCCTACCTCGGCCATGGCAAGTGGAAGGGAAAGGGCGACGATGATACCTGAATCCGTGACGGCTTAATGAATTGATTCAAGATATATGATTGTTATTACGTCAAATATAGAAGTGATCCGTGGTGGCTGGAATGCACCCGCCGCCCTCGAACGCTCGCGGATTCAGGTGCTCAACAACAGTAAGGGCAGGCGTTCGCCGGTTTTGGCAATTGCCGGCTGGATAAGAGCCGGGGCCGAAGCCGGGCGCCCCGTCAATGATCGGCTAACCATATAGAGATATGCACATGATAAAAAGAGCGGAATTTTACGGGCAGGAGTTCGCCTACCAGAAAAACCGGCGGTTTTTCGCCACCATCGCCGAGGGGCTTGAGAAGGAGGGAGGTGAGGAACTGACCGCCCTGGGCGCCCTTGAGGCGGAGCCGGTTTTCCGGGGCATCCATTTCAGTGCCGAACCGGCCACGCTCTATGGGATAGTCTACCAGTCCAGGCTTTGCAGCAGGATCCTGGCGCCGCTTATTTCCTTCGACTGCCACAGCCCCAAATACCTGCATAAGACGGCCATGAAGCTGCCCTGGGAGCTGCTGCTCAGCAAGAGCGGCAGTTTCGCGATCGGGGCCACCGTGGCCAACAGCCGGATCAAGCATTCGCAGTATGCCGCCCTCTGCCTGAAGGATGCGGTGGTCGACTATTTCCGGGATAAGTTCGGGCGCCGACCCGATGTCGACCGGAATGACCCGGACCTGTTGCTCAATCTCCATATCGACCAGGATCGGGCGGTGATCAGCCTCGATGTCTCCGGCGGCGCTCTCCATCGCCGGGGCTACCGGCAGAAGGTGGTGGCGGCGCCCATGCAGGAGACCCTGGCGGCGGCGATTATCCGGCTTTCCGGCTGGGACGGCGAGCGGCCGCTGGTTGATCCGATGTGCGGATCGGGAACCCTGCTCTGCGAAGCCCTGATGAGTTCCTGCCGGGTGCCGGCCGGTTACCTGCGCCGCAAATTCGGTTTTGAGAACCTGCCTGATTTCGACCGGCAAGAATGGCTGGAGCTCCGCCGGGAGATCGATCGGCGGATCGTCTCCCTGCCGGATGGCTTGATTCGCGGCGCGGATATCTCCAAGGAGGCGGCGACCGCGGCCCGTTCCAACCTGAATATGCTGCCGAACGGCAGCGAGGTAGCCGTCAAACGATGTTCCTTTGAGGAGGGCGGCTCCCTTGAGAATTCGGTAATCGTCTGCAATCCCCCATATGGCATCCGGATCGGCGACCGGGAGGGAACCGCCGCCCTGTTAAAGGAACTGGGCAGCTTCCTCAAGCACAGCTGCCGGGGCTCCGCGGCCTATCTCTATTACGGCCGGCGGGAGATGCTGAAGATGATCGGTCTGAAGACCGCCTGGCGAAAACCGCTTCGCAACGGAGGGCTGGACGGGGTGCTGGCCAAATATGAAATGTATTGACCGGATCCATTTCCGGATCGGTCAGAGGAGCGCGGCATGAAAAGAATCGAGAAATGGCTGGAGGATTCCGGTCTGGCCGACGACCGATTGATAATGACGGCGGCGGCCGCGGCTTTGCAAGCCGGATCTATCATCCGCGGGATGTATGACAATCCCCACCGGATCATGATGAAAGGGGCTATCGATCTGGTAACCGAAGCCGATCTCGCCGCCGAAAAGGAGATTCTCGCCATTCTGGGGAAAGAGTATCCCGGAACCGCGGTACTCGCGGAGGAATCCAGTTCGGATTACGAAGAGATCCCCCCGGGGCCGGTCTGGATCATCGATCCCCTGGACGGGACCACCAATTTCGCCCACGGCTTTCCCTATTTCTGTGTCTCGATTGCCTACAGTGTCGAGCGGAACAGCGAACTCGGGGTGATTTACTGCCCGCTTCTCGATGAACTGTTCTGGACCCGGCGCGGCGGCGGAGCCTGGTTGAACGGGCGGCGGCTTGAGGTTACCAGGACCTCCCGGCTGATCGAGTCTCTGGTTGCCACCGGCTTCCCCTATGATATTCACGGAAATCTCGAGAGGATAATCGCCCAATTGAACAGGGTGCTGCCGGCGGTCAGGGATGTCCGCCGGGGCGGGGCGGCGGCTCTGGACCTCGCCTTTGTCGCCTGCGGCAGGTTGGACGCTTTCTGGGAGGTCGGTCTCAAGCCGTGGGATACCGCGGCCGGACAGCTGTTGGTCGAAGAAGCGGGGGGAGGGTTACCGATTTCAAGGGGGGCGCCTGGACCCCTTATGTTCCCGAAATAGTGGCTTCCAACGGTGCAGTGCATGATTCGATTTCCCGGCTCCTGAACCCGTGAGCGAACGGAATGCAAGGCGGCGAGGAATTGCTCCACTTCGTTCATTGCCGGATAAAGCTGAGTTGAGCAGCTCGTCTGCTCGTACGAAACTTATGCCCTGTGGGTATAAAGTTGAGTTGAGCAGCTAGCCTGCTCAAACGAAACTTATGCCTTGTGGGTACAAGAAAGCAATTACAGGTTGATAAGGTTAGACGGCCCATTTGCCGTTTACGGATTCAGGAAGCCGGGGCAGCCTGCCCGCAAATCCGTTTGTCCGGTTTGCCGGCTGCGGAAATATTTTTGTCCTTGACACCATGCGGCCATGCTGGGAATATACAGGCGTGCCACAGTGTGGTATTTTTGTCCTTTTTCGGCCCTGTAATTCTCTAGTAAATCCGAGCGAATGGACTGGAAGACGGTTGGGACAATTTCTCCACCGCGACCACGGACAGCCAACGATAAAGTCTCGGGATGGCTAGGCGAAAAGTCAGAAAACCCTTCCTTCGGCAGGCTCAGGATGAGCGGGGTAACTTACAGGTTCAGGTGAGCGGATCAACCTGTTGATTTAACGTTCGTATGCGCTTGGCGAAGTACGCTCCGCTTTCGGGGGAAACATGGAAAGTAAACTTATCATCGAGAACGCTTCGGAAGCCATCGTCTCCGTTGAGACGACCGGGGAGATTTCCGGCTGGAATAAGGCGGCCGAATCGCTTTTCGGGTTGACCGGCGATGAGGCGGTCGGCCGACAGCTTAATGAAGTGGTGGCCCTTAACAACGGTAACGGCGGCACTTTCTTTTCACTCCTTGAGGAGCAGGAGGCCTTGCGGGACACGGTGGTTACCTTTACGCGCCGTGACGGCAAGGTTATTCCCTTCGAGTTTAACGTTTCGAAGATCAGCTCCGGGGAAAACACTATCTATGCCGTTTTTGCCCGGGATGTCTCAAGCCGCTGGCAACGGGAGGGCGAACTCTTTGATGCCTATCAGAAACAAGGTATAATCAATTCCATTTTGAACGTTTCTTTCCGCCAGGTTTCATTCGACGAACAAATGGAACTCATCCTTGATCTTATCCTCTCCATTCCCACGATTAAACTGTTGCCGAGCGGTGCCATTCTTCTGGTCGGCGACGAGCCCGGGGTCCTCGGTTTAAAAGTACAGCGCGGCTTTACCGATCCGCAGATCGAAATGTGCCGCCAGGTGCCTTTCGGCAAATGCCACTGCGGCCGGGCGGCCCAAAAGGGTGAAATCCAGTTTGTCGAGTGTATTGACGATTCCCATGATTTTATCTTCGACCAGATGAATCCCCATGGCCATTATTGCGTCCCGATCGTAATTAACGGTACGGTACAGGGCGTTATCGCCTTGTATATCGAAGAGGGGCATCGGGCCACCACCCTGGAGATCGATACCCTGAAGGCGATTGCCAACGTGGTCGGCGGCATTATCGAGCGCAAGAAAATGGAGGACCAGTTGGGTGATCTGGTCGAGGGGCTGCGCTCGACAATCAATGATCTCGATTACGAGAAAAGTTTTAATGAATCGGTTATTTCAAATCTGGCCAGCGGTCTTCTTATTCTCGATAATTCCGGGCGGATCGAAAAGAGTAACCCCGCCGCCCGCCATTTCATCGACGCAATTTATCAAGGCAGTATCGACGGCAGATATCTGGCCGAAATATTCGGCGAAACGGCGGCGGCTCTCCTGACCACCCCCAGATCGTCAATCGAGTTCGGCCGGGACGAACTGTTCCTGGAGCAGGACGGCGTTGCCCAGAAGGTCTTTGAGTACATCTCCATGCCCAGGGAGGACGGTTCGGGCCGGGAGCAGGGTATTATTCTCAATTTCAGCGATGTTACGGCCCATAAGAGGATCCAGGCCGAACTCGAAAAGATGAACCGCTTCAGCACCATTGCCGAGATTGCCTCCGCGGTTGCCCACGAGATCAGGAACCCCCTGGCCGGGATCATGACCATGGCCCAGATCATCGAGGAGCAGCTTCCGGAAAAAGACGGTAAAAAGGAATACATCGGCAGGATCATTCGGCAGGTGGACAGGCTGAACGTCCTGCTGACCGATTTTTTCACCTACGCCAGGCCGCCCCGCCCCAAGAAGGAAAAAGTTTCCCTGGTCAGCATTATCGACGAAATCAGGCCCTTCATGCAAAACAAGATGCAAAAGTGCGATATCACTTTTCAAGAGAGTTACGGCGACGGGCTTCCCGATATCATGGTCGATTCCAACCAGATTCAGCAGGTTTTCCTGAACCTGATGCTGAACTCGATGGATGCGATCAAGCAGGACGGCACCATTCTTTTGAATGCCGAATATATCGGAAGGCGCCATGAGAATTTTGATTATCGGAAGTCCTTATGGCTGGACAAGGAGTGTAATTATGTCGTGGTCTCTTTCGAGGACAGCGGCTGCGGAATGGCGCCGGAGACCCTGGAGGGCGTCTTCGAACCATTCTTTACCACCAAGCATAACGGCACCGGCCTGGGCATGGCTATAGTTTTCAGGATACTCAAGGAGAATAACGCCGGGATCCATGTTGAAAGCAATATCGGGGTGGGCACCACCTTTACTCTCTTTTTCATGGTTGATTGATTTATGGCAAAAGTATTGATCATTGAAGATTCCGAGGATCTGCGCCTGTCCCTCCGCGATCTGGTCAGGAAGGAGGGCTGCACCCCATTCATGGCCGCAACGGGGGCGGAGGGACTCGGCCTCCTGGAATGCCAGTTGATCGATGTGGTGTTTCTCGATATAGGGCTTCCCGATGCCAACGGCATCGAACTGATCGGCATCATTCACAATCTCGCCCCGGATGTCGATATCGTCATGCTTACCGGCAATGACGATGCGCGATCCGCGGTCAATTCCCTTAAGTCAGGCGCGGTGGATTACATCCTCAAACCCTTTGATCTGGTGGAGTTCAGGCATATCCTCAACCGGTTGATGACGGGACGCCTGGCGGCCAGACAGGAGACTCTGGCTTCCAGAGAGAAGGGGGAGACCGTGAATCTCATCGGCAACAGCCGCGGGATGATCCAGCTCAAGGACGATATCCAGACCGCCGCCCAGGTGAAGGTGCCGGTCCTGATCACAGGCGAAACCGGAACCGGCAAGGAGATGGTTGCCCGGGCGATTCACCGGCTGGCCGGCGCCAAGCGCGGCGTATTTGCCAAGATCGACTGCGGCACCCTGTCGGCGAGTATCATCGAAGCGGAACTGTTCGGCAACGAAAAAGGAGCCTACACCGATGCCCGGGAAACCAGAAAGGGTCTGGTTGAGATCGCCGACGGCGGCGTGCTTTTCCTGGATGAGATCGGCAACCTGCCCCTTGAATTGCAGCCCAAGCTTTTGCGGCTCGTCGAGGAGTCTACTTTTAGAAGGGTCGGCGGCGTCAAGGACATTCAGGTCAATGTCCGGATTGTGGCCGCCACCAATGCCGATGTTGTCGAGGAGGTCAGGCGGGGCAGATTCCGGGAGGATCTGTTCTACCGGCTCAATGTGATCAGTCTGATCATCCCCCCTCTCCGGGAAAGGGGAGGCGACGTGATCCTCCTGGCCAATCATTTTCTGCGCCATTTTGCCGACGAGATGAAAAAGAAGATTAAAGGGTTTTCCCCCCAGGCCGAGGAACTCTTCCGGGAACATGACTGGCCGGGTAATGTCCGGGAACTTAAAAATATCATTGAGCGGACCGTGATCTATTGCCAGCGGGAATGGGCCACCCCGGTCGGACTTGAGGTGGTTCGCTCGGCGGGCGGTAAAACCATCGACGATGAACCGGTCACTTTGCGCGAAATGGAACAGCGCTATATCAGGAAGGTGCTCCTCGGGACCGGCAACAATAAGTCGGAAGCCGCCCGGATTCTCGATATCTCCAGAACCACCCTCAGGGAAAAGCTGAAAAAGTGATCGATTTTCGGTCAACTGGCCAGAAAGTGTCCAGTTGGCTCTGGCCGCCATTGTTCTGCCATCCTTGCTTGATCTATCGCAACCTTTTGTTATTGCGCCTTTAAACATGCCTGTTTCCGCTCTTCTTTAGAGTTGGCACGCTTGTTGAACATTGAGTTCGATAAGCATTGAATATTTCAAAGTGATTAAATCGGTTTTCGGTTTTTTAATTTGAAAAATCAGCGGGCGGTGAGACAAGTGAGCGACAAAGACAAACTTAAAAAAGTCCTGATAGTTGACGACGAGGAAGACCTCCTCTGGTCCCTTCAGAACAATCTCTGCAACGACTCTCTCAAGGTCGACATCCTGGTTGCTTCTTCGGGAGAACAGGCTCTCGAAGTGCTTAACGAGTCCGAGCAGGTCGATCTGGTGATTACCGACATCAAGATGCCGGGGATCAGCGGGCTTGATCTCTTGATTGAGATCAAAAACCGCTATCCCTACACTTCGGTCATCATCATGACGGCCTTCCCCTCCAATGAATACAAACGGGAAGCGATTTTGAAGGGCAGCCTCCATTTTCTGGAAAAGCCATTCGATATCAATGAACTGCGAGAAATGGTCTCCCTGGCTCTCAAGGAAGACAACATGTTCAAGGGAACCGTTGCCGGCGTGGGCCTGACCGACGTGATCCAGATCAAGGCGCTTTCCGGAGTGAACTCCGCCCTCAGGGTCAAAGAGGGCGAGCACCAGGGCATCATCTATTTTGAAGGCGGCCGGATCGTCCATGCCATTTGCGACGACCTTGAAGGGGATGAAGCTTTTTATCAGATAATGGAGTTCAATGGCGGCCTGCTTGACAGTGTCAATGTCACCAATATGCCGGCCCATACTATTGAGATTCCCGTGGAGGCTCTTCTGATGGAAGGCGTAAGGCGGATTGACGAGAAAAGCGCCGCCCGGGCGATCGAGGAAGGGAGTTCCGGCAATGAGAATAAAGTGGCTGCAGGTGAGGAAGATAATGCCAAAAAGGAGGATGATATGGCTGATTTAAAAGATGTTTTGACTGAGTTCACCAACATACCCGGCGTAAACACGGCTTGTCTGGTGGGTAGGGACGGCTTTTTGCTGGACAGCATCGCCATTTCGGGGATAGATACCGAGATGATCGGCGCCATCGCTTCCAGCGGATTCGGCGCCTCGGAATCCATGGGAACCCAGCTTGGCAAAGGGGCCTTGAGCATGAGTATGATCGAGTATAACGACGGTCCGGTCATGCTTTCGCCGGTTGGCGCCGATGCTTTTCTGGTGGTTGTTGCCGAGAAGGATGCCAATCTGGGAATGATCAGATTGAAGATCAAAAAACATACCTCTCAAATTGTTGAAAGTGCGGCAATATAATTTTATATATATATAAGTAATAGTTAAAGAGGAGGTTTTAAATAATGGCTGAAGGAAAGATGCTGGATATAGCCCATATTAGTTTTCTGGATATGATCAAGGTCATGATCACCATGAGCGGCGCCGCCGCCGCCAAGGGGACCCTGATCAGAAATGCCATCAGTACCGCCGATAAGATCAAGGAGGTTGAATACAGCTCCTTCGATGATTTTCTGGCGGCCATTGAGGATTCGACCAATCCCATTACCCAGGTCGAGGGCAAGGCCACCCACCAGGGCGAGTATGTTTTCGGCCTGGCTGCCTGTCCGTTCGCGCCTTCCATAGGCAATTACACCGAGGTTTTCGAAAAACTTCCGGACGGCTATGCCGATTTCACCACCGAATTTAATAAACCGAGCAATGTTACCGATAATTATCGGGTTGGAGAAGGCGCCGGGGTCAGCCCCTTCTGTTCGGTGCACCAGCCGATGCGCAGCGCCATTGCCGAGAGAATCAAAATCGGCGGCAATAAAATTAAAATCTACCAGCTCGGTTGCAAGGCCGGCTCAGGCAAGAAGGGATTCGCCGAGAAGTGGCTGGCTGAAACCGGGATTAGCCAGGATGTGGTCGACAAGGTTCTCGACAACCACATGTGTTGTTATTATCTGAAAATTGTTGATTGAGGGCGACTCTTCAGGTAGATAGGTCCGGGGGCCGGCTCTGGTTCTATATGAATTGACGAAGGCTGGGGCGGCCCTGCCGCTGTCATCACTGACTCCAGTGTCCCTGAATCCGAGAGCGTTCGAGAATGGGCTGGATGGAAGAAGGCGATGTTGACCCATAAGGCATATCAACAAATTGCTGATACAGCAGTTCTCCGTTATCGGACGTCCTGAAAGGGGGGCGGGTGCAATTCCCTCAGCGATTACGATAGACAAGTCATTACAGGTTGATAAGGGCAAAGCCGCCCGATCGCCGTCATGGATTCAGGAGTATAGCCAGGTGCTTTTATGACCAGAAAGATCACTGTTGCCAGCCAGAAGGGTGGAGTAGGGAAAACCGCGATCACCATTAATTTGGCTTATTCGCTACGCCGACTTGGGAAAAAGGTCCTGGTCGTCGATGGCGATTCCCAGGGCGGAGTTGCCACCGCCTGCCGGCTGAAGATCCTGAACAGCAAAGGACTCGTTCAGGTTTTGCGGGGAGAGGAGAATCTGGAGGGAGTCACGGTCTCCCTGGACGGTGGCGATTTGGCCGCCATCGGCATCGGCGCTTCCAGCCCGGAAGATATCGTCTATTTCGAGGAACAGGCGGCGGCCGGCAAGTTGAAGGCGCTCTTTTCAGGGGACTTCGATAATTATGATTTTGTCCTCTATGATGCCCCGGTCGGCATCGGCGTTGTTACCCGGGAGCTTTTTACTATCAGCGACAGCTTTATCCAGGTTCTCAACTGCCGGGCCGGTACCGTCATAACCCTCTCCAGGCTGTTGAATCTCTATATCTGGATCAGGAAAAATTTTAATCCAGATCTTAAGATCGAGGGGATCCTGTTCAACATGCTGAACAGTTCAAGCGTGATCGAAAGCAAGATCGTTAAGCAGCTGAAATCGCGGCTGCCGGCCAGGTTGTTTTTCGATACCGCCATTCCGTTCGACGATGCCTTTGAAGTCGCCGCTATCAAAGCGCTGCCTCTTGAAAAATTGCAAGCCGGTCATCGGACAGCCCGGGATTTTATGGCGCTCGCGGTTGAAGTGGAGACCAGAAAACATCAGTTTATCGGCGATCTCATGTTTGGCGATGATTACGATTTTGCGCCGCCGGAGGAAGCCCGGGGCGATGAGTTTCCCCTCGCTCAGAATCGTGATGAAATCAAGGAAGCTTTGAGCGAGATGTGTGAAAACGGCGGCTTCTACGGGGCTGTGGTGGCCGACGAAATGGGTTTTCCCCTGGCCGATTACAGCAGCCCGATCGGAGTCGATGCCCTGGCTACTTGCAGTTCGCTGCTCGGTGAGGCGCTTGTTAAGGCCGGCGCCATTATCGAAATGTCCGAGGTAAACAACCTGGTCATGGACATCAACCAGGAAGACAAACTGGTCTTGCACCGCTTCTCGCTTCTTGACGAGAACTACATGCTGGTCGCGATCTGCCCTCGGGAGGTCGAGGCGCTCGGCGAAATCGGCCTGGCCACCGCCCGCATAATCAAGTCCCTCTCCTGATTTTTATAAAAGTGGAAGGTCCAAGATTGCCGGGTTTCCCCCTCCCTGCCCTTTAACCGCGCATCTTTAATAACCTCACCATAACCGAGGTCTAAAAATCGGGATCATAAGCGACTTTTTGATCTTTTTGGGAAGGCGGTGTTTCCGGCCGCGGCGGGGATCTGTTTGCTACCAATCTGAATCCCGAGTCCGCCAGGGCGATGTCCGGTTGCAGGCCGCGTCGGTTGGCGGAACGAACGCTGCGCGGGGCGGTAAACCACGACCCTCCACGCATGATCTTGTCTTTACCGCTCTCCGGTCCCCGGGGGGTGTCGACCGGGCTCTTCTCGTAATAATCCTTGGCATACCAGTCCGAGCACCATTCCCAGACATTGCCGTGCATGTCGAATAAACCGAACCGGTTGGCCGGATAGCTTCCGACAGGGGAGGTTTTCTGGAGGTAGGTTCCTTTCTGACCGCTGTCGTAAGTGTGAATCCCGTTATAATTGGCCTGCTCGGTCGATATCGTCTTGCCGGTATGAAAAGGGGTCTGACTCCCGGCCCGGATGGCATATTCCATTTCCGCCTCGGTTGGCAGGCGAAAATTTTCATTGGCGATACCGTTCAATACCACGATAAAATCCATGGCCATCAGCCAGGAGATATTTGTGGCCGGGTGATTATCAGGGAGATCGGCCAGGAATGGCGCGGTTGCCATCAGCTGCTGCCACTGGTGGCGGGTAGTCTCTTGCCGGGCCATCCAGAAGCCGTCCACGCAAACTTGATGTTGCGGGAGTTCGTCCGCATAGAATTCGCGGTATTTTAACTCCCCGGCCTCTTCGATAAGGGTGCGCTTTTCCGGGACGGATTGTCCCATCGGAAAGCAGCCTCCTTCAAGCCAGACAAATTCAAGTTCAATCAGCGGTTCCCGCCACAGAGCCAGACCGTTTTCATAATATTCGGGATTGTCGTCATGTGATTCGGAGGCGAAGCAGGGTTGGGCGAGGATCGTTGTTATCAGCCAAAAAAGTAAGCTGTTTCTTATTGCCCGCACTCTAACTGATCCCATATGATATTCTGCTGAATACTCCACTTGATTGACCTGGCCAGGCTGTTGGGGTAATGACGGAAACCAGTGCGGTTGCCGAGTTCATACGAAATACCGGGGCAGGTACGGATTCAGGTTCCCGGTTACCCCGTCGTTGCCCGCTTTTTCGGGATAACCCATTAATCGTAACCGATCACGGGATAAGCCGCCCAGAATTGGCCAATCTCCCAGCCAGCAGGGGATTACAGGGTGTGATCGCTTACCATTAATCAATTCAGCGGCGATCCCCCATCAGCCTCAATAGGCTCAGGAAGAGGTTGATAAAGTCAAGATAGAGGGTCAGTGCTCCCATGATCGCCCCTTTTTTAATGGCAGCCTCGCCGTTTTCCAGGATGCCCCCGGCTCCGTATTTCGATATCTTCTGAACATCGTAGGCGGTCAAGCCGGTAAAGACCACCACTCCGATGGCCGAGACAACCCAGGATATCATGGCGCTGCCCATGAACATATTAACCACCGAGGCAATGATCATTCCGATCAACCCCATGAACATGAATGAGCCCATGCTGCTCAGATCTTTCTTGGTGACGGTGCCGTATATGGCCATGGTCCCGAACATGCCGGCAGCCACAAGAAAGGCACTGGCGACCGAGGCGGCGGTGTAAATGAGGAGGACGGCCGAGAGGGTGGCCCCGTTTAAGGCCGAGTAGACGAGAAACAGCAGGGTCGCCCTTGAGGCGGTTATGCGTTCAATTCGGGCGGACAGATAAATAACCATGCCGAGCTCGCCGATTATCAGGCCGTAGAATACCATCTTGTTGCTGAAAATCATATTCTGGGCGGCGGCTGAGTTTGTCACCCAGAAAGCCACGATAGCGGTAACGCCCAGGCCGATCGCCATCCAGTTGAAAACTTTGGCCAGAAAGATGGTCGAAGCCTGAGAGGCGCTATGGCTGGCGGGGAAGGCCTGTTGTTGTTGAAAATGGTTACGCATTATAATGCTCCTTCGAAGGCACGGTTTATGATAGCCGAATTGGTGTTGAATGAATTCATCCTATATTAATCATTTTTTTATTGTGCGCAAGGTTGGTGAGGGGTTTGGAGTGAGTAGTTGAGGGGGGCAACTAAAATAATACGTGCAGGTGGAAAGCGAAAGTCAAGGATTAGCGGTCGATCTCATATCTTCCTGACTCGACCCCTCGCTTTGGAATGCCAGCGTCAGTCCCCGGGAGCTTCCAATTCTTCATAATAGGTCTGGTATTTGTTTTGCAGCTCACGTAACTTCCGCAGGTATTGTTCCTTGTAGACCATCGTCTCGCCGATTTCCATCTCATTTATAAGGGATTCGAGGTGGGGGACGATTTCGATGCCGTAGCGGTTGACTACCTCGGCGTTGGCCCGGTCGATCACCATGACACTGTAGTATTTGATCAGCAGCCTGATATGGGGAGTGCGCCTGAAGAGATAGGATTGACCGCCAAGGGTGTTCAGGAAAAAACCGGCATATTCGTATAACTTCGGCAGGGGCAGCCTGATTTCGGTTTTGACATTTCGGCATTGGCTGCCGATGCGGGACCATTGATGAAAGAGGGCGAAGGTTGCTTCCAGAATGTCGGCTTCCCGGATAATCATCTCGCGGATCATCAGGACATTGTCTTTGCCGAGTATCCTGTAAAAATGGGCGGTGTTGGTGAGAATCGTAAAAAGGCTGTCGGTTTCCCGGGCGACTATAGGCGGGTTATCCAGTAATTTTTCGATTATTTTTTTGAAGTGGGCGCGGGAGCCGTTTTCTAGATTATAAGAAGCGATGTATGGCTGGCTGTCCAGATAGTTGAAGAATTCCTGGATTTTCTGATCCAGCTCTTCACAGGTGCTGTTGCTGAAATCCATGGCGGCTGGGGTGGCAACCTCCTTTTCCTCAGGTACGGTAACAGCTTGGGACGGAGGTTCCGTCAGTTCTTCGATCTGTTTCTCAAGGGTAACGACCTTTTCCTCAAGATCCTGTTTTTCCTTTTTAATCTCCTTGTACGAAAAAACGCCGCTCAGGAAATCCCTGTTTAGAAAAAAGGTCAGGCCGAGGATGAGTGCCAGAATACTCAACACTATCATCGGCGTTTTCAGCGAAGACTGTTTTTGTGGTTTTTTCGGCATTAGTTGTTATATCTGTATTCGGTTGCGAGATAATCGGCACGCGGTTTCACGGTCAATGTCTTTTTCCAAAACGGCTGATAAGATGAATCTTTCAACCAGGAAGCTGTGCTGGCGTAACCGGATCAGAGCCACTGTACTCTTTGCCGGCCGGCGGCCGGGAATATCGGGCCGGTACAATTCGGCTTCCAGAGGGAGACCCCCGAGGCAGAGGTCTTCCCGTTGAGCGCCTAGCTGATGTTTATAACTTATCATGCTCCGCTTCACAGTTCAAATGAAATCGGAAACCGCGCAATCAGGCGAATTCCGGAGGAAAAAGAAATGGACAAGGTCAGGAAAGGTGCGGCGGGGCGAAAATGGTATGAGAATTACCTGCCGTTTGTGGCCCAAAGTCCGGAGATGCAACTGGAATGGCTGGTAGATCGCTTGTCAAGATTGAGATCTTCCAAAAATAAAGAAAAAAGAGGATTGCTGTCCTGCCGGGAATTGACGCCTTATATCAGCTTGCTCCTTGATGGCAATGCCAGCGGTGAGGAGGGTAAAACCACTTCCGTTGCCGGCGATGTGCTGAGGGATCTGCTGGACAATGTCGAGGCCAGTGATCTTCTCTTAATGGTCGAGTGCGCTGAAATATATGATACCCCTAGATTATTCGGGCTTTTGCGGACAATTTCCAGAGAGCAGGCGGTTCTGGCCATGACAAAGGTTCCGCCCCCTTATGAGAAGAATCCTCTGTTGGTTATCGACAGGGTGTTTCATGCCGTCAAGGAAAAATCTCCGGAGATATTGGCGAGCGCCGCGGAAGAGATAATGAACAGTGAAGATCCGCCCAAGGATTTTGTGACCAATTACGAAAGGTTCCGCGAAATCATGATGGACGAGCATATTCTGAGCATGTTGTATCCCAAGGCGAATTAGTCCTGATGTAAGCGCTTACAGGGTACCGAATCTGCTGTGTTATCGGCCTGCTCATGTACATCGTAACCGTTCAGCAGCACCGCATCTTCGGACGATCGGCCCGGCTTACGTACACGAGGTACGCGGCGCCGGTCCGCTTGTCCAAATCTGCACCACTGCTGAACGGTTACAGTCCGGCGGTTTTGGATACTTTGGCGACTGCCCCGGCGAGCGGTTACTGTACATCAGTAAAGATCGCAGGCCGATGCCTTGCATCTCCGACACCCTGTAAGCGCTTACCGGCTGGGAGATTGGCTAATCCTTGGCAGCTTATCCCGTGATCGGTTACGTCCTGATATCCCCTCGGCAGCTTGCGGAATGCGGAATATCGGACGGCAGACAGCGTAACGGATGGCGAATAAAAAAAACCCCGGAACTTTTCAGGGTTCCGGGGCATAAAAGCGATAATGTTTTAATTTGATAAAGTCGCGCAAAGTATCGGGTCAGCCCGGCAAGAATTTACCACGCCGCGGCTCAGAGTTTTTCACCGCGATTATTTTTTACCCGCGGCCCGTTTCGAAGCCTTCAGGGGATTTATCTTTATCGTGGATGTGATGATTTCCGGTTTCACGTGGGTGGCGAAATTACAAATCCCATTTTTCCATTTGACTTCCGGCATCGGGTAAGTCCGGCAATACCTGGCTTCATTAACTTCAACTATTCTCTCGCATCCTTCACACTTATCGATGATCGGATTGAAGAGGCCGCTGTTATATCTGGCAAGGGCTTCTTCCGAGATCTTATTGCCCTTTTTGGCTTTCGCTCCAGCCATTCTTAAACCTCCTGGTTTAGTTTGTATTCGATGAGGAATGTTATGTTTTTACTTATGGGAAACGACACCTTCTAAATTAAAAATTAAATAAAGTCAATAAAAAGCTGCGCCCGCGTCATGATCGTTCTTAACTCGCGATTAAGGAGAGTTTGATCCGAGACAGCACTCAATATCGTAACCTCCTTGCATTCGATCTGTTCTCTAACGTTGATGGATTCAAGAATAATGGTTTTGTTCAGATGATTTTCGCAATTCGTTAATTGTGTAATGCCCGGCGGGCCTGTTGCGAACAGGACACTTTGGGAATCCCGCGGCCCTGTTACGCTGAAATATTCTATTGATTTTAATTAGTTATTACTTTATAGAAAATATGTAATTTTATTTTGATGTCCGTTTATGTTGTAGTGAAAAACATCTTTATTGAAATAAACTGCTGATATCCGGCCCGGCGGGGCAGATTTTCATGGTTGACTCATGCCCCCTTTGGTGGAGGAGTTCTCGGAATGCCTGTATACATTTGGAAAGGGAAGAATTCATACGGCGATAAACGAAATGGTAAGTATGAGGCCAATGACGAAGCCGCTGTATACGCTTACCTGAAAAAAGTCAGAATAACCCCCTCTTCGGTCAAGGAGCAACCTAAGGATATTCTGGCGGGGATTTCTTTCTTCCAGCCCAAGGTAACCGGCCGGGACGTGGTCATTTTCACCCGCCAGTTATCGACTATGATCGATGCCGGTCTTCCCCTGGTCCAGAGTCTTGAAATCCTCTCGAATCAGCAGGATAATCCGACCTTCAAGCAGGCCTTGCGGGATATCAAGGCGGACGTGGAAACCGGAACCACTTTTGCCGATGCGATGAAAAAGCATCCGCAGATCTTTGATACTCTTTTCTGCAATATGGTCGAGGCCGGTGAGATCGGCGGTATCCTCGACATCATCCTGGGCCGCCTTGCCGAGTTCATGGAAAAGGCCATGAACCTGAAAAAGAAAGTCAAGGGTGCTTTTACCTATCCGGTTATCTGTCTCGCCATTTCGGTGGTGATCCTCGGGGTTATCCTGATCTTCGTGGTCCCGACTTTTGAGTCGATGTTCGCCGACTTCGGGGCGGCCCTGCCCGTGCCGACCCAGATCGTTGTGGCCATGAGCAATTTTGTCAAGTCCAAGATTATCTACATTATTATGGGAGCGGTGCTTATCTCCTTCATATTTAAAAAGTACAAAAGCACCGACAAGGGCGAACAGAATGTCGATGCCATCTCGTTGAAATTGCCAGTTTTCGGGGAATTGATCATGAAAGTCTCGGTAGCCAAGTTCACCAGAACCCTGGGGACCATGCTGCAGAGCGGGGTGCCGATTCTGGAAGCGTTGAGCGTCGTCGGTAAAACGGCCGGCAATCGAGTCATTGAAACCGCGGTTTTCCGGGTCGCCGACAGCATCAGTGAGGGGCGCACCATTGCCGAACCTCTCGAAGAAACGGGGATATTCCCGCCGATGGTAGTGCAGATGATCGGGGTCGGCGAGGCCACCGGCGCTCTCGATGCGATGCTCGAAAAAATCGCTGATTTCTACGATGAAGAAGTCGATCAGGCCGTGGAAAACATGACGGCCATGATCGAGCCTTTCATGATGGTTTTTCTCGGCGGCATGGTTGGCGGGCTGGTGGTTGCGATGTATCTGCCGATCTTCAAGATGGGTGAAGTGGTCGGTTGAGAGCAGGATGAGAGACCTTGGGGTAACCGGTTGCGTCTGCAAGGCCGGCGCGGAAGGCATATCTTAAGATTTATCTGAGACGGTTTTTTAAGACAAAGGATTGAGTATGACCATTACCAAAGCTGATCTTGTCCAAAAAGTTTATCAAAAACATGATCTGACCAAGGCCCGGGCCACCGAAGTGGTCGAGACTTTCCTGAAGATCGCCAAGGATTGCCTGGTGGAAGGAGAGGACCTCTTGATCAGCGGATTCGGCAAATTCAATATCAAAAGAAAAAAATCTCGGCGCGGACGAAATCCCCAGACCGGTAAGGAACTGGTTCTAACGGCTCGCCGGGTTGTGACATTCAAACCTTCCGGCATCTTAAGAGACAGGATTAATAATAGCAGATAGCGCAATGGGCAGGGGGCGCAGACCGATGGCTGCAATGTCCCTTCCGGTTTTGATCGAACGGGTTGGTTTCCCTTCCGGCAGGGAGATCAGCTTTTTTTTTTTTGAAATATTCTCTACCGGAAATCGAGATCGTAAATAAGTGATGAATAAAAAAAAGGTAAATATTTCCGAACTGGCCGAACTGGTCGACGGTGAATGGCGGGGTGAGGACGTGGCGGTTGATGGTCTGGCCGATCTTGCCGCCGCCGGAGCCGGCCAGCTTGCCTACATCGATGACATCCGCAAGATGACGGCGGCGGCTGAAAGCTCCGCTTCGGCGCTGATCGTGCCCTTGGACGCGGGTCAACTTGCCTTGCCGGTTATTAAGGTTTCCGATCCGGCCTGGGCCGCGACGGTGATTCATCATCATCTCCTCCATCAGGATTTCGTCGACGCGGGGATAGATCCCAAGGCTATTGTCGGTGAGGGATGTTCGATAGCCGGAGCAGTCGCAGTCGCTCCCCTGGTAGTGATCGGCGACCGAGTCGAGTTGGGACACCGGGTTGAGATCAGGGCCGGCGTGGTTATCGGCGATGACGTCAAGATCGGTTCGGATGTGCTGCTCCATCCCAATGTCACCATTCTGGACGGCAGTGTCATCGGAGACCGGGTCATAATCCACAGCGGCGCCGTGGTCGGCAGTGATGGTTTCGGTTATGCCCATGATCGTGCCGGGCGGCATCTTAAAAAACCCCATGTCGGTTATGTCCGGGTGGATGACGATGTTGAGATCGGCGCCAATGTTTGTGTCGATCGCGGTACTTTCGGGCGGACCTGGATCAAGCGCGGCACCAAAATTGATAATCTTGTCCAGATCGCCCATAACGTCGAAATAGGTGAGGACTCGATTATCGTCTCCCAATCCGGTATCGCCGGTAGCACCACCCTCGGCAACGGCGTAATTATGGGCGGCAAGGTGGCGGTCAATGGACATCTCAAGATCGGCAACCGGGTGACGATGGCCGGAAAGGCCGGGGTTATGAATGATCAGGAGGATGGCGCCGTGGTCGCCGGTTTTCCGGCCTTTTCCCATCGGAAATGGCTTAGGGCCGCGGCCTTGTTCCAGAAGCTCCCCGACTTGGCCAAGGAAGTGCGGGATTTGCGAAAAAAACTTCAGGGATTATCTGATAAATCGGCCGATAAATGATTTGCCGATCGATATAACGTCTGGTTTTTTACTACGGACCTGAATCGGTGCCGGCTATCGGGCAATTGCCCTTGTTAACCTGTAATTAATTGTTTGCTTGACCGTGATCGCGGTGGAGAATTTCACCCGCCGCCCTTCAGGTCGTTCGATAACCGGTTCAGGTTACAGAACCATTACCAATTGGCGCATCTTGCACGGAGGAGAGTCGAGACAGCTATGAACTACAATGATCAAATTGATATTAAAGAGATTCTTAAACTTCTGCCCCATCGTTACCCCTTTGTCCTGGTCGATAGAATTGTCGAGCTGAAATTGGGAGAGCGGGCCGTGGGGTTGAAAAACGTCAGCATTAACGAACCGTTCTTTCAAGGCCATTTTCCCACCGACCCGATTATGCCCGGCGTTTTGATTTTGGAAAGCATGGCCCAGGTCGGGGGGATATTGGCTTTTCTGACTGACAGGGACAGATTCGAGGGCGAACTGGTCTATTTTGCCGGCCTGGATAATGTCCGTTTCAGGCGCAAGGTGATTCCCGGCGATCAATTGATAATCAAAGCCGACGTTGTGCGGCGCAAGGGCAAGATATATAAATTCAGTGCCCGGGCCTTTGTCGATGAGCAACTTGCCGCCGAAGCCAATTTGATGGCTTCTTTCGGTTAGTGACGATCGGGTCGCGCCGCTCAACTAATTGATTAGCCATCAAGTTTCCTATACTAAAGTGACTCTGATCTGCTGACAGGGTTGCAATAATCATCAACGAAATCGGAATTATCAATGAATATTCATCAAACTGCGGTTGTCGACTCCGAGGCGGAACTGGACTCCACGGTTATTGTCGGTCCGTATGCGGTTGTCGAGAAAGGGGTGAAAATCGGCGCGGATACGGAGATCGGCGCCCATGCCGTTATTCAAGGTATTACCGAGATCGGTTTCGGCAACAAGATCGGTCCTTTTACCATTATCGGCGGTCCCCCTCAGGATCTCAGTTATAGAAACGAACCGACCACGGTCCTGATCGGCAATAATAACCTGATTAGAGAGTATGTCTCCATCCACCGCGGCACCGTGCAGGGCCGCGGCGAGACCGTGATCGGCGATGACAACATGCTGATGGGATACAGTCACGTAGCCCATGACTGCATACTGGGCAATCATATTATCATCGCCAATGGCGGCACCCTTGGCGGCCATGTCGTTATCGAGGATATGGCAAGCCTCGGCGGCCACGTCGGGGTCCATCAGTTTTCCAGAATCGGAACATATTCCTATGTCGGCGGCGTATCGGGGGTTGCCAAGGACGTGCCGCCCTATATGATCGTCGCCGGAACCAGAAACCAGATGCGGGTCTCCGGGATCAATCACATCGGTCTCAAGAGAAACGGGGTCTCCGCCGAAGATATCAAAAAGTTGCGCGGCGCCTTCAAGATAATTTTTCTCAATCAGGATCTGTTGTTGAAGGAAGCTCTCGATCGTACCATGGAGGCATATTCCGACTGCGCCCTGGTTATTCACCTTGTCGAGTTTATCAGGACTTCCCAGCGCGGCATTGTCAGGAGAGTCGGCGAGGATGAGTAAAATCGGAATTGTTGCCGGCGGTGGTCAGTTTCCCATCCTTTTTGCGAAGGCCGCCAGGGCAGAGGGGCGCCAGGTTGTGGTCGCCGCCCATAAGGGCGAATCCGACCCTGAAATCGGGGAAGTTGCCGACGATATCTGCTGGGTCAAGCTCGGCCAACTCGGCAAAGTCGTCAAATTTTTCAGGCAGAGCGGGGTCAGCGAGGCCGTCTTGCTGGGGACCATCACCAAGACCCGTATTTTCAAGGATATTCTCCCGGATATAAAAGGGTTGGCCTTGTGGAACAGGCTTAAGGTCAGGCAGGATGATTCAATCCTTCGGGCCGTGGCCGGCGCCCTGGAAGGCGAGGGCATAAAGATTCTCGAATCTACCTGTTATCTGCAGGAGCTGCTATTCCCCAAGGGGTTGTTGACCAAAAAAAAATATTCGCCCCGCCAGCTTGAAGATATCAATTTCGGCTGGCGGATGGCCAGAGAGGTCGGACGGCTCGACATCGGCCAGTGCGTCGTGGTCAGGGATGGCACCGTTCTCGCGGTGGAAGCCATTGAAGGCACGGATGCCGCGATCATCCGGGGAGGCCGGTTGGGAAGGGAAAAAAGTGTGGTCGTCAAGGTCAAGAAACCGAACCAGGATTTCCGATTCGATCTACCCGCGATCGGAGTGAAGACGATTGACAGCATGATTTCGGTCGGGGCTAAGGTTTTGGCGGTGGAAGCCGGCCAGGCCCTGCTTTTTGACGGCGAGGCGATGATCGATCAGGCTAACCGGGCCGGCATCGTGGTGGTCGGGGTTGAAGAGATCGGAGCCGGCCAACTTGATCTCGGTACCGGTTAACCCTCCAGAGGCATGATATGAAAGCCATGATTCTGGCCGCCGGTCTGGGCACCAGGCTCAGGCCGTACTCGGAATTCCGCCCGAAACCCCTGTTCCCCGTTCTCGGCAGATCCCTTATTTTTCATCTCCTTGACCAGTTGCGAAGTAATGGTTTCCGAGAGTTTGTGGTCAATGCCAATTATCTCAGCGAGCAATTCGTTGAAGCCCTCGGCAGCGAGGGAAACGTACACCTCCAGATCGAAGAGGAAATTCTCGGAACCGGCGGCGGTCTGCGCAAGGCCCGGCCTTTTTTGGGAAAGGCGCCCTTCCTGGCAGTCAACGGCGATATCTTCCATTCCCTGGATCTGGCCGCCATCTACCGCCGCCATCTTGCCTCGGGAGCTCCGGTTTCACTGGTAGTCCATGATCAACCCAGGTTCAATAATCTGCGGGTTTCAGCTGATGGCCGGGTGACGGCTTTACGGGTCGGCGAAGGAGATATGGAGCCCGGCGGCGACGATCGGCTGCTGGCCTTTACCGGCGTTCAGGTTATTGATCCCGAGGTGCTTGGAGATATTCCCGCCTCCGGCTTTTTCGATATCATCGATTTATATATACGGCTGGCTGCGGCCGGTGTCGAAGTCAACGCCATCGAAGTCAGCGGCCACTTCTGGAACGACATCGGCACTCCCCGGGATTATCTGGCGCTGCACGCCCGATTATTGACCGATCCGGGCCTGGCCGCCAAAAGCGGCCTGGCTTTTGATCTGCGAAGACCGGTGCATTGTTCTCGGGATGCGGTACTGGGCAGGGGGGGTCAATTCCGGGACTGGGCTTTTGTCGGGGCAGGGGCCAGGATCGGCGATAAAGCCCGGATCACCCGGTCGGTCGTCTGGGATGGGGCACTGGTGCCGGAAGGGGCTGTGGTCGAGGATGAGATCGTTGTCGGTTGACCCGGAGGTTAACATAACCGCGCCCGAGCGGCGCGCCATCGCGAAGCTGCTCATGGAAGCGGGATTCGATCCTCGCAAAGCTGAACTCAACCTGCTGGCCGGGGACGGCTCCGAACGCCGGTTCTACCGGGCGGAGCAACAACAACACTCCCTGGTCTTGATTTTACCCAACCGCTCCGCTGAACAGGGCCTTGCTGAATCCCGTTCGACCCGGTTGATCGGTAGTCATCTGCGCCGTTGCGGGGTGCCGGTTCCCGAGATATTCGGTTATGACTCCGAAACCGGGGTTATCGCCTGTGAAGATCTGGGCGCCGTTTTACTGCATGACGAGATTGCAGCCGGTGTAACCGATCACGGGATAAGCCGCTCAGGATTAATCAATCTCCCAACCGGCGATTGGCCGGATGAGAGGCTGATCGCTATCTACGAAGAGGCGGTGGCGCTTCTGGCCCGGATGCAGATGATCGGCGGCAGAGGTTTCCAGGCGGAATGGTGTTGGCAAACCGGAATATATGACCGCCGGCTCATGCTGTCCCGCGAGTCCGGTTATTTTCTGGAGTCATTTTGCCGGGGGCTCCTGGGAATTGACCTTCCGCCATCCGGGCTGACCGAAGAGTTTGTTGAGCTGGCCGAGCAGGCCTCGGCGGCCCCGGCCGGTTTTTTTCTGCACCGGGATTTCCAGTCCCGCAATCTCATGCGTCATCACGGCGCCCTTCGGGTCATCGATTTCCAGGGGGGGCGTTTCGGGCCGCTCGGTTATGATCTGGCCTCGCTGTTGATCGATCCTTATGTGTCGCTGCCGACTCAGGTCCAGGAGCGGCTTGTGCAAAAA
>JAWOIQ010000041.1:0-5073 GCA_046484585.1 Desulfurivibrionaceae bacterium
TGAGGAATTTGGCCCTGGGCAATGGCAACGAAACTGCTGAGCCTGGCTTCCGAAGCCAGCAAATCATAGTAACTCCCATCCCTCCGGCCTTCGCTGACGTTGTATCCGATGGAAAGAAAATGGCAAATTCTGCTGTACAGGAAATCAAATTCCATATTATGGGCAAATTCCCCGGATTGGCGTGCAAGTTCCTCCAGACGAGCAATTCTTTTCCTCGCGCGGAAGCTCGACTCGATGATGAACCCTTTTAATTTGTCAAGCTGTTGTTTCTCCTCCAATGTCACCCAGCATTGTCCCAAATCCCCGATAAGGGGCAGCACATCACCATCGAGACAGGCCAGCCGCCTAAGCGTATGGGCATTGCCGAGACAGGGAAACTCATTAATGATCTTCTCCGTTAGCGATGGTTGAGCCCATGGCACAAGCTCGCTCAGCTCATCGACGGCGTCCCGGCACTGTTTCTCAAGGGCCCCTGCCCACCACATGGCATCGCGGTCGCCGGTGGCCTCAAAACTGCGAACCACCTCCCCTGCGGACCTTGCCAGCCGTTCAAGGGACTGTCTCAAGGTCCAAAGTGCTCCATCCGTTGTGGAAGACTTCATGGATTGTAAGTCTTTTGCGAATTGTAAAAGATCCGAGGGTATGGCGTCTTTCGCAACATCCATGAGGGTCATCGCCGTGTCGGTAAGACCGTCAAACAGGCGTTTTCCCATCAGCTTTTCGTCGGGCAGCAAGAGCAATCCTGCGCGTAAGGTCATAAGACTCGCAGCCAGGTTTCCACTGTCTACTGACGAAACATACATGGGCAGGAGCGGTTTGAGGGATTGGGTGTCGTACCAGTTGTAGAAGTGACCGCGGTAACGCTCCAGCTCTTCCATAGTTCGGAGGGAATTGGCCGTGCGATCCATGAACTGCCCAACGGAAATGTAGCCGAAGTCACAGGCCGACAGATTTGAGAGCAGCGCAAGCCCAATATTGGTAGGTGACGTGCGGTGGGCCAGCACCGCCCGAGGCTCCTCCTGATAATTATCCGGGGGAAGCCAATGATCTTCAGGACCGACAAATTTTTCGAAAAAAGCCCAGGTTTTTCGGGAAAGCTTTCTCAAAAAAAGAATCTGATCCTCGGATAGTTTTGCTCTCCGGGGGCTGATGGGCGTGCTGATCCACCAGGCGATGAAAGGAGAGGCAAACCAGAGGATCAGGACAGGAAGGGCTACAAAAAGGGCTTCAGGCCCTGCATAAAGAAGATAACCCGCTACAGCCATGGCAAAGACCGGTGCAATCCACATGCTTCGATAAGACCCGGCAAGCGTTGCCGGGCCTTTGCGATCGGCGTCACCCGACGGGCTCCATTCAAGAAGCCCCCTGCTTGAGATCAACATTCTCCACAAAGTTTGCAAAATGGCAATGCCATTGGTAAATGCCTCATGAGGCAGGCAGAGGAGCGTAAATACGGATTGGGCAAGGCATCTGCCGGTGGTTCGGACTGCGCCGGTGAGGTGTTGGCTGATAAGTGCGTCGCCGGGCTTATTGAAGAAGCCAATGAGACAATTAATCAAAGAAGGAATCAGCACGATACTGATGACCGACACGGTACAGAACCAGGGAGACGACAGTATGGTCCAGCCGAGAAGAAGTAATAGGCATAATGCTATGGGCGCAAGGCTTCGCCGAAGGTTGTCAAAAATTTTCCAGCGGGATAACAAGGAAAGCGGATTTTTTGTAAAATACCTATCGGGGCCGGGAACACCTGGGAAAAGCCATCTCAGAATCTGCCAATCCCCTCGAATCCAGCGGCGCCGGCGGCTCACGTCCGCGCTGTATTGCGAAGGGTACTCTTCGTATAACTGCACATCGCTTATCAGCCCGGACCGTGCATAGCATCCTTCGATAAGATCATGGCTGAGAATCCGGTTCTCTGGGAAACGGTCCCTGAGCACCTTCTCGAATGCATCAACATCATAAATGCCCTTGCCGATGTATGAGCCTTCACCGAAGATGTCCTGATACACATCAGAGACAACACGGGTGTAAGGATCGACACCCGCATCAACCCCGTACATACGGGCATACCGCGACTTATTCGTTCCGGGCAGACTTACGGCTACCCGTGGTTGTAAGATGCCATATCCGGACACGATGCGCCCCTTTTTCGCGTCGTACTGAGGACGGTTTAAGGGATGGGCCATTGCACCCACGAGTTGCCATGCCGAATCGCGCGGCAGATCTGTGTCCGTGTCAAGGGTGATGACATACTTCACTTCCTGTAAAGCTCTGATATTTCCCACAATGAGAGAAAAACCGCTCCCGGCCCCCCCCCGGAGAAGCAAATTCAATTCTGCAAGCTTTCCCCGCTTTCTCTCGTAGCCCATCCAGATGCGTTCCTGCTGATTCCATTGGCGGGGCCGATGAAAAAGAAAAAAGGTATCACCGTTTCCTCTGTATTTTCCGTTCAATTCTTCAATTCTTTGCCGGGCCAGCAATAATAGCGGTTCATCCCCGGCAAGTTTTTCCTCATGGGCATCCAGAAAGTCAGTCAAAAGGCCAAATCGCAGGTTTACGTCCCGGTTTGCCAGAAACCGGACTTCCAGAGAACATACCAGATCTTCAATGTTCTCTGTACTTGTAAGCATGGTGGGAACCAAGACCAGTGTGCATGATTCAGGAGGGACTCCTTCGGAAAAATCCATTCGTGGCAGCGGAAGCGGTTTGGCGAGACGTGTCGCAAAAAAATTGACCACAGCTATGGCAAGCTGGCTTACCGACAGAAAAACGACAACACCGACGAACCAGAGCAAAGGTCCGCCCATCCCGGCTGGACTGACCTCTGCCAGCAGACTGGCAGAAATAATCACTGCGAGAAAAAGGATCGAGCCGAGATAAAACAACAAAGGATACCTGCGACCGGTTCTTTGAATGATGTCAATAGCCGTCGGCCTGACCCTCACCCGCTCTTCCAGATGGGCAAGCCCTTTATCGATGAGGTAGAAGCCCACGTGATCAGCCCGGTTACCACGATTTTTCCCTGCGGTGTTTTGTCGGGCCAGGCCAATCGCTTCACGGGCCACCTCCTTTTCGGAGAATCTGGTCTTTTTTGCAACCTCCTCCACGATATGACGATATTGATCACGGGTATTAAAATCCATCCTGCCATAGATTCCGGAAGGGTCCTCCAGCAGAATTTGTTCAACGGCGCTCATTGTTTCCACGAACTTGCGCCAGTCCATGTCGCTCAGGAATCGCAGGCTTCCGATACTGTTGCTTATGGAAAGCTGATCAGCCGCTTGCTGCTGATTCTCCGATTGCACCAATTGGTCGATGGTCAGGTAGGATTCTGTGAGTTGCTGCTCGATCCAGGCAAGAGGCAGTGCAAGAGCGGAACCCTGTCCCTGGAGACGACGGGCAAGCTCCGCAATAAAGGAGCTGACCATGGGCGGATTTGATCGTGCCATGTCGGCAATCATGAGAATCAGCTTCTTCGGGTCCTTTTCCGCGGTCTCTGAAATTTTGTCAGCCCAAAAATCGGCCAGATCACGGTCAATCCTGTCAATGGCAATTCGGGCTGAAATCCGCCTGAGATTCTCGATCAGCGCCAGGCGCAGCATGATCGGAATTGCCCATAATTCCCCCAACTGCAATGTCGTAACCGTCTGATAGGCGGCAACAAACCTGAAGAGGCTCTCCGAATCCACCCGGCCATCGCTATGGGATATCATCTCCAGCGCAATGTCGTAAACACGGGGAAGGCCTTTTGATGGGCCGCCTTTCAGGCACGGAAGTTTCCTGGCGTAGCCTTTCGGTAAAAGTTTCTTTGCCGCCAGAATCTGTTCCTCTATAAGATAGAAATTGTCGAGCAACCATTCCGCTGCCGGAATAATTCTGCGGTTTGCCTTCAAGGCCCTGGTCAAAAGATCGCGGACATCAAAAAGCAAGTCCTCGTTTTTAGCAAGCCTCGTCAAAAGCCTCTCCGCACCATGAACCTCACCCAGGGTGTGCAAGCCTGCCACAGTCTTTCCGTGCTCTTCCATCTGAGAGGAGCTGAACAACTCCGATCGAAACGGCATTTCGTTGCCGACGTTCTTTTGGGCGAAGGCATTCTTGGGAAGACGTTCCGGGAAACTAAAAATTTTCGTGAGAAAGTTTGCTACATGGTGCTTCAATATAGATATTTCCTTTCTTCACCCTTTACCCCACCTGTTTGCGCACGGGAAATATGGCAGGCGACTCCCTGGACTTTTGGGTCGTTGAACCCGTCGATCACTATTTTGTCGTTGGGCCCAAGCCAGCGAAATTTCGTGCTGACCGACCCGGTTGTACCGCGTTCGGGGCGGCTGAAGACCCACCATCCGAAGATCAAAATGACCAAAAGTATCCCTGCGCCTGTAATAATTCCGATTTTTTTCATAATGAATTGCCTATTTTTCAACCTAGCAGCACGCGTGGAATTCTGAAACCGCAGTTTTTTTCCTTGCTCCTATTATACATTCTTACGCAAAGCATGGGAACGAAATTAATCCTAAAAATACGTGTAAGTGATATGACCTTTTACTTGGTGATTGAACGAAAAGTCCATAATTCTTTCTCCCAGCGGTGATCTTTATACACACTTGACACCGTTGGTGAAAATACCATGCCAGGATCATTATATTTACCATAACATCGGGGTTAGAGTGTTTTGATTCAGGCAATATTATGAGCAAAACTTGACTGCCCCATGCCATATCCATTTTACGCGCTGAAGGCGCAAAACATATCAGCCCAGAGCAACGCCCTGAGCTAATATGTAAAGACCTTTCAAGCCTAAAAACCATTTTTCATAGCTGGGGTGAATTCCATGCCATTCTTTATCTTCTAAGTAACTCCTCACAAGTCCCCCTTTCAAAGGGGGGAGCAGTTACTTATTGGTTTGGGCTCGGCATGCCGGGTGGAGCACTTTTAAGCAACTAAGAGACCGGCTTTTTTTTCAAAGGTTCTCGACCAAAATCAGCAAAATATTTTTTCAATCCATTCATGGCCTTCACAATATCATCAATTGCCTCATGCATTCCTTGGGCCCCGGAGCCTGTTTCTGTT
>JAWOIQ010000053.1:0-24067 GCA_046484585.1 Desulfurivibrionaceae bacterium
GCCTGGCCGGCGCGACCGTGCTGAGCGAACCGCTGGCCGGACTCAAATCCGCCTGGCAAAAGACCCTGGATTTCTGATGACTGCCGATTCTGAAAAGAGCAAAGGGTTGATGATCAAGGATATCAGCGACAACCAGGTCGTCCAGGGGACCTTCCTGGTTCGCGAGGTAAGCCGCAGCGAAACCAAAAACGGCAAACCCTTCCTGGCCCTGACTGTGATGGACGCCTCCGGCGAAATCGCCGGGCGGGTCTGGGAAAACGCCGACCGCTACCTGGAAAGCTGCCGGCCGGGCGCCACCGTTAAAATCAAGGCTCAGGCCCAGTCATACCGAAACGTATTGCAACTCAAGATCGACCATCTCGAAGAATGCGAGATCCCGGCCGAGGAGATGGCCGCCCTGATCCCCGCCACCGCGGGCGATATCCCGACCATGGCGGCGGAACTGACCAGCCTCGCCGAGAGTATCGGCAACGCCCATCTCCGTGAATTGACCCTGGCCTTCATCAACGACCGGCATATATTCACCCTGTTCAAAAAGGCCCCGGCCGCCAAATACATGCATCACGCCTGTCTGGGCGGGCTTCTTGAGCACACCCTGGGGGTGGCCAGAACGGCGGCGGCGGTAAGCGAACTTTATCCGACGGTCGACCGCTCCCTGCTAATGGCCGGAGCTATCCTTCACGACATCGGCAAACTGATCGAATTCAACTATGAGGTCCTTCCCTACGACTACTCCGACCGGGGCCGCCTGGTCGGCCATATGGTCCTGGGCATCGAAATGATCCAGGAGAAAATCAACGGGATTGCCGGATTTCCGGAAGAGAGCGCCACCCACCTGAAACACCTGATCCTCGCCCACCACGGCCGCCACGAGTTCGGTTCGCCGAGCCTGCCGATGATGCTGGAAGCCTTTGTCCTGAACTTTCTCGACGACCTGGACGCCAAAATTGATTACCTCGGCGGCCTGAGCCGCAAGATGGAAGGCGAGGGTTATCAGTGGAGCGAATATCAACGCAACCTGGAACGATTCCTATTCTTGCGCCAGGCGGGAGGAGAGAGAGATCTTCCGGCCCGGGGGGGCGACCCCGACGACGAAATCGATCCCCGGCAGGGGAGTCTCTTCCGGTGACGGGCGATCAATTCACCATCGCTTCGGTCCTCGGTCAGGACAAGGCCAAGAAGATGCTGCGGCGGGCGGCGCGGGGCAACCGCCTGGGCCATGCCTATCTGTTCAGGGGCCCGGCCGGAGTCGGCAAGAAAACCCTGGCCCGGGCCTTCGGCAATTACCTGAACTGCCAAAAGCCCACCGCCGACCAGGACGCCTGCGGCTTATGCCGTTCCTGCCGCAAACTTAAATCTGGCAATCATCCCGACCTGCTCCTTGTCGAACCCGAAGGAGCTTCGATCAAGATCAAACAGATCCGGGAACTGAAACACGCCTTGTCCTTCCCGCCCTTTGAGGCCGCCTACCGGATCATCATGATCGCCGATGTGCACACAATGCGGCGCGAGGCGGCCAACAGCCTGCTGAAAATCATCGAGGAGCCGCCGCCCGGCAACCAGCTGATCCTGACCGGCGACGAGGCGGGGGAAATCCTGCCGACCATTATTTCCCGCTGCCAGATCATCCCCTTCACCGGCCTGGACCGGGAAGTGGTTGCGGAAAGGCTGGGCACTTCCGGGATCGATCGGGATGCGGCCACCGCCCTCGCCGCCATTACCGACGGCAGCCTGGGGCGGGCCGCAATGCTGGCCGATTCGGAACTGCTCCTGACCAGACGGCTCATAATTGACAAATTGCTGGAAATGAAAAAAGCCGACCGAGCCACCGCCGCTACCGTTTTCGGCCTTGCCGAACAGGCTGCCGCCCTCGCCGATCGCCTTCCGGACCTGCTCGATCTGCTCAAATTATGGTTCCGGGATCTGATCATGCTCGCCAACCACCTGCCGGAGGAGATCGTCAACCGCGATCTGCCGGGCCTGACGAACCGGGATATGCCCGCCTGGACCGCCGCCGAGCTTCTCGACCGCCTCGAACTGTTCGACCAGGCCCGCCGACAACTGGCCCGCAACTGCAACAAGGCCCTGGTCTGCGAAGACCTCTTCTTTGGATTGCTTTAAACAACCGGTCCTGTTATTATAAGAGATTAATTTGGCCTCACCCAGGGCAGGCGGGAGCTTAAAGCAATTGCCCGTAATTATTGATAAGTTCGCTGAAACCCGATTTGTTGACCCTATTTCGAAAAGCGAAGTGCCCGAGCCAACCGCTGTTTTCAACCAGTCACATATTTCTGGATTGCTTCGCGCCGCTCAATGACTTAATTGACTTAATTTTTGACTTTTCGCGAACGCCATCATCATTAATTGAGGAAAATCTTGCAGGATAACTCTCCCAAAGATATTGAAAAGCCCGACGAGGCCAGCGGGACCCCCGACACCCAGGATAACAAGCCGGCGCCGCTTCTGGATAATTTTTATTACGTGCGGTTCAGGACCAATCTACCCGCCGTTTCGGCCACCTCCCGGATTGCCGACCTTGAGCGGAACGAATCGGTAATGATCCAGACCGACCACGGCCTTGAGCCGGCTACAGTAACCGGGGTCGGCCCCCAACTGGACATTCCCGGCAACAAGGCCGCCCAGAAGGCCAGCTATCTCATCGTCAGAAGGGCCAATCGCGACGAGCAGCCCAAGATCGAAAGATTGATGGAAAGGGAAACCGAGGCTTTCGCCATCTGCCGGAAGCATATCGAAAAGCACCGGCTGGCCATGAAGCTGACCAGGGTGGAAAGACTCTTCAACGGCAGCAAGATCATCTTCTATTTCACCGCCGAAAACCGGGTCGATTTCCGGGAACTGGTCAAGGATCTGGTCCAGGAGTTCCGGACCAGGGTCGAGATTCGCCAGATCGGGGTGCGCCACGAAACCAAGATGATCGGCGGCCTGGGCGGCTGCGGCCGCGAATTATGCTGTTCCTCTTTCCTGCAGGATTTTGCACCGGTCTCGATTAAAATGGCCAAGGAGCAGAACCTGCCCCTGAACCCTGCCAAGATTTCCGGGGTATGCAACCGGCTCCTCTGCTGCCTCACCTATGAGTACAAGACCTATCACAAACTCCGCAAGGGCATGCCGAGACCGGGCAAGACCTTCACCTCGGACGGCGTCGATTACAAGATCATGCAAAGTAATATCCTGAAAGAAGAAGTAACCATCATGCCCCTTGGCAATCCCGATCAGAAACAGGTCATCACCAAGGAGGAATGGCTGGCCATTAAGGGAGTGGAACCGGCCAGGGAGCAGAACAGACCGACGCCGCCGAAAAAGCAGAAGAACAAGGGCCGTCAGCATAAATCCCAGAAAGCGACCGCCGGAACCGGCAGGGAATCCCGGCAGGACCCCAGGCAACAGACCGGAAAATCCGAGGAAGAGTGATCATGAGTTTCTACATAACCACCCCGATTTTTTACGTCAACGCCGAACCGCATCTCGGCCACGCCTACACGACCATTATCGCCGATACCGTCAGCCGTTTTCAGAAGATAGCCGGCAACGAGGTGCGCTTTCAGACCGGAACCGACGAACACGGCGACAAGATCGCCGAGGCGGCGGCTCGATCGAACGAAACCCCCAAGGAATACGTGGACCGGATCAGCCTGATGTTCCGGGAGGCCTGGCCGCCCCTGCACATCGAACCGGACAACTTCATCCGCACCACCGACGCGGCCCATATCAAAACGGTCCAGGGCATCCTTCGGAAGGTCCACGACCGGGGCGACATATACTTCAGCGAATACTCGGGCCTTTACTGCAAGGGCTGCGAACGCTTCCTCACCGAAAAGGAACTGGTTGAGGGCAACTGTCCCGACCACCTGACCCCGCCGGAATCGATCTCCGAGCAGAATTACTTCTTCCGGATGTCAAAGTACCAGGAGTGGCTGATCGGCCACATCGAACAACACCCCGAATTCATCCAGCCGGAGCGCTACCGCAACGAGGTCCTCTCCTTCCTCAAGGAACCGTTGGAAGACCTCTGCATTTCCAGGCCGACCAGCCGTCTTACCTGGGGGATTCCCCTGCCCTTCGACGACAAGTTCGTCACCTACGTCTGGTTCGACGCCCTGATCAACTACCTGACCGGGATCGGCTACCCGGACGGCCCCGATTTCGCGCGCTACTGGCAGGGGGCCGAACACCTGATCGCCAAGGACATCCTCAAACCCCACGCGATCTATTGGTCGACCATGCTGAAGTCCCTGGGCCTTGAGCCTTACCGGAAACTGCACGTCCACGGCTACTGGAACGTCAACGAAACCAAAATGTCCAAGTCGATCGGCAATGTAATCCGGCCGGCCGATCTGATCAACGAATGCGGAGCCGACTCGGTCCGCTACTTTCTCCTGCGGGAGATGTCCTTCGGCCTGGACTCCTCTTTCAGCTATGACGCCCTGATCAACCGGCACAACTCCGATCTGGCCAACGACCTCGGCAATCTGGTCAGCCGCTCCCTGACCATGGTCAAAAATTTCCGTGACAGCAAGGTGCCGAACCAGGGCACAATGCAGGACAGTGACCGGGAACTGGCCGAAGCCGCCATCACCATGGTCGCCGAATACCGGCAGCAGATGGAGGCTTTTGCCTTCAACCGGGCCCTCCAGGAAATCTGGAAGGTAATCGGCATGGCCAATCGCTATATCGTCACCAATGCCCCCTGGGAACTGGCCAAGGATCCGGCCAACCGGGAACGGCTCGATACCGTACTCTACACCCTGCTGGAAACCTTGCGGCTGATTACCCTGACCCTGCATCCCATCATGCCGGCTACCGCGACCAGGATGAGGGCCGCCCTGGGCGATCTTTCAGCGCCGAACCTCGACAGTCAGGGGCGATGGGGCCTCCTGGTCCCGGCCTCATCCATAACCCCGGGCGAGACCTTGTTCCCCCGTCTTAAAAAGAAGACCGCGACACCGGCCCCGGCCGAGAACCGGGCGGCGCCTCCCCCCAAAAAGGCAGCCAAACCGGGTCGCCGGGAGGCGGGAATGCCCGAGGGGTTGATCGACTTTGAGAGCTTCAAGGAGGTCGATCTCCGGGTCGGAGAGATAACCAGTGCCGAAGCGATCAAGAAATCGGACCGCCTTCTCAAGCTCACCGTCAACGCCCCGGAAGAGCGGACCATCGTCGCGGGAATCGCCGAGTTCTATCAGCCGGAGGAGTTAGTCGGCAAAAAGGTGTTAATCGTCGCCAACCTGAAGCCGACCAAGCTGATGGGGGTCACTTCCCAGGGCATGGTCCTGGCCGCCAGAGACGGCGACAACCTGGTTCTCACCACGATCAGCGGCTCCGCTGCGGCCGGCAGCAAGGTGGCATAGCCGCCGGGGAAACCCGAGCGGCGGAACCGGACTTCAGGTACCGGACCAGACAATTCCTGCCGGCGGGATATTATCCCGAAATTGTTTTATTGCCTAAGATGTTGTTTTTTTGATAGATTAATATGTAAAGAATTATTATTTACAATCGATTTCGCAGAAAGTCAGGCACTGCTTAGCCGCGGTAGATCGGCAATATGCCTTCAGGGCCTTTTTTTGTGCCGCCGTCATAATCAGTAATCAGGAGATATCCATAACCATGTTCGTGATCAGTAATTTCTTAAGCGCCCTGGCCACCCTGCTGGATCTGGTTTTAAGCGCCTATATCTGGATCGTGATCGGCCGGGCCATTATCTCATGGGTCAACGCCGATCCCTATAATCCCATTGTCCGCTTTGTCTATGAGGTCACCGAACCCGTGCTGGCCCAAATCAGAAGGGTGGTCCCGATGATCGGCGGCGCTATCGATTTTTCGCCGATGATCCTGATTATCGCCATTATGTTCCTGCGAAGCTTTATCGTGCCCACCCTGCAGCAGATCGCGCTCTCTATCGGAGGATGACCCCATGTCGACGCCATCACAAACAGGAGCAGAAAGCACATGACGATTACCCCGCAAGATATACAAGCCAAACAATTCCATACCCGGATGCGCGGCTTCGACGTTGACGAGGTCGATAAATTCCTGGAGACAGTCGCGGAAGAATTCCTGGTCGTAACCCTGGAAAATAAACAGCTTCTTGAAAAAGTCGAAACCATGAACAAGGAGCTGGCCAATTTCCGCAACAAGGAGCAGGCCTTCCAGAGCGCTATCCTGTCGGCCCAGAGGATAAGCGACGAAATGCAGGCCAAGAGCCGCCGGGAGGCGGAGGAAATCGTCGTCAACGCCCGGGAAACCGCCGACGAGATGGAGCAAAGTGTGCGCCGAGAAGTCGACGAACTCCTCGAAAATTCGCGTCGCGAGGCGGAGGAACTAACCGCCAATGCCGAAATCGAGGCGGGGCGGGTATTGGATAACTCCAAAAAAGAGCATCGGGAGCTGACCGCCAACATCAACCGGCTGATCAAAATCAAAGACCGGATCTTGACCGACCTGCGGCAGCTGCTGAACAACTATCTGGAACACATCGACGAAGCGGTTCCGACCGGGCTGAACGCCCTTGAGCCCTTGCCGGTCGCGAGCGAGGAGGCTTCGCCCTCCCTTGAGGAAGAGCCCGGCGCCGACTACGCCGGCCTGGGTGAAGACGATCTCGAGGATCTTTATGAAAAGATCGATCTGGCCGACCATCACGAAAACCCGGAGGATGACGAGCCGGCGACCCTGGATCTTAACGATATCGACGACCTTGAGAGCGATGAGGATGAGGATCTGGCCCCATTCATTTCCATGGAAGACCTGAACGAAGAGGATGAAGAGATGCTGTTTTCCCTGGAGGACCCTCTTGACGACCTGGAACCTTCGATCTCGATCAGCGACGAAGACAAGACAGACTGACCACTATCAGGCGCGGAGGACATCGCTCCCGATCCCATGCCCTACTTGACATCCAGCGGAGATAACCTGCTAATCCTCGATCTTTATGTGCAGCCGAAAGCGTCCCGGACCAGGGTGGTGGGGTTGCACGACGGCGCGATCAAGCTTATGATCACCGCGCCGCCGGTTGACGGCAAGGCCAATGCCCAGGTAACCAATTATATCGCCAAACTCCTGAAGCTTCCAAAATCGGCGGTCACCCTGCACAGCGGCCACCAGGGGCGCCGCAAGAAGGTCGCTCTTTGCGGGTGCGATCCCCTGGAGGTTCGCCGGATTATCGACCCCTTACTTTAATGAGTTCGCGCCATTGCAGCTTACCAGAGTACGCTTCATTCCTCGAGACAATCTGCAGTAACGCGGAAGCTCACGACTTTTTGCGACGCCATCTACTTTAATCGGTCTCACTTCCGATGATCGGCCAAATATCCGGGCTAAACCTCTGCCCCCATTGATTTTTTTTTGAATCTTGATTAATTATTCATTAACAACAACCTCCATCTTAAACCGTGAAAAAATCTAATGGCACCAACCAGGATCGGCATCCTTTCCGACACCCATCTTAGCCGCCCAACGGAGCGCTTCACTAAAGAGGTAGAGGCTTGCTTCGCCGAGATCCCGATAATTTTCCATGCCGGTGACCTGACCAGCGCTTCCATTCTCGATGTTTTTCGGGGCAAGGAGGTGCACGGGGTCCATGGTAACATGTGCGACCAATCTTCACGGCAGCGCCTGCCGTCCCTGCGCGAGATCAGCATCGACGGTTTCAAGATAATCCTCACCCATGGCCACAAATTCGGTTATCACGACCTTGAAGACCGTTTATTCAGCCAATTCGCCGAGGCCGACTGCATCATCTACGGCCACACCCATAAGGCGGTCTGCCATCGGCTCGGCCATGTCCTCTTCATCAACCCCGGCAGTTTCAGATCAACCGGCCGCTTCGGAAGCCCGGGCACCTACGCGATTCTCGAAACCGGCGACCAGCTGCACGGCCGGATCATGCCGATTCCGGAGGTCCAATGAAGAACCTCTGGACGCCGTGGCGGATGTCGTATATTCTCGGCAATGAAGCCCGGGACTCGGCCTGCATTTTCGACATCACCGGCAACTGTTTGTTCGACCGGGAGAAACTGATTCTATACCGGGACGAGCACTCCCTGGTGCTGCTCAACCGTTTTCCTTACGCCAACGGCCATCTGCTGGTGGCCCCGGCCCGCCATCTCGCCGAACTGACCGAACTCGACGACACCGAGGCCCACCGCCTGATGGACATGCTCAGAAAAAGCACCGCGATCCTTAAAAAACACCTTAAGCCGGACGGTTTCAATATCGGACTCAATCTGGGCGAAACCGCCGGGGCTGGCCTGGCCGACCATCTGCACTTTCACATCGTGCCCAGATGGGACGGCGATCATAATTTCATGGCCACCGTCGCCGGAATTCGTCTTATCCCCGAAGAGCTTGACCAGACCTTTTGCCGCTTGCTCGAGGACTTCCAAGCCCTGACCGAAACCGAACCGATAAGCGCCTGCAGACCATGACCGAATCCCCCAAAAAAATAACTCCGATGCTCAAGCAGTATCTGGCCATCAAGGCGGAACACCAGGACGCCATCCTCTTCTACCGGCTTGGCGACTTCTACGAAATGTTTTTCGAGGACGCCAGAGTCGCCTCGAAGGTGCTCGGCATCACTCTCACCTCCCGCAACAACAAGGACAAGGAGGAAGAGCGCATTCCTTTGTGCGGCGTCCCTTACCATGCCGCCGCTTCCTACCTGGCCAGACTGGTCGAGGCCGGACACCGGGTGGCCATCTGCGAACAGGTAGAAGACCCGAAGCTGGCCAGCGGCGTGGTCAAACGGGAGGTGGTGCGGGTGGTCACCCCCGGTCTGGTCACCGAAGAACAGATTCTGGACGACAAGAGCAACCGCTATCTTGCCGCCGTCTGCCGGGTCCGCAAGGTATGGGGGGCCAGCTTTCTGGATCTATCGACCGGCGAATTTCTCGTTACCGAACGGGAAGAAGGCGAGGAGCTGATCGACGAACTCAACCGGATGATGCCCTCCGAGCTCCTGCTCGAACCGGCTGACCAGGCCGAACTGCCCGACAGCCTCGCTCTGTTGTCCTCCATCTGCATAACCCGGCGGCCGGAAGGTTTTTTCCAGACCGAGACCTGCCGGGAAATATTACTTGAACATTTCCAGACCGCCAACCTGGCCGGTTTCGGCTGCGACCAGATGACCGCCGGGCTGACCGCGGCGGGGGGCCTGCTCCAGTACCTGATTGAAACCCAGAAAACCGGACTCGAACATATTGAACGGCTGGCGCCGCTCTTTATCGATGATGTCCTGATGATCGACGACTCGTCCCGGCGCAACCTGGAGCTGACCCAGACCCTGATCGGCGCCGACCGGGAGGGTTCCCTGCTCCACTGCCTGGACCGGACCCGCACTCCGATGGGCGCCCGTCTGTTAAGACGCAATCTGCTTTTCCCCCTGCGAAACGTAGATTCCATCAACCGGCGGCTCGACACCATCGAGCAGCTGCTCCGCAACCCCGGCTACTGCGAAGAACTGCGCGAACTGCTGGCAAAAGTCTATGATCTGGAGCGCTTGAACAGCAGGATCGTACTGGGCAGCGGCAACGGCCGCGACCTGAACGCCCTCAATCATTCCCTGAACCAGCTGCCCGCTTTGAAAAAAACCGCCGAACAGGCCGGAATCATCCCGGAAAAATGCGCCGAACTCGATGAGCTTGCCGATATCCGGGCTCTGCTCGAAGAGGGGATCAGGGATGACGCTCCTGTAACCCTCCGGGAAGGCGGCTTGATCAAGGAAGGCTACAACAACGAGCTGGATGAGCTGATCACCATCCTGACCCGTGGCAAGGAACTTATCCTCGCTCTGGAAAGCCGGGAAAAGGAGAAAACCGGAATCGCCAAGCTGAAGATCGGCTTCAACAAGGTGTTCGGCTACTATCTCGAAGTAAGCAAGGCGAGACAGGCCGAGGTTCCGGACTACTACATACGCAAACAGACCCTGGTCAACGCCGAACGCTTCATCACCCCGGAGCTCAAGGAATTCGAGGAGAAAGTTCTCACCGCCCAGGACAAACGCCTCGATCTCGAATACCGGCTGTTCAACGCGATCCGGGCCGAGGTTGCCGGGCAAAGCTCCAGAATCCTCCGGGCCGCCTCTTTCGTGGCGGAACTTGATTTTTTCTGCTGCCTCGCCGAAGTGGCCCGCCGTCATCATTATGTCCGGCCCACGGTTGATGACTCGGATCAAATCGAGATAATCGAAGGGCGCCACCCCGTGATCGAGCAGGCCCTGCCGGCCGGCCGTTTCGTGCCGAACGACATAAAGCTCGACCAGACCGCCAACGAGGTTCTGATCATCACCGGTCCGAACATGGCCGGCAAATCGACGGTGCTCCGGCAGACCGCCCTGATCGTCCTGATGGCCCAGATGGGCGGGATGGTGCCCGCCGCCGAGGCCCGGATCGGGGTGGTCGACCGGATTTTCACCCGGGTCGGAGCCATGGACGACCTGCGCAAGGCCCAGTCGACCTTCATGGTCGAGATGAACGAGACTGCCAATATCCTCAACAACGCCACCGAGCACAGTTTGGTGATCCTGGACGAAATAGGCCGCGGCACCAGCACCTTCGACGGCCTCGCCATCGCCTGGGCGGTCACCGAGGATCTGGTCAACAAAAACGGCAAGGGGGTCAAGACCATCTTCGCCACCCATTATCACGAGCTTACCGACCTCGCCTTGACCAATCCACGGATCAACAATTTCAATATCGCCGTGCGGGAATGGAACGATTCCATTGTCTTTCTCCATAAGCTGATGCCCGGCGGCACCAACCGCAGCTACGGAATCCAGGTAGCGGCCCTGGCCGGGGTGCCCCCCCAGGTGGTAGCCAGGGCCAAGGAGATTCTCCGCAATATTGAAAAGGGCGAGCTCAATCAACGCGGCGAACCGCGCATCGCCGGCAAGGGCTCAATGGAACTTCCCCAGCCCAACCAGCTTGGCCTGTTCACTCCAGAGCCTCACCCCGTGCGGCGCCACCTTGATCAATTACAGCCGGACAGCCTGAGCCCGCGCGATGCCCTGGCCGCGCTTTATGAGTTAAAAGAGTTGAACGAAAACGATTGATCGGCTATACCGGCTGAAAGAAAGGTAAGGTAATGATGAGTTTTGTTCGCCAAAACAATATATATTCTTTGATAGTCATATTTGCCGGCCTGCTCGCGCTCAGCCTGTTATTGACGCCTCTACCGGGCCAGGCCGCCAACCAGGCTGATCCGGCCGCCCGTTATGCCCAGGCCAAGGAGTACAGCCGGAAACTGAGCAGCGACCCCGACCTGGCCTCCGATAAAGGCAACTGGTTCACCGCGGTCAGGAAATTCCGGGAGATCTACCGCACCAATCAGGCCCACCGCCTGGCCCCCTCTTCTCTTTTCCTGATGGCCCGTCTCTATCGCGAGATGTACGGCCGTTTCAATAATCCGATGGATTTGAACGAATCGATCGCCTACTACGAGGACATTGTCTCCCTCTACCCGAAAAACCGCTTGGGCGACGATGCCCTGCTGGCCATTGCCGATATCTATCTCAAGGAAAGGCAAGACCCTGAAAAGAGTGCCAGATATCTGCAAAGGTTATTGAGAATCTATCCGGACGGCGACATGGTGCCGGCCGCTACCGCCGCCTTAAAAAAACTTCCCGCCGGCAACGACCCGGCTGAAACGGTTCTCCTGACCGGGATCAAGAAAAACTCGATCGAACCACAAGCAGAGATCGCCAAGAGCACCGGGCCGACAGCCTTTCTGAAGCCCTTGCGACACTGGTCAAACGACAACTATACCAGGGTGGTTATCGAGACCACCACGCCGGTCAAGTACCAGGAAAATCTCCTTAAAAAAAGCGGGGACAAACCCCGCCGGCTCTATATCGATCTGGAAAACTGCCGGATCGCCCCGGAGCTGCAGGCGCCGATTCCGATCAACGATGGCCTGCTCAAACGGGTAAGAAGCGGCCAGCACCTGCCTAATACGACCAGAGTGGTTCTCGATACCCAAACCCTGTCCGATTACAAGATATTTAATCTGGAAGACCCTTTCCGGATCGTCATCGATCTCAAAGGCCAGCAAAAAGACGAGGAGGATCCGGACCAGGCGGCGCCGCTCCTGGCCAGTGCTAAAATAGCGAGAGACGACCCTGCTGCAACTAAAGCGAGCTACCCACCTTCTCTGGCCCGGCAACTTGGCCTCGGCATTAAACGGATTGTCCTCGACCCGGGTCATGGCGGCAAGGACCCAGGCGCCTGCGGCAATAACGGTCTTATGGAAAAGGATATTGTCTTGAAAATCGCCCTGCAGCTCGCCCGTAAATTGGAAGAAGAGCTGGGTTGCGAAGTAATCCTGACCCGGGACCGCGACATTTTCGTCCCCCTGGAAGAACGTACCGCCATCGCCAACAGCAGGGAGGCCGATCTATTTATCTCCATCCACGTCAACGCCGCTCCTACCCCCCAGGCCAGAGGAGTCGAGACCTATATCCTCGATCTGGCCCGCAACCAGAAGGCCATGGAGCTCGCCGCCCGGGAGAACTCCACCTCGACCAGCCGGATCAGCGATCTGCAGAATATCCTCCTGGACCTCATCCAGAACAGCAAGAAAAGCGAATCGATCAAACTGGCGGAGTATGTCCAGGACAACATGGTCAACGGCCTCTTCCCCCGCTATCCCGCCCGGAATCTCGGAGTCAAACAAGCCCCGTTCATCGTTCTGGTCGGAGCCCAGATGCCGGCGATCCTCACCGAGATCGCCTTTATCAGCAATCCCACCGAAGCGCGCTGGCTGCAATCGGATGATTACATCAGCGGGGTAGCGGAGCAGATGGTCGGAGGGATCTCCAGCTACGTCAATGAAATGAACCTCGCCTCCATGGACATCAGGTAAACACTGAAATCCGTACCGGCGATTGGGCGGTTTTGCCTTTATTAAGCGGGGATTATTTGAAGCACCTGATTATTCTGAAACGGGCGCACGGTTTCAGATAAAAAAAAGCCGGCCCCGCGATGGGGGACCGGCTTTTTTTACGATCTGAAGATCTCTTGATTCCTTAAAAGCTATCCGGCTCCCGCCCTTCCTTTAGATCCCGGCCCTCGAACATTCTGATCATCGATTCCGCCGCCTCCTTAGCCTGATAAATCGCCTTGGCGGCCGTTTCGGGACCAAGCACCGCATCGCCACCGGCAAAGAGCCAGTCAACCGAACTCTGCATGGTCACCTCGTCAACCTCAATAGTGTTCCAGCGCGACAGCTTCAGATCAACCCCCTCAATGGCGCCGAGATCAACTTGCTGACTGATCGCCGGCACGATCGAATCGGCCTCGATCATGAAGTTCGAGCCCTCGACCGGCACCGGTCGGCAGCGTCCTGAGGCATCGCACTCACCGAGCTCCATCCGGATACACTCGATGCGATTCAACCGACCGTTTTCACCGTGAATCCTGACCGGCGCCGCCAAGGTTTCGATATTGACGCCCTCCTCTTCGAGATGATGAATCTCGGCCTGGGAGGCCGGCATCTCATCCCGGCCACGACGATAAAGAATGAAAACCTGATCGGAACCGGTCCGCAACGCAGTCCTGGCACAGTCGATGGCTACATTGCCGCCGCCGACCACCACGACCTTGCGGCCGAGATTCATCTCTTCGCCGAGATTGATCTTGCGGAGATAATCGATGCCGTGATAAACCCCGGCCAGCTCTTCGCCTTCCACATTCAATTTACGGCTGGAGTGAGCGCCGACCCCGACAAAGACCGCATCATAGCCCTCGTCGCAGAGCTGGGAGAGGGTTTTATCCCGGCCGATCGTCACATTGGTCACCACGTCAACCCCGCAACTTTTCAGGGAGTCGAATTCGGCGGCGATTATCGCTCTGGGCAAACGATAAGCGGGAATGCCAACCCCAAGCATACCGCCCAGGGCCGGCAAACTCTCGAAGATCGTACAACGGTAGCCGGCATGGGCAAGCAGGTTGGCCACGGTCATCCCGGCCGGACCTGAACCGACGATGGCCACTTTTTTCTCCTTGGGCATGGCGCAGGGCTTGACCAGATTTTTGCCGTTAGCCACCATCCAGTCGACCAGATAGCGCTCCAGCATCCCGATTGCGACCGGCTCACCCTTCTTTCCCCTAATACAAAAACCTTCACACTGAAACTCATGGGGACAGACCCTGGAGCAGATGGCCGGCAAGGAATTGGTTTCGCGATCAGCCCAGTAACCCTCTTCGATCTTGCCCTCGCGAAGCAGCCTGATAAACCGTGGAATATCATTGTGAATCGGACAACCTTCCCGGCATTTCGGCTTCTTGCATTGCAGGCACCGTTCGGCCTCGCGGATCGCGGTCTCTTCATCGAAACCGAAGACCACCTCGCTGAAATTAGTCACCCGTTCCTCAGGTGCAAGTTCCCGCACCTTTTGTCTGGGAATCGACATCCGTTCTTTTGCGTCCATCTGGCTAAGCCTCCCGATCAATAATTGAAATAAACAGAAAGAAAACTGATCTAGATCAGTTGAAATTCGTATGGGGTTGAATTGGGTTAAAGACGAGTAAAATAAATTCCTGAAACCATGAAAGTTACCGGGCGCTGACCCATATCAGCCTGTAATTACCTGCTAATCGTGTTCGCGGAGGAGAAATTGCCCCGCCGCCTTTGCAGGGCGTCCGATAACGGGCGCTCTGCCAAGTCGGCCACCGGTCGACCCGAATTCAATATGATCAACATCGTCGCTTCTTGCCTCAAGGCCCCCATTGCCCGATTCCGGAAATTCGGAAATTTTAAAATTTCGGCACGGCGTCAAACTATACCTAAACAAAAAGTCCGATGCCACGACGGTAGAATCGAACTTTTTTCTGACGTCATAGACATTAATACCTTAACAAATATTTTCAAACCGATATTTAGCCGCCTTCGAAGAACCAGGCCGAACAGGACGAAAAGCAGGCAAAAAAAAGCCGCACATAAAGTGCGGCTTTCCGATAAAAAATCTATAAAAAAACTAGGAAGGTTTGTACCCGGCCGCCCTAAGACGAGCAAGGGAGCGTTGCAAAGCGGCTTCGGCCCTGGCCTGATTGAAGTGCTCGGCCTTGCGTTGGGCCTCGGCAAGTCTTTTCTCGGCCCGCTCTTTGGCACGCATGGCCCGATCGACATCGATATCGCCCCCGAATTCGGCGGACTCGACCAGAAAAGTGATCCGGTTATCGGCCACCTTGCAGAAGCCACCGCTGATCATCAGCTGCTGATCTTTGCCGCTTTTCTTGTAGGACATTACCCCGATCTTGATCGTACTCAAAAGTGGCGCGTGATTGGCAAGAACGCCAAACTCGCCGCCATAACCGGGAGCGGTCACAATATCGACATTCTCACTCAAAACGGCTCCACGGGGAGTTACAACTTCAAGTTTTATGGTCTCAGCCATCAATCAGCCTCTTCACTGGATATTTGCGCCGGCCTCCCGCCGCCGGATGCGGTGCGGGGTACCGGATACGTTTTATTGCCGAATCAGGCCGCCTTTTCCTTAGCGGCCTTTTCAAGCGCCTCTTCGATCGTGCCGACCATATAGAAGGCGTTTTCCGACAACTCGTCGTGCTTGCCCTCAAGGATCTCCTTGAAGCCCTTGATGGTATCCTCAACCTTGACATAGGCGCCCTTCATGCCGGTAAAGACCTCGGCCACGGTAAAGGGCTGGGAAAGAAAGCGCTGAATCTTCCGGGCCCGGCCGACCACAACCTGATCCTCTTCGGAAAGTTCGTCCATGCCGAGAATGGCGATAATATCCTGCAGATCTTTATACTTCTGCAGGGTGGTCTGGGCGCCCCGGGCAACCAGATAATGTTCCTCGCCAAGCACGTTGGGATCGAGAATCCGCGAGGTTGAATCAAGCGGATCAACGGCGGGATAGATGCCGAGCTCGGCGATCTGCCGGGAGAGGACCACGGTTCCGTCCAGATGGGCGAAGGTGGTGGCCGGGGCGGGATCGGTCAAATCATCCGCCGGTACGTAAACGCACTGCACGGAGGTAATCGAACCCTTATTGGTTGAGGTAATCCGCTCCTGGAGGGCGCCGAGATCGGTACCCAGGGTGGGCTGATAACCAACCGCCGATGGAATCCGACCGAGCAGGGCCGATACCTCGGAGCCGGCCTGGGTGAAACGGAAGATATTATCAACGAAGAAAAGCACGTCCTGGCCTTCTTCGTCACGAAAATATTCAGCGGCAGAGAGACCGGTAAGGGCTACCCGGGCCCGGGCTCCCGGAGGCTCGGTCATCTGTCCGTAAACCAGGGCCGCCTTGGGCAGTACGCCGGACTCCTTCATCTCGTGGTAAAGATCATTGCCCTCCCGGGTCCGCTCGCCGACCCCGCAGAAAACGGAAATGCCGCCGTGCTGCATGGCGATATTGTTGACCATTTCCATCATGATGACAGTCTTGCCGCAGCCGGCGCCGCCGAACAACCCCATTTTTCCACCCCGGGGAAAGGGGACCAGCAGATCGATGACCTTGATGCCGGTTTCCAGCACGTTAACTTCGGTATCCTGGTCGGTAAAGGCCGGGGCCGGTTTATGGATGGGGCGCATTTTATCGGAAGCGATCTCGCCAAGTCCGTCCACCGGACGGCCGACCACGTTCATGATCCGCCCAAGGGCACTGGCGCCGCAGGGAATCTCGATCGGCTTACCGGTGTCCCTGACGTCCTGACCGCGACGCAAACCGTCGGTCTGGTCCATGGCAATGCAGCGCACCAGGTTATCGCCAAGATGCTGAGCCACCTCGACAACCAGATTGTCTTCCTTGTCATCGATGCCGGGATTGGTAACCAGCAAGGCATTCATAATATTCGGCAGCTGACCGGACTGAAACTCCACGTCGCATACCGGACCAATGACCTGAACTATTTTCCCTACTCTTTGCTCACTCATATGACCTCAAGCCTCCTAAGCTTTATTTGCTGATCCAGGTTCGCCTGCAAGCGGCCGTACCTGAAAATTATTCTGCTTGACCCATCCCGAATTTGGGGGGGAAATCGTCATCCCTTAAGGGCCTCCGCTCCGCCGACAATATCCATCAACTCGGCCGTGATCCCGGCCTGCCTGGCCTTGTTGTAAATCAGGGTAAGGCTGCTGATTATATCGGAGCAGGCATTGGTTGCATTATCCATCGCGCTCATCCTGGCGGCATGCTCACTGGCCGAGACTTCCAGCATGACCCGATAAAGCATGACATTGAGATAAAGGGGAAGAAGCACGTCCATGATCTCGGTGGGGCTTGGTTCGTAGATAAAGTCCCCGCCATCAGAGGCCTCGGTTGACGCTTCTTCGCCTGCCAGGGGCTGGATCGGCAACAGCGGTTTTACGGCCGGACGCTGAGTCGCGACACTGATATACTCTCCAAAAACGAGCCGCACTTCATCGGACTCCCCGGCCAGGAAGTTGGCGGCGGCCTCCTGGACTATCTCCCGGGCATTGAACATCTGAAAGGTACCCATGAGATCGGGATAGGACTTTCTCACCTTCCCGAACTTTTTGAAATAAGCGTTGCCCTTCTTGCCGACACAGACCAGGGAAACCGTCTTCCCTTCCTCCTCAAGCCGGTCCATCTGCCGTTCGGCGGTTTTGAGGATATGGGCGTTGAAGCTTCCGCACAATCCCCGGTCCGAGGTGACGACAATCAGTTCCACGGAGTTAACTTCCCTTACCTCCATTAACGGGAAAAGCGAGGTCTCCATGCTTCCGGACATGCTGGTCATGGCATCGTTAAACTGGTCGGCATAGGGACGGAAATCCTCCATCCGCTGCTGGGCGCCCCGCAGCTTGGCCGCGGCGACCATATTCATCGCCTTGGTGATCTGGGAGGTCTTCTTCACCCCCTGGATCTTCATCTGAACATCTTTAAGACTGGCCATCAGAGCTCACCCTCCTGCTATTTGAGTCCTCTTGCACCCTTGAACGACTCAACAAAGGCAGAGATCGTGTTTTTCATCTTCTCTTCCAGTCCATCATCGATTTGTTCTTTTTCCTTCAAGGTATCGAAAATGGCCGGATCGTTCTGCTCAATGTGGGCATAAAGCTCCTGCTCAAAATCCGCCAGTGTATCGATTGGCAGCGTATCGAGAAAACCACGGGTTCCGGCGAAAAGAATGGTTACCTGCTTTTCCATGGACAGGGGCTGATACTGGGGCTGCTTGAGGATCTCGACCAGGCGCTCGCCACGGGTCAGCTGAGCCTGGGTGGCGGCATCAAGATCAGAGCCGAAACCGGCGAAGGCGGCAAGCTCGCGATACTGGGCCAGATCAAGCCTCAAGGTACCGGCTACCTGTTTCATCGCCTTGACCTGGGCAGCGCCGCCGACCCTGGAGACGGAAAGGCCGACGTTGATCGCCGGGCGAACCCCGGAGAAGAACAGGTTCGGCTCCAGATAAACCTGGCCGTCGGTAATGGAGATAACGTTGGTCGGAATGTAGGCGGAAACGTCACCGGCCTGGGTTTCAATAATGGGCAGGGCGGTCAGGGAACCGGCACCCAGCTCATCACTGAGCTTGGAGGCGCGCTCCAGAAGGCGGGAGTGGTTGAAAAAGATATCACCGGGGAACGCCTCTCGGCCGGGCGGACGCCGCAACAGAAGGGAAAGCTCGCGATAGGCAACCGCCTGCTTGGAAAGATCGTCATAGATAATCAGGGCGTGCTGACCGTTATCCCGGAAATACTCTCCCATCGAACATCCGCCGAACGGGGCGAGATACTGCATCGGAGCGGGATCGGAAGCACAGGCGGCAACCACGGTGGTGTATTCCATGGCGCCGTGCTTACGCAGGTTTTCGACAACCAGGGCCACGGTGGACTTTTTCTGACCGATGGCTACGTAGATGCAGTGGACATCGGTATTCTTCTGGGCGATAATCGCATCGACACAAAGGGCGGTCTTGCCGATCTGCCGGTCACCGATAACCAGTTCGCGCTGGCCCTTGCCGACCGGGGTCATAGCGTCGACCGCTTTGCTGCCGGTATAACAAGGTTCATGCACACCCTTTCTGGCGATAACGCCGGGAGCGAGAACCTCAATCTTGCGGGATTCGGTCGCTTTCAGGGGGCCTTGGCCGTCGATCGGCTTGCCGACGCCGTCGACAACCCTGCCTTCCATGGCGGGTCCGACCGGCACCTCGGCGATCCTCCCGGTCCGCTTGACCAGATCACCCTCCTTGATCCCCACGACGCTGCCAAGAACAGCGCAACCGACGTTGTCCTCCTCAAGGTTCAAGGCAACCCCGAGAACACCGCCGGGAAATTCAAGAAGCTCCATGGCCATACAGTTTTCAACGCCATGAACCCGCGCGATACCGTCACCAACCGAAATTACGGCCCCGGTCTCACTCAGATCAACTTTACTTTCGTAATTCTTGATCTGTCCCTTGATAATCTGACTGATCTCTTCAGCTTTGATCTGCATTGGCTACTCACTCCCTTTTATGGATTCTTCTAAACCCTTTAATTGCGTTTTGATGCTGCCGTCCAGAACCAGATCGCCGACCCGGGCGATGATACCGCCGATGATGGCCGGGTCAACCTCGTTGGATACCACAACCTGCTTGCCGGTAATCTTTTCCAGGGTGGATTTGATCTTGTCGTTGAGGTCGCTGGATATTGCTGCGGCCGAAATCACCGTGCCCCGGCACATATTCCTCTCTTCGTCGACCAGGACCCGAAAGACCTGGGCGATTTCCGGCAGGACATCGGCCCGCCGTTTCTGAACCAGAAGGTTAAAAAAATTAGCCATCAGGGTCGGGGCCTGCAGGGCCTCAACCAGATGGGTCATCACTTTCTCACGGACATCCTGGGGATAAAGGGGGTTGGTCAGGACGTCGCCGACTTCGGGCACCTCCGCATGGAGTTTCGCCATTTCAGCCAGCGCTTTATTGAAATCGTCCAGGGCATTTTCTTCCTTGCCGACCTGGAACAAGGCCTTGGCATATCTCTTCGCTATAACCGTATTATTCACTGTAGCGCTCCCACCTTTTCAAGGTAATCTTCAACCATCTTGGTCTGGTCGGCTTCCTTGAGATTTTGCTTGAGCAGATTCTCGGCCATCTGCACTGCCTGTTCGGCTATCTCGGCGCGCAATCTCAATTTGGCTTCGGCAAGTTCGTGCTGAACCGCCATTTCGGCCTGCCGCTGAATATCCTCGGCGGCCCGGCCGGCCTCCTCGATTATCCTGGTTTTTTCGGCCTCGCCCTGCTGGACGGCGCTTCCGATGATGGACTGAACCTCTTGATCAATCTTGGTCAGTTTATCCTCATACTCCTTGTAGATCCTTTCGGCCTCGCTTTTCTGGGCCTCAAGATCCTCGAATTTTTCGATAATCCCCTGGCGCCTGCTGTTCAAGGCATTGGCGATCGGTTTCTTGAGAGCCCAAACCAGGATGATCAACAAGGCGGCGAAGTTAAGGGCCCGCCAGAGCAGATCCATCCACTTCTCCTTGGGAATTCCGGCCTCACCACTCGCGGCCTGGGCCAGCGTTGTGCATAAAACCAGAGCCGCGACAACTAGGAGCGGAATTAATTTTGCGTTGATTTTTTTCATTAAAGCGCCCTCCCCAAAACCTTGGCGGCCATCTCGGAGGCAAAACCCTCCACCTGAACCTTAAGCTCTTCACCGGCCTTGCCGATCTGCTCCTGGATCTGGGCGAGACTTTCGGCCTTGCGGGTATCGACCTCCTTGCGGATTCCGGCCACTTTCTCGGCGCCGGCGGCCTGCGCCTCGCCCCGGGCCTGATCAAGCTCGGCCTTGGCCCGGCTTCGGGCGTCATTAAGCTTGGCATCGAATTCCTCAAGACGCAGCCTGGCGTTCTTGTTGAATTCCTCAACGTCCTTTTCGAGGCCGCTTACCCGTTTCTCTCTCTCGGCTAAAATGGTCCGAATCGGCCTGTACAGGACAATATTCATGATCACGATGAGGATCAGAACATTGATGATCTGGATAGGCATTGTCAAATCAATGGTTATCATTATCCGCTCCCTGATACCTGCTTTATAATTCAATTTTTTAGAGGAGATTGACTGCTATCGCCTCATCTCACGGGGTTTATCACCCAAGCAGCAAATGAATAGCCGTTCATTTAAAATACGGATTTCTACCCCATTAGAAAAGCGCTGTCAATATTTTTCCTGAAGATCGGCCCGGTGGGCATGGAAACCGTGAAAACGGGAAAATGGCAACCGTTCACTGGGGCGGTCGCCAAAGTACCACAATCGCCGGACTGTAACCGTTCAGCAGTGGTGCAGATTTGGACAAGCGGACCGGCGCCGCGTACCTCGTGTACGTAAGCCGGGCCGATCGTCCGAAGATGTGGTGCTGCTGAACGATTACGGGAAATGGGCCGGGGCCGCAAAAAAGAGAACAGAGCGGATTTCACCCCTTCTGCTTCTCGACCGCACCGGCTACCGCCGCCAAGGCCTCATCAAGCCGGTCCGGCATAGTGCCGCCGGCCTGGGCCATGTCCGGGCGGCCACCACCGCTGCCGCCGACGATTGCCGCCACCTCCTTGATCAGCTTGCCGGCATGGAATGTCTTGGTCAGATCCTTGCTGACGATGGCCAGCAGGCTGACCTTATCATCGAAAATCGCCCCCACCACCGCCACGCCGGAACCGAGCTTGTCGCGCAGCCGATCACCAACCTCCCGCATGGTCTTCGGCGAATCAACCGAGATCTTGGCGGCGACCACCCTGATCCCGCCGAACAGCCGGGCCCCATCGACGATATGGTCGAGATCGCTGACCGATTGCCGGGCCGCGAGACGGGCAAGCTCTTTCTCCAGTTCTTTCTGTCGAACCTGGATTCTGCCGATCCGGGCCGAAATTTCTTCCGGGGTGCTTTTAAGTTGCTCGGCAATTGCGGCCAGCTGGCGCTCACCCTGCTGAAAACGGTGGAGGGCGCCGGGACCGGTCACCGCCTCGATCCGGCGAACCCCGGCGGCGATGCCGGCTTCGCTGACAATCTTGAAGAGGCCGATTTCGCCGGTGGCGCCGACATGGGTACCGCCGCACAATTCCTTGCTGTACTTATCGACGCTCACCACCCGGACCTTGTCCGCGTATTTTTCGCCGAAAAGGGCCGTGGCCCCCTCCCTGATCGCCTCCTCGCGGCCGAGGACCGCGGTATCGACCCGGCTGTTGCGCCTGATCTCCCGGTTAACCAGATTCTCGACCTGCTCGATTTGATCCGGGTTAAGGGGCGAAAAACTGGTGAAATCGAAGCGCATCCGCTCCGGATCAACCAGGGACCCGGCCTGTTTGACGTGGTCGCCCAGTACCTTTTTAAGGGCGGCCTGCAACAGATGGGTGGCGGTGTGGTTATCGGCGGTGCGCTGCCGCAGCTCCCGATCAACTTCCAGGGTCACCTTGTCATTTTCAGCGATGGCGCCTGACCTGACTTCGGCTCGGTGGATAATCAATCCCTCACCCGCACTGACCGTGTCAAGTACCACGGCCGTGCCGTTCGGACCCCTGATTTCGCCCCGGTCGCCGCTCTGCCCCCCGGCCTCGGCATAAAAAGGGGTTTCGGGACAGATGATCGACACCTTCTTCCCCTCCGCCGCCCCGGAAATCAGTTCACCCTCTTCGTCAAGAAGGGCGGTAATTTCCGTTTCGCACCGCAAGGTTTCGTAGCCGAAAAATTTGCTCCGCGTTCCTTTCTCCAGCAGGGTCTTCACCCCCGGCCCCAGTTCGGCGAGAGTCGCGCCCCTCCAGGATTTCCTGGATTGCTGGCGCTGGGCCGCCATGGCCTGGTTAAACCCCGCTTCATCGGCGGCAAGGCCCTTCTCGATCGCGATATCCCGGACAATATCCACCGGGAAACCGTACGTATCGTAGAGCTTGAAGATAAAGTCGCCGGCCACCACTTTTTCGCCGGCCTTCTTGAGGCGGGAAAGTTCCTGGTTGAGCATCACCAGGCCGTGGTCGATGGTCTCCAGAAAGCGCTCCTCCTCGTTATCAACCACTTTTTCCAAAAGCTCCCGGCTCTCCAGGAGATGGGGATAGGCCTCCCCCATCTGCTCGACGACCGCCGCCGTGATTCTGGCCAGGAAAGTTGTTTTCATCCCCAGAAAGCGACCGAAGCGGATGGCCCGTCGCATGATGCGCCGCAGGACATAACCTCGGCCTTCGTTCGAGGGCAGAACCCCGTCGGCCACCAGAAAGGTGGTGGCCCGGCTGTGATCGGCGATCACCCGCATGGCGGTATCGATCTTGTCTTCCCTGCCGTACTCCCGGCCGGTTACCTCGGCGATCCGCGCGAAGATCTCGGTGAACAGGTCCGAATCGTAATTGGTCCTTTTGCCCTGCATAACCGCGGTGATCCGCTCCAGGCCCATGCCGGTGTCGATGCTCGGCTTGGGCAAGGGGGTCATGGTGCCGTCCTCGGCCCGGTTGAACTGCATGAAGACCAGATTCCAGACCTCCAGGTAGCGGTCGCAGTCGCAGCCCAGTCGGCAGTCCGGCCCGCAGGCCATCTCCTCCCCCTGGTCGTAATGGATCTCGGAACAGGGGCCGCAGGGGCCGGTGTCGCCCATGGACCAGAAGTTTTCCTCTTCTCCCATCCTGACGATCCGCTCCTGGGTAACACCTTCCACCTTTTCCCAGAGCGCGAAGGCCTCGTCATCGTCGTCGAACACCGAAATCCACAACCTGCTCCGCTCAAGGCCCAGTTCCTCGGTCAGAAATTCCCAGGCGTAGCGAATCGCCTCTTCCTTGAAATAATCGCCGAAGGAGAAGTTGCCGAGCATCTCGAAAAAAGTATGGTGGCGCGCCGTGTAGCCGACGTTTTCAAGATCGTTATGCTTGCCGCCCGCCCGAAGACAGCGCTGGGAGGTGGCGGCCCGGACATAGTCTCTTTTTTCCTCGCCCATGAACACCCGCTTGAACTGCACCATTCCGGCATTGGTAAAAAGCAGGGTGGGATCGTCGTGGGGAACCAGAGGGGAACCAGCCACAATTTCATGATCGCGTTCGCCAAAATACTTTAAAAAAAGAGCTCTTATCTCATTTCCAGTCATCTTTTAAAACTTCTCTCATGCAGGTTGAATATCATTAAAA
>JAWOIQ010000138.1:0-15074 GCA_046484585.1 Desulfurivibrionaceae bacterium
TTTTCCTCTACGAGTGGTATTTCTTCCGTGACCTGGACCTGCAATGGCTGAAAAAAAATTCATGGTGGCCCCTGGGCATGGCGCTTATCCTGGCCGGGGTGGCCTTGCTTTATCTTGAATTTACCCCTATGGTCAAGGCCCTCTCCGAATATCAGGCCGCCAGCCTGACCTTGGCCCAACGGTTCATGACCCAGTTCCGGATTGTCATCTTCTACCTCTTTCTCTTTCTGTTTCCGCACCCGGCCAGGCTCAACCTGGACCATCATTTCCCGCTCTCCTTCTCTCTGCTCGATCCGCCGACGACCCTCTTGTCGATCCTCGCCGTCTTCGCCATACTCGCATCCGCGGCGGTCATCGCCCGCCGCTACCGCTTCCTATCCTTCGGTATCCTGTGGTTTATGGGGAATCTCGTAATCGAAGCTTCGGTGCCGGGGCTGGACATGGTCTTTGAACATCGCACTTATCTGCCTTCCATTCTGATCAGCATGATCCTGGTAATGTTTCTCTACCAGTTTGTTGCCCGTATCTGGGCCAGGAGAGCCGTCTTGTTGATATTCGTGGCGGTCGGCGCGGTATGGACTCATGACCGTAATATCATCTGGGCCGATAATATTGCTCTCTGGAGCGACAGTGTGAAAAAATCGCCGCAAAAGGCCCGGCCTTATGTTAATTTGGGGATCGCCTACGGCGGGCTCGACCGGTTCGACGAGTCGATCTTTTTTCTGGACCGGGCGGTCAAACTTAAACCGGATTACAAAAAACCCCGATACAACCTGGCCCTGAGCCTGGTAGCCAGGGGCGATTATCGCCGGGGGGATTACAGCCGGGCCGAAAGGCATGCCAGGGAATTTCTGGATCAGAGCCCGGACGATCCCGCCGCCTTGAATATTCTGGCCCTGGCCCTGGCCAATCAGAACAGATTTGAAGAGGCATTGGATAACTATTACCGCTCCCTGCAACTTGAACCCGATGACGAGTATGTGCACTTTTACATATCGCAGATCCTGGCGCATATCGGGCGGGTTTCGGAAGCGGTCAAACACTGCACGGAGGCCCTGCGCTTAAAACCTGATTACAGTGAGGCGCGTTTGCATCTCCAGCAGATCCGCCGGAGAATGGAACCGCGCAAACTCAGGATCGAGAAGCCGTTCGGCGATTAAATTGACAGGAGACAGAAGTTAGAAGCCAGAAGCCAGAAGCCAGGAGTCAGAAGCCAGGAGTCAGGAGACAGAAGCCAGAAGCCAGAAGCCAGAAGCCAGAAGCCAGGAGACAGGAGACAGGAGACAGGAGCCAGGAGACAGGCAGTCCGGGGGCAGGAAGTTGAGTGTATAATTCGTAGAACAAGGAAAGGTATTGACCATGAAAACAATTTGGCCGTTTAACACAGTGAAGCACTTTTTATTCCTTGGAATAGTTCCCTCGGCAATTTTTATAACTCTTGCCGTCCTCTCTTTATCCTGGGTGCAGAATATCCATATGTCCAACGCGGTCCAGTCCGATCTGAATTCGTCCTATCATCTCTTTTATGGCGAATTATACAAGGAGGCCGCCATGCTTAACCTTCTGGCGGAGCAATTGGCCGAGAACCGGGAAGTGCGGGGCTCCTTCCTGGACAAGGAAAGAGAACGACTGCACAAAGTCGTGCGGCCCTTCTTTCAGAACCTCCGGGCCGACTATGACGTAACCCATTTCTATTTCCATACCCTCGAAAGAAATACCTTCCTCAGGGTCCATTATCCCAAGATGCATGGCGATCCGATCGATCGATTCACCTTGAATGAAGCCGAGGCAACCGGTTCGGTAAGCTATGGTCTTGAGCTTGGGCCGATGGGAACCCTTACCCTCCGAGTCGTCATGCCCTGGCGGGTGGATGACCGGATTATCGGATATCTGGAACTGGGCAAGGAAATCGATCAGGTTCTTGACGAAATGAAAAAAATCCTGGAAATCGATTTTGTTTTGATTGTCAACAAGGATCACCTGAATAAAAATAGCTGGGGAAAAGGGAAACATGGTCCCCCTGTCGAGGGCGGTGATTGGAACCAGTTCCCCGACTTTGTAGTTTTCGCGATGAGCCGGGAGAAGATGCCGCCGGTTATCCGTGCCGATCTTGCCAGGCCGCATCATTTACACGAGAATCTGATCCTTGAGTTCAGGGAAGCCGGCCGTCTGCATCTTGCCGGTTTCGCGCCATTGCTCGATGCCTCGAACAAGGATATCGGTGAAATCATTCTGATCAAGGATTTTACCAACTTAAAAACCGTTGCCCACCGGGTAACCCTGGTGGTCTTGTTCGGTTATTTTTTCTCCGTCCTGCTTTATGCGGGCTTTGTGTATGTCTATCTGCGCCGGATCAGGTTTGAAGGCAAAGGGGCCGGGAATAAAGACATACAGTCCTCTGACCAGGATCTGAATCCGTGAGGGTTTGAGATCGGGTCAGCTGCTGGAGGCGACGATGTTGACCATACTGATGAAATCGGCGAGTTGCCGGCATTAGACGATGGTTCGTTCTCGGTCGCCCTGCAAGGGCGGCGGTGCAATTTATCCACGGCGAACGTGGTTGACAGGGGCAGACTGCCCGGTAGCCGTCATGGGAGTTTCCCATGGGGAAGCGGCCTGGTCAGAACTTTCTGGTAATTTAAAAATTAATAGGATATCTTTCTCTTTTCTTGATTAAGGCTTTGTTTCTCTGATTAGCAGCGACATCAAGTTTCAGCCAATCTTGCCGGGTTTTTGCCTGTTTTTTGCGGGGACCAGGAAGCTGATTTAACCTCTACGGCATCTCTTTTAAAGCTGACTCCGCCGTTATGGCGCGACTTATTGATTTCATCAAAAGATATTAAAGAGGTCGTTTCTAATGAGTAATAAGATATTTGGAGATCTTCCGGCCGGGGACGATGGGCCCTGGCTGGCTAAGGAGAGCAGTTTTTCAAAATCGGAAGATTCGGTCTGGATTGCCCGGGCCATCCGTTATGTTAAGGAGAATCATGCGCCGTTGACCCTGGTTGACGCCGGTGGCAGGATGCGCCAGGAGAGTTTGCTGGTCAGCGTCAACGAAGGTTCCCTGCAGATCGACCGACCTTTGGAATGGGATGGCGAACCGGACTTTTTCCGGGTTTTTTTCAGGGATCACTACCAGAACTGGAATTACTTTCCAGTCAGCGCTGTTTCTTATTCCCCTTTCGCACTCTCGGTGGCGATGCCGGAAGAATTGCACTATTTACAGCGAAGAGCCTGTCATCGGGTCAAGCTGCCGATCGGGACCCGGGCTCTGATCAAAAACGGCAACCGGAACATGGCGACGGTTTTTGTCCAGGATCTCAGCGCGGCCGGGATGTTGATGTTCAACGATCCCGCCGAAGGTGAATACAGCACGGATTCGATCATCAATGATATTGTGGTTTCTATCCCGCCCGGCGGCAGGGGGCATTCCGAGGTTAATATACGCAAAGTCCTGCCGTTGATCGGCCAGGGCCGGATTGTTCGCTCTTATGTGGACGAAGAAACCCGTCGCCCCTGTTATGGGGTCTCCTTTCAATATGAGAGCAGTTACGTTAAGGAAACCATCAATCAGATAATCTCCGAAGTGGAAAACGATTTTGGCCAGAACGATTTTCTCTGCTGATTTCAGGCTAGGAACATCGCGGAGGATCGATCATGGTTGATTTCATCTTGAACGATAAAGAGGCAAGGGTTCTCGGGGCATTATTGGAAAAGTCCCTTGCGACTCCGGAGTACTATCCCCTGACCCTTAACTCTCTGACTATTGCCTGTAATCAGAAATCGAACCGCAACCCGGTAGTTGCCTATGACGAGACGATCGTAGCCGATGCCGTCGCCGGCCTTCTCGATAAACAGCTGGTAGTGCGAAGTGATGTCGGAAGGGTGACCAAATATGCCGAGTGCTTTGTCGGAAACGCCAAGCTGCTTATCCGGGAAGCCGCTGTGCTTGGCCTGTTGCTGTTGCGCGGTCCCCAGACCGCAGGGGAGTTGCGGAGTCGTTCCGAGCGTCTTTACCGGTTTGATGATCTTGCCGCGGTAAACAAGACTCTGGACGATCTGATTGAAATGGGCCTGGCTGACAAATTACCCAGACAACCGGGCCGCAAGGAATCGAGATTTACCCATCTGCTGGGCGAAAAATCAGATGGGATCGCCGCCGTCTCGGAGTCTGCCGCTGTCGAGAACAGTGGACAGCGGGAGGAGCAGGTCATTGGCCGGGTCGAAGAGCTGGCCGCTGAAGTGGCCTCCCTCAAGGAGGAATTGCACAGCCTGCGTCAGCAATTTCTGGACTTCAGAAGCCAGTTTGAGTGAGTGAGCTTTAGAGGGGGGAGGGGGCAACAGGGGCGGGGGAGTGAGTTTGCGGTTTATCCATCCCGCCCCGGTTGATGGTTATTCCACGGTAAATTCAAGCGAGGCCAGGGACTTGCCGCTCTGATCCTGGATCTCTACCCGCCAGTTGCCGGTGCGTCCGGCCAGTTTCTTGCTGGAATAAGTTCTCCAACGGTAACCCTTGCGGATAGACAGGGGCACCCGGGCCATTTCAGTATCGCCGTGGTACCAGACAAAATCAACCTGTACATCGGCACTGATATCGGTAGCCTCCAGGAAGGCATATGCATTTTCGGTATCGGCGGAAAAAGTATCGGTCACCCCTACCGGCTCGTGGTTTTCAACGTTTTGGCTGGTAACAAAACGCTCGACGGTCATCTGGGCCGATTCCACTGACTCCTGGGCCGGTTTCATGGTTTCCTGTTGGGCCGGCTCCATGGACTCCTGCTGGGCCGGTTCCATCGTCTCCTCCGGGTCCGCTGCGCTGGACAAGGCGGGCAGCAGAAGAACGAGGGTCAGTAAGACGGTTTTCAAAAGCTGTAATTTTCTCATTTGCGATTCTCCTGAAGTTGATTTGCTGAAAAAAGCGGTGATAACCATTTTATTTATTCGCTTAACAATAAATCTCTAAATATGGGGCTTTGTCAAGTCCGATAGAAAAAAAATCCTTATAAATCGTTAGGAGAGAATAGGTTCAAGGGGCAAGGGACAAGGGGCAAGGGACGAAGACAAGCCTCAAACTTAAAGCTCCAAGGTGTAATCCGCTCCCCTCACCTTTACTCACCCCTCACTTCTTCCTTGATCCGGGTTAATTGTTCTTTAAGGTCGCGGGTTTCGGTGGTCCAGTATGAGAATGATCCCCAGTCCGGGGTGGGTGGCTCGCCGCCGTCCATCACCTGATGGGCGCACCAGGCGATAAAGTGGATGTAGCGCATGGCCCGCAGGGGTTCGATCAAGGTCAGGCTCCGGCGGGGGAAGGGCCGGAATGTTTCGTATCCTTCCATGAAAAGCTCAATTTCGTAAAGCGACCGGTTGGGACGGTCCGGCAGCAGCATCCACAGATCCTGGACCGGCGGCCCCGCGCCGAAATCATCGAAATCGATCAGGTAAAAAGATTCATCAGGCCGGTAAATGATATTGGAGAAGTGGCAGTCGCCGTGAATCCTGATTAGTTCCGTGTGATCGAACAGCGGCGCGATCTCTTCGACCAGAGTTCGCCCGGTCTCGAAAAAAGCTTCAGCCAGTTCCACGGGGATGAAATCATTAGCCTCGAGAAAATCGAGTTGGCTGGCGGTTATGGCGCGGGGATGGATTTTTACACGCCCGCGGGGAGTTTTCAAAGCGCCAACCGCATGGGTCCGGGCCAGTAGACGGCCCAGTTCCAGCCATTGCTCTTCATTGTACTCGCTGACGAACCGGCCGCCCTTTTTTGAGAAAAGGGCATAGTTTATGTTTTTGAAAGAGCCAAGGGTGCCGGCATTTTTGAGTTTCAGAGGGGGGATGACCGGGACCTCCGCCTCGCTCAGTTCCAGGAGGAATTGATGTTCGTCCAGCAACGCCTGCCGTTTCCAGCGGGTCGGCCGGTAAAATTTAATGATTATCCCGCTGCCATCCCTTGTTTCAAGTTCATATACCCTGTTGATGTAACTGTTCAAAGGGCGGCAGATGCCGCTGAACTTCTTCGACAAGGCTTTTTCCGCCAAAGTGAGAATGGTTTCGGGGTTGAGCGATAGGAAATCTGTTTGTGGGCTTTTGTCGTTTATCAATTTGAGCTCAATCGGTTAATATCATGAAACCTTGACTGCTATTGGGCAAGTTTGCCGTCGCCATCTCTAATAATAGATTATCATTGACGAAATTGCATGGTTATAATATGTGGATGATAAGTTAGTTCCTTTTTTTGCGGATGGTCCCTTTTTTCAAATATGGACCCAGGTGAAAGAATAAGAATGTCGCCCGGACCCACAATTGATAATGGCCATACTTAATTTGTTCAATAGAGTGATTTCTTTAACATGAAGATCGCAACATGCGGAAAATTTATCATGGCGGCGATAATTGTCGTTATCCTGCTCGGCAGCGGATATCTCCGGGCTTATGGCCCGCGGTCCTTTTCCGCAATCGAGCCGGTCCACGTTAATCTGGAGGCGGCTTCCCCAAAGACTCTCGTCATAGATGTCAAAGGCAAGATCCTTTCGCCGCTTTCAATCAGAGAAAAGGAATATGTCCAGATCGGCAGCCAGCGCTTTGAAGTGTTGCCGCCATGGCGCGGCCATCGGATCGAGGGCGAAATTGATCGATACGACCTCAAGTTTGCCAAGCTGCCGACGGAGCTCGTCCACGAGGGCAGGGAGATATATGTCACCGAAGCGACCCGGGACGCTTTTGTCAGGATGGCTCGGGTCGCCGCCCTTGACGGCGTGGATTTGCTGGTCGATTCCGGTTATCGCAGTATTGAATATCAGCAGCGTATTTACCAGAAAAAGCTGGCGGAGGGCGATGACTTTTATGATGTCGCCCGGGGAGTAGCGCCCCCCGGTTATTCGGAGCATATGCTGGGAACGGTTGTCGATCTGGTTCCCAGTAAATGGACCTTCAGCGACACAGAGGCTGATAAATGGATGCGTGAAAACGGACCGGATTTTGCCTTTATACAGAGTTATCCCCAAAAATCAGACCGTGGTTTCACGTGGGAACCGTGGCATTGGAAGTATGTCGGTGATAGTTGATGGCGTCGCAAAAAGCACCTTTAAGGGCATAAATCGTCAGCTCCGGCGCTGCTGCAAATTGTCTCGTCATTGCAGCGTACTGAAGTACGCATCATTCCTCGAAATTCGCGCACCTTGGATCTGACGATTTTCACTCCGTAAAGGGGTATTGCATGCTTTGCAGCCGGGAAGAATTCAGGAAGCGAGACACACAACTCAGAATTACTGAAACACCAGACACCACTTTTCCCACTAATCCCAAACCGGAGCTGTAAAGATGGTATGCCGCGACACCTCCGAACTGATAAAAATTGTTCTCGATCAGGATGAACGTCTGGTTGACTACTCTTTCCAGAAAGAGTCGTGCGGCCGGTTAATCGGTGAGGGGGATTTGATCGGCCGCTGGCTCTTCGGCAAGACGGCCGCCGCCATTCTCGACATCGATCTTGCCGATTTCGAGCGGGTAATTGTCCAGGAAGATGATCTTAAGCACTTTCTGGCCTTGAAGCATTTTATCGCGGTCCAGAAAGGATTGGCTGTTCTCCTGGGGCGAACACCCGGTGGCCTTGATGACGGCTGTTCCGTGGAGTACATCGATAATTCTCCGGCTGGCCTGGAAATGGTGGCCCGCTTGCGACCTTGGTGAGAAGGGTTGGATTCCATCCTGAATGTTCCCGGGCTCGCCGCGCTCTCGCCGGAGACACCTGACTTCTGCTGTTTTCAATAACCGAGCCTGATCTTTTCCGCCTCACCATCCATCCAGAAAATAAAGTTCTACCTGTTTCTGATAAATGTTCAAAAGTCAAATTCCAGGTTGCGAGCGAAGCGAAGCAATCCGGAAACATGCAGCTTGCTGATAATACTGGATTGCTTCGTCGCTCCGCCCCTCGCCAAGACGTCAATAAATCAGTTTTCCGAATTTATCATTTTTGACCAACTCGAAAATAGTCGCCAAAGTAATGGAGCGCACTTCGATCAGCTCATTACGAGCGGTAAATCAACATGTTAATTCAGCTAACCCTGAGTCTGTCGAAGGGTTTTATGACTTTTTGCGACGACATCATTTTTGATTTGACATTCTTTTCCTTGCTCATCCAAGATGATACTAAAGGTGATTTCATGATGAGGCCGATCATCGCGGTACCATTTTATTCGACCGGCGCTGCGCGCGTTGATTGGGATTAAGGCGATAGCGGCAAAAATATCAAACAGCAAGGAGGGCACCATGAACGTAGACGATTATTGTAAGAACGTGGATATTGAACTCACCGGTTGGAAAGCCAAACTCTATAACATCATGCGTCAGATGGAAAATCTGCCTACCGGCGAGAAGCAGCGTATGTACGAGCAGGTCAACGGCTTAAATATCATAATGACAGAGCTTGAAGACAGGATCGAAGATTTACGTAAATCCTGCCCGACGGAGTGGCAGCCTGCCCGTGAAGAGATGAAGGGCAAAATTGCCGATCTTGGTGACAAATACGAACAGGCTGAAAAGGCTCTTTTTGACTACGGGGTCGGCGGTTAAGGTCAGATATCCAGGGCGGTATACGTTTGGATAAACTTCACCGGTTGAGGCCGGGAAAAGAAATAAGTACGGGTAAAAATCATCGAGAAAAGGAGAAATTGATAATGCAAAGGCAGATTCAGATGGAAGAAACCATGCTGATGGCTCATCGAGGATTCATGCAGAATCTGGAAAAAGCTATAGACATTCTGGATAAGGATATTTCCGAAGCAGCGGAAATGACCCACGTATGCACGGATGAGTGGTGTAATGCCACCGAGCATGTAGTGGACGATTTACACAAGAGCATCTACTCGATAAGTGAGCCGCGCTGGCTTACCGAGGATGATTCCAAAAAGATCAGCGAACTCAGGCGTAGGGTCCATGATATTTACAATCGATATCGGAACATAAAGGCTTAATCCCGTCAGGTCTCGGGGTAAACGGCTGTTGGCATTGAGTCGTGATTGGACTCCTGTTCGGTTAAGTCCGTTTTTACTAACCTGCCGACCAGAAAAATTGTCAGTCAGTTCGGATTGGTTGATAAACGGGTATTCCATGTTCACGAGCCGGGAGCCGCTTCCACGCCGGGACGGGGATCCGGCGCATCTCCCGCCTCAGAGCGGAGAGCCCGGCGCGGCTTCATTGAACTGCAAATGATAATCCGTGGCAGCTCCTTGGGGGGCTTACACTACGAGAGCATAAAGTTTCGTTTGTTGTTGCGTGAAATAATCGTTTTCCACTGAGTCGCCTCGATTCACTCCGCCGTCCTGCGGGCGCCTGATAACGGCGCATCTGCGCCCAACGGAAGTGCCCTCCTCTGCGCTCCTATTTCCACTGTTTTTTAATCAGAACAAAAATCCTTATGTATGGCAGCAGTGGGCAGAATGAATAAACTGAAATTTTCGTCCACATTCTGCCGAAAGCCGTCATGGTTATCCCGGTTTTTCAATAAAATTAAAAGATTTTCATTCTAATTACGGTGGTTAAGAAGTGTTATTTGGAGTATTATTCTTTTGTCGAATCGATTTTGAGTTTTGTGATTAATGGGCGTTGGCCGTCGATTTTACCGGTTGGCGTCGAATCGAAAAGGCGGATAACGAACGCGGTTTATCCGCTTTAACTTTATGAAAGGGAGTCGTCGTGAAAAAGAAAATTATTGTTACGTTGTCGCTTTGCCTGTTCATGGCCGGACCATTCGCCTGCTCAAAAGCCCCGAATGGGGAGGAAAAAAAGGTAGAACTCGAAACGTTTACCGACGAAATCAGTTATGTCGTTGGTCAGGATATCGGCTCTTCCCTGAAGGAGATTCAAAGCGAGATCAATGCCGACGCTTTATTTGCCGGAATTGATGACAGTCTTAATGATCGTGAATCGCGGATCGGACCAGAGCAGACCGAAGCGCTGAAAGAGGAATTCACCAAGAAGCTTCAGCAGCAATTAGCAGCCAGGGCCGAGGAAGCCGCCGGCAATAATCTTGCCGAGGGAGAGGCTTTTCTGGCCGAAAACAAGACCAGGGAAGGGGTCGAGACCACAGAAAGCGGCCTCCAGTATGAAGTTCTGGTTGAGGGTGACGGGCCGGTGCCTGGAGAAACCGATACCGTCAAGGTCCATTATCGCGGCACCTTGATAGACGGAACCGAATTCGACAGCTCATATGAGCGCGGTGAGGCAGCAGTCTTCAAAGTCGATTCAGTTATTCCCGGTTGGACGGAAGCCTTGCAATTGATGAAGGTGGGCAGCAAGTATAAGCTTTTTATCCCGCCTGACCTGGCCTATGGCGAAAGGCAGGTAAGCCAGGAGATCGGACCGAATTCAACCCTGATTTTTGATGTTGAACTGGTTGGCATCGAGTAACAGAACTCTCTCCTGATTACGTCGACAACGGTATTTGAACTGCCGTTGTCGACGCGGATTTAAGTCATGATCGTTGCTTTGGCCGGAAGACTTTTTTATTTTTTTATGCCCGGCGGAGTTTTGCTGCTGGCCGCTGTTCTGTTTGGCCACTCGGCGGAGGTCGTCCACTGGCGGCCGGTTACGGCTAAACTCTTGTTTCTCGGAGTACCCGCCATAGGGTTTCTTGTCTGCTGGCGTTTTAACAGGTTCAAACCGGTCTTCGGAATACTGATTCTCTTTCTTGCCGAGTGGGCTCTCAACAGTTTCTATCGCGGCGCCGGACTCCACCCTGAACTTGGCCTGCCGGTCCGTGATGCCGTTGCCGTTCTGATGCCGCTCAACCTCGCCTTGCTTGCCTTGAGCCGCGAAAAAGGGTTGGTCAATCCCGCGGGATTGACCAGGTTATTGTTGATCATTTCCCAGCCTCCGCTGATCGGCGCCTTATACCTTTATCGGCCCGAGCTTCTTTCTTATCTGAGTAAGGATTTTTTGTCCTGGAACTTTGCCTGGCGGCTCCCCCTTGCCCAGCCTGCGATTGCTGCTTATATTCTGGTTTTGGCATTGTTGGTCCTTAACTTTTCCCGGAAGCGGGGTGTGATTGACGCCGGGTTTATCTGGGCTCTGCTGGCCGGCTATCTCGGACTTGTTGTTTATACCGGGTTGCTCTCCACCATCTGCATAATGCTGGGCGGTCTGATCCTGATGACCTCGGTTATCGAAGCCGCTCACACCATGGCCTTTCGTGATGAACTTACCGGCCTGCCGGGGCGCCGCGCCCTCGATGAACTGCTTGCAAGGCTGCGGGGCGACTATGTTGTGGCAATGCTTGATATTGATTTCTTCAAGAAATTCAATGACAGATATGGACATGATGTCGGCGACCAGGTCCTGAAGATGGTTGCCACGCATATCGCCGGGGTAAAAGGCGGCGGCCGCCCTTTCCGCTACGGAGGCGAAGAATTCACCGTGGTTTTTCCGGGCAGCGCGATTGACGAAGTTGCCGATCACCTGGAAAAGGTGAGAGAAACGGTGGCGGAGGCCGGGTTCACTTTGCGGAACAGCACTCGACCAAAAAACCCGGCGAACGGCCGCAAGGGGAGGGGGCACTCGAAACACTCCTCGCGGAACAGGGTGGGGGTTACAATCAGCATTGGCGCCGCTGCGCGGGATGAGCGGCGCCAAAACCCCGGCCAGGTCTTAAAAAAAGCGGACCAGGCCTTGTACAAAGCCAAGAAGGCCGGTCGTAATCGAGTTATCGTTTGAGAACTTTTTGCTTAGCCATTCCATGATTTTTTGCGAATATTAATGGCTAAGCAAAAAGCACCCAAAAGGGGCATGCAATCCGATCTACCGGTCGCGGCGTATTTTTGCTTGGCCATTCCGTGACTATTAGCGAGTTTGTCAATTATTAACAGGAGTATTTTTTGGAGGCTGTAAATGAGTGATTCATGTGGAAGTTCCTGCGGCGGCGGCAGCAAGGCCGGTTGCGGTTCGGCGAATGCCAAAGTCGCCCAGCAGGATACATCGATAAAAAGATCGTTGGGCAAGATCAAGAACAAACTCCTGGTCATGAGCGGCAAGGGCGGGGTCGGCAAAAGCACGGTTTCCACAAATCTTGCCCTGGGCCTGGCCAAAAGGGGCTACAAGGTAGGCTTGATGGATGTCGACCTGCATGGGCCCGATATCTGCCGGATGCTCGATCTCAATATGACCATCGGCGATATCAAGAAGGAGAACGATCTGGTGCCGCCGATGCCATACGGCGACAACCTCAAGGTCATTTCCCTTGAGTACATGATGGAGAATCGCGACGATCCCATCATCTGGCGCGGCCCCCTTAAGATTCAGGCGATCAGGCAGTTCCTTTCCGATATCGACTGGGGCGAACTCGATTACCTGATCATCGATGCCCCTCCCGGCACCGGCGATGAGCCGCTGACCGTGGCCTCGACAATCAAGGATGCCGTGGCGCTGGTGGTTACCACGCCCCAGGAGATCGCCCTGGCCGATGTCCGAAAGTCGCTGAATTTCTGCAAACATGTCAATATGGAGGTTCTCGGCCTGGTCGAGAACATGAGCGGTCTGGTCTGTCCGCACTGCAGCGAGACCATCGATATCTTCAAAAGCGGCGGCGGCAGCAGGACGGCGGCCGAGTTCTCGGTGAAATTCCTCGGCGGCATCCCGGTTGATCCAAAGGTCACCATCGGCGGCGATGCCGGTCAGCCCTATCTGGTTTCCGATTCGGACAGTCCGGCGGTGCAGGCCTTCTCCGCTCTGATCGACTCCGTGGAGGACGCCATGCGGGGCAAGGTGTCGCTGGATAATCTCGGCGCCGATTGCGGCTGCGGCGGTAAGTGTAATCCCGATACTTGTGATTGTTGAGATAAATTGAACCTGAACAGAGGTAAGCGATCACAGGACGCCGAATCTGCTGTGTCATCGGCCTGCTCATATACATCAGTACACATCGCAGGCCGATGCCTTGCATCTCCGGCACCCTGTAAGCGCTTAAGGACTGGGAGATTGGCCAATCCTGAGCGGCTTATCTTGTGATCGGTTACGAACAGAGGTGATAAATGCTGATTAAAGCAATGACTGTGGGCAACATGGCGTGTTGCTGCTACCTGGCGGTCTGCGAGGAGACCCGGGAGGCGGTGATTATCGATCCCGGCGGCGATGAGGACAAGATTCTGGCCCTCTGCGAACAAGAGAAGGCCACGGTTAAATATATTGTCAATACCCACGGCCATCCGGATCACGTTTGCGGCAATGGCCCAATCAAGGCAGCTACCGGCGCCGAAATCGTCATGCATGAGGACGATGCCGCCTTCTTCGGCAGGAAGGAGGTCGAGCAGTACTTTTCCGCGCTCGGTCTCAAGCCTTCTCCGCCCGTCGATAAAACGGTCAAGGATGGTGAAACTATCGATTTCGGCCGGGAAAGCCTCAAGGTTATCCATACCCCGGGACATAGCCCCGGCGGCATGTGTCTTTACAACGCTCCTGATCTCTTCACCGGCGACACCTTGTTTGTCGGCGGGGTGGGCCGCAGCGATTTTCCCGGCGGCGACGGCAGGGTTTTGTACCGTTCGATTCAGGAGAGACTCCTGAGCCTGCCCGACCGGACCGTGGTCTGGCCCGGCCATGGCTACGGCGGCGCCAATTCCACGATCGGCGAGGAGAGGCGTTCCAATCCTTTTCTGACCGACACTTCCTGGACACGGTGAGCTTTCGATGCGGGAAATAGTTCTCGGCACCGCCGGCCATGTCGATCACGGTAAAACCTCACTGGTCAAGGCCCTGACCGGCATCGATACCGACCGCCTCAAGGAAGAGAAGAAGCGGGGGATCACCATCGAGCTCGGCTTTGCCTTTCTTGATCTGCCCTGCGGGCATCGGCTCGGCATCGTCGACGTTCCCGGCCACGAAAAATTCGTCAGGAACATGGTCGCCGGCGCGGCCGGCATCGATATCCTCGCCTTTGTGATCGCCGCCGATGAGGGCATCATGCCCCAGACCCGCGAGCATTTCGAGATCTGCCGCCTGCTCGGAGTCGAGCGGGGCATCATCGTGATTACCAAGAAGGACATGGTCGAGCCGGAATGGCTGGACATGGTCGCGGAGGACGTTCGCGACTACTTCACCGGCAGTTTCCTGGAAGGGGCGCCGCTGATCCCGGTCTCCTCCATAAGCGGCGAGGGGATCGATCAAGTTAAAGCAACCCTTGACCGGATGGTGGCCGAAAGCGACTTCAGCGAGGCGCATGGGCCGTTCCGTCTGCCGGTCGACCGAATTTTTACGATCAAGGGGTTCGGGGCGGTGGTTACCGGCACCTCCATGTCCGGCCGGATTGCTCTGGGCGAAGAGGTTTTTATCTATCCCGGCGGGCAGCACGGCAGAATCAGGGGAATCCAGGTCCATGCCGATGAGGTCAGTGTGGTCGAGGCGGGGCACCGGACCGCCATCAATATCCAGGGAGTCGACAAGGAAAAAATCCGCCGCGGCGAGATTGTCGCCACTCCGGGCAGTCTTAAGCCCTCCTATATCATGGATGCCGAGTTTATCTACCTTTCCGCCAATGAGAAAAAATTCAAGAACCGGAGCCGGGTCAGAATCCATCTGGGCACCGCCGAGATCATGGGCCGGGTGGTCCTCCTTGACGACAATGAAATCAAGCCGGGAGCGACGGTCAACGTCCAGCTGCTGTTCGAGGAACCGGCCTGCGCCTGGCCCGGCGATCGTTACGTGATCAGAAGTTATTCACCGGTGATCACCATCGGCGGCGGCCGGATCTTGAACGGCGGGGCGGCCAAGAAAAAACGGTTCCGTGAAACCAACGGGCAGGTTTTTGACATTTATAAAAACGGTTCCGCAGAAGAACGTCTCCTCCAGCACTTGAGGGAGGCCGGTCCCGCCGGACTGACCGGGGATGAATTGGCCGTGCGGATGGGGATTTTCGGCAAAAAACTGAAGAAAGTCCTTGATGGCCCGGTTTCGGCCCGGAAAGTGATTGTGGTCGATTCCGACCGGCAGTGGCTGCTTTCCGCCGAGGTGTTCGGCGGCTTGCAGGATTGGCTCGTTAGCGCCGTGACCCGCTACCATCAGGACTATCCCCTGAAACCGGGAATTTCCAG
>JAWOIQ010000148.1:0-59740 GCA_046484585.1 Desulfurivibrionaceae bacterium
GTCATCTTCAATTTTATCTTTCTCGAAGAAAGTCTGTACCCCGGTTGCCGTCCCTATGCAAACCGTTCTCAAGTTAGAGCATATACCATAAGCCTTGCCACCGGTAAAAAATACCTGACCAATAGCATGGACCTGAATCCGTGACGGCTTCGTGTAAATTTTACTTATCAGTTTGTAATCACATTAGATAATCATTTTTCCAGGGATTACCAGGGTATACCCCGCACCGTTCTCGAACGCTCACGGATTCAGGATGGAGATATTCTCTTTTTATGGTAGATTCGGATGATTCCGGAGAAGTTGCCTCTTGTGCAGCTCCTCGGCCCGGTGCGAAAGGGCGACGGCGGCGTAAGGGATCCTGGCGCGAACGCTCACCGATTCAGCAAAAATCAAACTATAGATGGAAAATGACAAATTCGGAACCGGTTTATCTAATCGACGGCAGCGCCTATATCTACCGGGCCTATCATGCCATTTCACCGCTGACCAACAGCAGCGGCCTGCCGACCCACGCGGTTTTCGGGTTTATCAATATCCTCCTTCGGGTAATTCGGGAAAAGGAGCCGCGCTATATGGCGGTGGCCTTCGATTTGAAGGGTCCGACTTTCCGCCATGAGATCTATAAGGATTACAAGGCTAACCGGCCACCGATGCCCGAGGATCTCGCCTGTCAGATTCCCTATGTGCGGGAAGCGGTGGCGGCCTATAATATCCGCTTTCTCGAAGAGGCCGGTTTCGAGGCGGATGACCTGATCGCCTCGGCGGCCCGGCACCTGGAAAGAAAGGGGCATGAGGTGGTGGTGGTCTCCGGCGACAAGGATCTCATGCAGCTGGTCGACCGGAAAACCAGCTTCTGGGACCCGATGAATGACCGCTATTTCGACCGGGACGGGGTGGCCGCCAAATACGGAGTGTCGGTGGATGCCCTCCTCGACTATTTCGCCCTGATCGGCGACAGTTCCGACAATATCCCGGGGGTGCCGGGGGTAGGGCCTAAAACAGCCGCCAAGCTGATCGTGGAGTTCGGCTCCCTGGACAACCTTTACCAAAGGCTCGATGAGATCAGTGCCAAAAAACTGGCCGATAAGCTCACGGAAAATCGCGAAGCGGCCATGCTCTCCCGGGATCTGATCCGGCTCCGGGAAGATCTGGCGGTACCCGCCGGGCTCGAAGCTTATCTGCTGCCCAAGCCCGATAACGACAAGCTGCGCGAGCTTTTCACCTTCCTCGGTTTTAACCGGCTTCTGAAAAGCGAGGTCGCAACTCCGGCCCTTGACCGCAGCGGTTACCGGCTGGTCAACGACATCGATGAACTGCGGCGACTTGCCGAGAAACTGGCCGAGGGGCCCCACATGGCCGTCGATGTCGAGACCTCCGGCCTCGATCCGCTTAGCGCGGATCTGGTCGGAATCTCCCTGGGCGCCGAGATCGGCGTGGCCTGGTACGTGCCGATCGGGCATCTCGATGGTGACGGCGTCCCGGTGGCCGGCCAGATTCCGCTGGCGGAGGCCCTGGAGGTTCTCGGGCCGCTGCTTACCGATCCGAAGCTGCCGAAGATCGGCCATAACCTGAAGTTCGATTACAGCGTTTTGCGCAACCAGGGGGTGCGGCTGGCGGGCCGTCTCTGGGATACGATGCTTTGCTCCTACCTGGTCGCCCCGGCCCGGCGTTCCCATAAGCTTGACGATCTGGCCGAAGAGCTCCTGGAACTCAAACCGACCTCGTTTGCCGAAATCACCGGCCAGGAGAAAGGCCGGGGGAAAAAGAAGGATCTGAACTTCGCCTTTGTCCCGCCGCAAGCCGCCGGGGACTATTCCTGCGAGGATGTCGACGTGGCCCTGATGCTCTGGGACCATTTCCGGCCGCAGCTGGTGGAACTCGATTTGTGGGACCTTTTCGAACAGGTCGAGTGCCTGATTATTCCGGTCCTGGCCGAGATGGAATTGGCGGGAATCACCGTGGATCGGGACGAGCTCAAAAGATTGTCCCGGGAATTCGAAGATAATCTGGCCGGTTTGGAAGAAGAGATCTGCAGGTTGGCCGGCGAGTCGTTCAATATCGGTTCGCCCAAGCAACTCGGCGAGATTCTCTTTGAAAAACTGAAACTGCCCCAGGGCCGCAAGACCAAGACCGGCTATTCCACCGACGCCAAGGTTCTGGAAAATCTCGGCCGCTATCACGACCTGCCGATCCTGGTGATAAATTACCGCAATCTGGCCAAACTGAAATCCACCTATGTCGACAGTCTCCTGGAGCAGATCCACCCCAAAACCGGCCGGGTCCACTCCTCGTTCAACCAGACGGTGACCGCTACCGGCCGTCTGTCGAGCAGCAATCCGAATCTGCAGAACATCCCGATCCGCACCCCGGAAGGGCAGAAGATCAGGCGGGCCTTTATCGCCGCTCCGGGCCAGGTCTTCCTCGCGGCCGACTACTCGCAGATCGATCTGCGGGTTATGGCCCATTATTCACAGGATGCGGCCCTGATCGACGATTTTCGCTCCGGCAAGGACATCCATCACCAGACGGCGATAGAGATCTTTCGGGTCAGTTCCGGTTTTGTTACCCCGGATATGCGGCGGGTCGCCAAAACCATCAATTTCAGCATTGTTTACGGGATCAGCGCCTTCGGGCTCGGCGCGCGGCTTAATCTGAGCCGGAAGGAGGCGGCCACTTTCATCGAACGCTATTTCGAGCATTATCCGGGCGTGAAGAAATTCATGGAGACGGTGGTCGAGGAGGCCCGGCAAAACGGTTATGTAACCACGATGCTCAAACGCCGCCGGCAGCTGCCGGATCTTAAGAGCAGCAACCGGATGCAGCGGGAGGCGGCTGAACGGATCGCCGTCAATACCCCGATCCAGGGCACGGCGGCCGATATTATCAAACTGGCCGCCATCGAGGTGGACCGGCAGCTCAAGGCCAAAAAACTAGGGGCCAGGGTCCTGTTGCAGATTCACGTGAACTGGTCCTGGAGGTTCCCGAGGACCAACTGGCTGCAACCAGGGAACTGGTGGGAACTGCCATGGAGTCGGTGATGCGGCTCGATGTGCCGTTGGAGGTCAATCTCTCGACAGGATCCAATCTGGCCGAGACCTGAGAAGAACCTGAGCGTTATCGGGCGTCCCGCAGGGCGGTAGGGTATCCCCTGGCAATCCAGGGGAAAACGATTGTCTAATGCAATTACAAAGTGATAAAGAAAATTCACCACGAAGCCGTCACGGGTTCAGGAAGAAGCGATGTATATTGCCCGGATAAACGAATATGGCGCGGTCCGGTATGTCATCCGGGAGTCGGCGCCCGCTCCGCGGCATGATTATTTTGTCGCCCGGGACCTGTTTGATCTGGGCAGCGATCCGGCCCGGTTTATCCACTATTCCGGCCGGGGCGCCTTTTACCTCGATCCGGAGCTCGAAGCGGTGGTCGCCCGCAAGCGGACCAGCCCGGATGAAACCGACCTGGAAGAGTTGTTCCTGCCGTTCCTGGAGCCCGCCGCCCGGCGGCAGGCCGAGTTTTTCGGCGCCGGCTACCGGAACTTTTCCCCCCGGAAACTATCCGCAGCCGATCTTGCCTATCTTGAGCAGCGCACCCATCTTTTTGACAAAAGACGCCTCCATTATCTGCGCTATGTCTCCTTGAGCCAGGCCCGGCTCCATAAAGCCTCTCCGAAGCTGTTTCTGCCCCTCCTCTACAAGTCCCGGGACGAACTGGAGCAGTTTTTCCTGGTCCAGGAAATGGTCCTCGAACCGACGGAGTTTCGCCAATACGTCTACGTGATCTTCGATCTGCAGAGGTTTTTCTCGGAAACCGCGGCCCGGCTCATGCCCGAAGGACTCGATCAGGAGAAGCTGGACGAGATTTTCGAAGGCGAGTTCTGTCGGTTGTTCGAAGACCCCTCTTTCGGAGCCGGTCTGGATGAACGGGCCTTGACCGGCTATCTGAGTCGTTACCTTGTAATGTTTTTCGATTATGGCTTCCCGGCCGGGTCATTCGAGAAAGAGTATATCCGCCGGTTCATGAACGGGCGCCGTTCTTTTAGCTTTCCCGAAAAAAAGGTGACGGTCGATGAGCGGGAGGTGATCGAGTTATTCGGGATCGAACGGGCCGAGCTTGAGCGAATGAGCAAGGCGAGCTTTACCACCCTGTACCGGAAACTCGTCCATGCGCACCATCCCGACAAGGGTGGCGAGCATGACGATTTCGTCAGGCTGACCGAGCTGTATCGCCATCTCCGCAAAAACAAAAAATGATGGCGTCGCAAAAAGTCCGATCTGAAAGGAAGCTATCCGGAAGGCTTATAAGGGAAAATCGCTCAATATTCCCCACATAATCAATAAGTCAAGGTTGTTGGCCGGCCCTCTCGCGGTTCCCTGCGAAACCGGCAAAAACGGCGGCCACCGCCCGCCAAGGCTCATTTCAGCTTGACAGATCCTGTACTTTAAAGGGAATATATATTACTAAAGTAGTTGGTGAAGTCAGATGAAGAGCCAGAAGGAATACTAACCGGCCAGAGGGTGAGGCAAGCACGGACTGCGCTTGCATCTTCATGTCAAAACCGTTCCAAGGAGTAACCATGGAAATTCATGACCCCAATTTGCACCAGAAGCTCATTGAGATGTGCGATTGTTATCTCGAAACTGATTTCAAGGCCCAGCTCCAGGAAGCGGCGACGGCGTCGACGACCGACCTTGACGAGGACAGTCTTAAATACCTGGCCCTGACTATCATGTACGCCATTACCGAAAAGGCCCGGAAGCTTAACTATAAAAAGAAGAAAGGCCAATTGACCGTGGTTGTCAAAGGGGGCGGCGAGAAGAGCTCGGTGAAGGCGCCGCCGCCGGAAATTTTTGACAGGATTGTGGAAATCATCAGAACCATTCTGCATCTTGAAGAAGATAGCGCCTCGATGCCCCTCTCCCTAGGATTGCGGAACGGTCAGTTCGATGTCCAAGTCAAGGTGGAACGCAAGGACGATAAAGAGTCCCTCAAGTTCAAGTTCCCCGATTTCGGCGGATGAACCAGGTGGCTCGTTATTGTCGGTGCCGCAAATGAACCGAATAATGAGAGTCCCCGGCATCCATCCCCGCGGGATGAAAATCGACAGATACAATTTGCTGCGGCGAATCTTACCATTGACGGAGAATCATGATGAAAAATTGCACTCTTAATGATTTCATGGAGGAGCTCAAGCCCTGGCTGGATAACGATCATATCAAAGAGGTCTTTATTGACAGAAACGGCCGTCTCGCCTTGATGTTCAGGGACGGCATGAAGAACGTCTACGCCATCGACGACTGCAATAAGGAGCAGATCGAGGCGGTTCTTCTCGATCTCAAGGAGAGGGGGATTCCGGTCCAGGCTTAACGGCTGCTTATCCGAGGCCGGCCCTGAAGATTTTTGGGGGTTCCGGATCTTTTCGCTTGTCTCGGACGCAAACTCCCTGCCTTGTGGTTATGTTTTTTCCGACTTTACCGGGCTTCATGCCGACACTTCTCCCACCGTAAAGTATCTGGGAACCGCATGGGGGCCGAGGCGGGGAAAAGACTGCGGATGGCCCTCGGCGCGGTATTTTTGGCGGCTTACCCCTTGCTGAGGCAAGGGAAATGGTCGAAACCCGAACGGCCGGCCACCCCGATTGGAAACTTACCGTGTACTTTCTTTATTCTTTTCATGCCCCGATTCTCTTTTATTCCCCGATGTATCAAAAAGATTGACGCTTTTTTAGAAAAAACTTAGGATTAATCCCCTGTTTATTAATACCTGAATCCGTGACGGCTTCGTGGGGAATTTCACTTTATCGGTTTGTATTGCAGTTAATAATCGCTTTTCCCTGGGTTGCCACGGTACACCCCGCCGCCCTGCGGGGCGCCCGATAACGGCGCATCTGCGGCGTTGGCAACTTGTTGATATACCATTAGTATTATCAACATCGTTGCCGCCTTGCATCCGCACCGTTCTCGAACGCTCACGGATTCAGGTAATATTATATTCATCCCAAATAATTTGAGGAGAATCTACAGCATGCTTGAATTCTTACGGCAAAAGGCACAGTCAACCGTTATTCAGGTGATCATTGTGGCGATCATCCTGGTCTTTGTCTTCTGGGGAGTCGGTGGCCAGCAGGGCAGCGGCGTCAACGCGGTGGCCACCGTAAACGATGAACCGATCCCTTATTCCGAATATCAGCGCACCTATGACGAGCGGTTCAGCCAGTTGCGCGACCAGCTCGGCGGCAGCATCCCTGATGGTCTTTTGCAGTCATTTGGTCTTAAGGAACAGGTTCTGGAGGGCTTGATTCAGCGGACCCTGATCAGGCAGGCCGCGCAGCGGATTGGTCTTACGGTAAGTGACAGCGAGGTCCGCGACGCGATTCGCGATATGGAGGCCTTCCGCAGCGAGGGGCGGTTTGATGCCGAATGGTACAGACAGATTCTGGCCGGCAGCCGGATGAGCGTCGCCGACTTCGAAAAGTCGATGAAGGACGATCTGCTGGTTACCAAAGTTACCGACCATCTGGCCCGTTTCGGCGGGGCGCCCGACTCTGAACTCCGGGATCGTTTCGAATACAATTACAAGCGCCGGCAATTTTCCTATGTGGCCTTCAAGCCGGCCGACTTTGCCGACAAGGTCGAGATCGACGCCGGAGCCCTTGCCGAATTTTTCGAGAAACAGCAGGAACAATACCGGGGCGAGCCCCAGCTCAAGTTGAAATACGTCCGCTTCCCGTTCGACGAAAGGTCCGAAGTGGAAATCCCCGATGTGTCGATCACCTCTTATTTCCAGGAGAACCGTGACGATTATGTGGTTCCCGAACAGCGCCGGGCCCGCCATATTCTGATCATGAGCGACGAGGGCGACAGTCAGGAGGAGATTTCCGTCAAAAGGCAAAAGGCCGAAGAACTCCTGGAGCGGGCCCGGGAAGGGGCCGATTTTGCCGAGCTGGCCCGGGAAGAGTCCGATGACCTGGGCTCGGCTTCCCGGGGCGGCGATCTTGGTTTTTTCGGGCGCGGTCAGATGGTCAAACCTTTCGAGGACGCCGTTTTTCGTCTGGAGGAAGGCGGCCTGACCATGGCCCGCTCCGATTTCGGTTATCATGTGATCAAGGTTGAGGAGATCAAGCCCCCGCGCGTGAAAAGCCTCGACGAGGTTCGGGACGAAATCATTGCCGAGATCAAGGATGCAGAGATCAAAAATCTTGCCTTCACGCGGGCCAATGCCGCATATGAGCAGATCATCCTCTCCGGCAGTCTGGCCAACTACGCCGCAAGCGGCGGCCAGATCGAGGAAACGGAATTTTTCAGCCGACAAAAGACGGTCGAGCCTTTCAAGTCCAATCCCGTCTTCCTGGAGTCGGCATTCAGTCTCAAGGAGGGGGAGTTGAGTTCGCTGCTGGAGGGAAGCGACAGTTACGCAATCTTCTATGTCGAGGAGATCCGGGAGCCCGCGGTGCCGGCCCTGAGCGAAGTTGAAGAGCGGGTCAAAAAAGATTTCGTCGAACAACGCTCGCGGCAGCTGGCCCGGGAGGCAGCCGAGGAAGTACTGGCTGCGGTCAAGGAAAGCGCGTCCCTTCAGGATCAAGCGGCCCGGCTGGGTCTGAAAGCCGAAGAGTCGCCGTTGATCTCCAGGGCTGAGGCGGAGGACATCGCTCTGCCCTCGCCTCTGGTCGAAGCCGGCCTTGGGCTGAGCGCGGCGGCACCCTATCCGGAAACGGTGGTGGCTTCCGGCGAAATCCTCTATGTGGCAGGGTTTCAGGCGGAAGAGCAAGCCTCCGAGGAGGAGTTTGCTGCGAAAGAAGAGGAGATCCGTCGGGAGCTGCTCTCTGAAAACGAGGACGATATCCTGAGTGCCTGGCTCACCCTGTTGCGGGAGCGGGCGGAAGTCGAGATCGATAAAAACTTCTGAACAACCTTCTACTTTCCGCCTTTCCCCCATAACGGATCGTCGCCGAAACGGTTCATCCACCAATCGTTATCGTCGAGGAGGCTCTCTTCATCTGGCACCAGGGGGAAGCGGAAGTTCTGGCAGTAGTTCTGGATAACCTCATAGGCCTCGGTCAACCGGTGCATTTCGATCTGCTCCTCCTCGGAACCAGCCGTATCCGGATGATGGAGTTTTGCCTTGGCTCGGTATGCTTTTTTGATCTCCGTCAGGGTGGCGCTCTCCCCCAGGTCCAGAAGTTCCGCGGCTGCGATTATGGCCGTCCGTTTACTGGATGTGGTCATGATCTTTTTCCCTTCCAGCTTTTCTCTTCGCCCTCCATGAGCCGCCTGATATTATCCCGGTGTTTTAAGACGATCAGTACCGCAATGGTCATTGAAATCAGCAGCAGTCCGTCGGAGCCGCCGGTCAGACCGATGATGACCGGCATGGACAGCGCCGCGCCGATCGAGCCCAGGGAGACATAACCGCTTATCCGGACGGTCGCGGCAAAAACGGCTACTGCGGCCAGAGTCGGCAGCGGAGCCAGATAGAAAAAGATCCCCAGGGCGGTAGCCACCCCCTTGCCGCCCCTGAATTTTAAATAGATGGGCCAGCAATGGCCGACAAAGGCGGCGAGCCCGGTCAGCATAATCCACAGGGAGGCGTCGGGCCGGGCTCCGAGGAGTCGGGCGGCGACCAGCATGGGCAGCAGCCCCTTTAACAGGTCGCTGACCAGGGTCATGGCCCCCAGTTTTTTGCCGAGCAGGCGGTTAACGTTGGTGGCGCCGATATTGCCGCTGCCCTGGCGCCTGACGTCGATGCCGGCCAGGCGTCCGTAGAGCAGGCCGAAGGGGATCGAGCCGACCAGATATCCGAAAATCAGAAGTATATATTGCATTGATGATGCCCTTAAGCTCTTGTTTGCGGGATTGAAAGCGATCAGAAAGCATTCGAATCCGCTCCATCGTCGGTATGCCATTCAGCACCAGCACACTTCGGATGCCCTGCCTCTCCGCACTACACTGTGCAATCCCTTGCCGGCTGGGAGATGAGCCGGCCCGGATGCCTCGTCCCGTGAGTGAGGCGGGATTCAGGGGTGGATATTACCGGGTCGGGGCGCTCTAAGAAAGAAATTTTTGTATGTCGGAAAGGCAAAGGCTATCCCGAGACTTTTTGCGAGTTTGGCAAAATGGTGTTGGCCATCGGGACTTTTTCGGGTTAATTGCAAAACCATTCTCTGGAGAGAGAAGCCGTTTTATTAAAATTTGTCGGAGAACCAACCGGATCACGTCGGGATAACTTTGCTCCTGTGCGGGTCTGATGGAGAGGGGGTAGTAATGAATGAGGATTTCATGAAGGAGGCCATTCGCCTCTCCATTGAAAAGATGGCTAATGGCGACGGCGGTCCTTTCGGCGCGGTGGTGGTTCGAAACGGGCAAATTGTCAGCCGGGGCTGGAACCGGGTCACTTCAACCAATGATCCCACCGCCCATGCGGAAATTGTCGCCATTCGCGGGGCTTGCCGGGAACTGAATACCTTCTGGCTGGGGGACTGCGAACTTTACGTAAACTGCGAGCCCTGTCCCATGTGTCTGGCCGCGGTTTACTGGGCCGGGATCAGAAAAATTTACTATGGCGCCGTCCGCCAGGATGCCGCCGATGTCGGTTTCGGCGACGCCTATATCGCAGGGGAGCTCGGCAAGCCCGCTGCCGAGAGAAATATGCAGGTCGAGCAGGGCATGAGGGAAGAGGCCCTTGCGGCATTTACTATTTGGGATAAGATGGAAGATAAGATAGAGTATTGAGGCCGGTTCCGGGCCAATTACCCCCGGCCGCCCGGGTCGTTGGAATCCGTGAGCGGTGCCTGTATGGCGGGAACAATTCTCCACCGCGATCGCCGACAGGTAAGCTGGCAATTCAGGTCGATAAGGACGGGACTGCCCGAAGCAGTCACGGATTTTCGTTTTAAAATAGAAGAGGCGTAACCATGCATAGAAAAACGCTTATATCGATGGCCGTACTTTTCGGGATTTTGTTTCTTCTGCCGCCGCAGGGCCGGGCCGAAGATGTCAGCTTCTACGCCCAGCAGGAAGTGGAAAAGGGTTGGCAGGCCTTTGCCAAGGGTGATCTGGAGGCGGCCTTCCGCGGCTTCAGGCAGGCCACCACGATCAATCCGCAATATGCGGCAGCCTATTACGCCCTGGGCCATGCCAATCTGGCCCAGAACCGGACCGGTGCAGCCATCGCCAACTTCAGAAAGGCCATTGAGCTCGCCGATCCGCCGATGGTCGAGGCCTATATAAATCTCGGCTTCGCCCTCACCCTTTCCGGCCGTGACCAGGAAGGGCTTGAGGTCTACAATCAGGCCCTGGCCCTTGATCCGATGAACGAGGAATTGCATCTCAATCTGGCCAATTACTACTGTTCCCAACTAAACGGCAAGAAGGCCTGGGAGCATATTCGTTTCGTCCGGAAGATGGAAGGCGAGATCGCCGAGGAGCAGCTTGAAGAGATGCGCTCCCTCTGCCCGGAGGAATGATCCTCGCCGACGCGTTTTTCGACTTTTTGCCAACCTGGCAAACTCCAAGCCTCCAACCCGGAGGCTTTTTTTATTTTCCTGAATCCGTGACGGCTTCGTGGGGAATTTCATTTTATACCCACAGGGCATAAGTTTCGTACGAGCAGACAAGCTGCTCAACTCAGCTTTATCAGTCTGTACTTGCATCGAATAATCGTATTTCCCTGGATCGCCATGGTTCACCCTGCCGTCCTGCGGGGCGCCCGATAACGATGTATCTGCGCCCCGCAGGAAGTGCCCCCCCTCAAGGGGGGATTGAACAGAATCCTTGGGGTGCCTTGTTGGCAACTCGTTGATATATCATTAGTATTATCGACATCGTTACCGCCTTGCATCTGCACCGTTCTCGAACGCTCACGGATTCAGGGTTTTCCCTGGAATTTTCCGCTTTTTCAGAAAAAACTGAAATAAACAGTGCCCCCCTTGACCTAGGTCAAAGTCCTGGCTGTCCCGATGTGGTAATTTGTATTCAACAGCAATCGAAAATTCCGGTTGCCCAGAGGGACCGGACAACCAAAATCGCAATGTGTAAATAATTGAACAGGAGGTTCGAAAAATGTTTTGTAATCAATGTGAGCAGTCGGCCCAGGGTGGATGTTCCACGATCGGAGTATGCGGCAAGCAGCCGGAGGTTTCGGATCTGCAGGATCTTCTGATCCATGCCCAGCAGGGTCTTTCTCTCTATGCGGTGGAAGGACGCAAGGTCGGGGTTGCCGATCCCGAGGTTGGCCGCTTTGCCTGTGAAGGGGTTTTCTCGACCCTGACCAATGTGAATTTCGATGGTGAACGGGTGGCGGATCTGGTCCGCAAGACCGTTGAGGTAAGAGACGGGCTGAAGGAAAAGGTCAGGGCGGCCGGCGGCAAGGTCGATTTTCCGCAGGCGGCGGCCAGTTTCACCCCGGCACCAACCACCGGGGAAATGGTCAAGCAGGGCGGCGAGGTTTCCCTGACCGGCAATCCCGACGAGAACGAGGATATCAGGTCCCTCAAGCAGACCCTGCTGTTCGGGGTCAAGGGTGTGGCGGCCTACGCCGATCATGCCCGGATCATGGGCCAGGAAGACGATGCGGTGTACGCTTTCATCCATGAAGCCCTGGCGGCCACGATCACCGAAGGTCTAACGGCCGATGACTGCGTGGCCGCGGCCCTGAAATGCGGCGAGGTCAACCTGCGGGCCATGGAACTGCTCGATGCCGGAAACACCGGCACCTACGGCGACCCGGTCCCGACCCCGGTGCCGTTGGGGGCCAAAAAAGGCAAGGCTATCGTCGTTTCCGGCCATGATCTCAAGGATCTCGAGCTGCTTCTCCGGCAGACCGAGGGCAAGGGCATCAATATCTATACCCATGGCGAGATGCTGCCCACCCACGGCTATCCGGCCCTGAAAAGTTATCCCCATTTCCACGGCCACTACGGCACCGCCTGGCAGAATCAGGGCAAGGAATTCGCCGAGTTCCCCGGGGCCATCGTGATGACTACCAACTGCATCCAGAAGCCGGCCGAGTTCTATATGGACAATATCTTTACCACCGGCCTGGTGGCCTGGCCCGGCGTGACCCATATCGGCGCGGAAAAGGATTTCAGCCCGGCGATCGAGCGAGCCCTGGCCATGGAAGGTTTTCCGGCCGATACCGATAAGGGTTCGGTCATGGTCGGCTTTGCCAGAAACGCGGTCCTTTCGGTGGCCGACAAGGTGGTCGAGGCGGTCAAGAACAAGGACATCCGCCACTTCTTCCTGGTCGGCGGCTGCGACGGCGCCAAGCCGGGCCGGGACTATTACACCAGATTTGTCGAGCAGGTTCCCGCCGATTGCATGGTCCTGACCCTGGCCTGCGGCAAGTTCCGCTTTTTCGACAAGAATCTCGGCGATATCGGCGGCATACCGCGTCTGCTCGATATCGGCCAGTGCAATGACGCCTATTCGGCGGTGCAGATCGCGGTGGCCCTGGCCAATGCCTTCGACTGCGAAGTGAATGATCTGCCCCTCTCCTTTGTCCTCTCCTGGTATGAGCAGAAGGCGGTGGCGATCCTCCTCACCCTGTTTCATCTCGGGATCAAGGGGATCAAGCTCGGACCCAGCTTGCCGGCATTCATTACTCCGAATGTCCTTGATGTGCTGGTCAAGAACTTTGAGATCAAGCCCATTTCGACTCCGGAGGAGGACCTGCAGGAAATTCTCGGCTAAAGTGCTTATAATGGTAGTCGGGGCGGTAACACGCCCCGGCTGCCGAGTTTTAAGTTGAGCAGCTAGTCGGCTTTTATGCCCTTTAGGGTGCAAACGAAACTTATGCCCTGTTGGTATAAGTCGAATATGAAAATGATTCGCAGGGAGGTGGTTGCATGCAGTGCCCCGGTCAGGATAGCCGTTACTGGGATGGCGAGGCCGTTTTTGAGGAGAAATGTCCGAAATGCGGCGCAGCCATCGAGTTTTTCAAGGACGACAATACCCGTAAGTGCGGGAAGTGCGGCCACAAGGCCCTGAACCCCCGAATCGATTTCGGTTGCGCCTCGTACTGCCCCTATGCCAGCCAGTGCCTGGGCGAATTGCCCCCGGAGTTGCTGGCCAAGAAGCAGGATCTGCTCAAGGAGCGGGTGGCCATCGAGATGAAGCGTTATTTCGATAATGATTTCAAAAGGATAGGGCATGCGACCCGGGTCGAGCGTCTGGTCAAGGAAATCGGCGAGCTGATTATGGAGCGCGGCGAGGGCGAGGATTACAATCCGGCGGTGGCCGGGATCGCCGGTTATCTCCACGATATCGGCATCAAGGAGGCCGAGCGCAAGTTCGCCAGTTCGGCGCCCGAATATCAACACCGGGAAGGACCGCCGGTAGCCAGGGCGATCCTGACCGAACTTGGGGCCAATCAGGGCATTATCGAAGAGGTCTGCGAGATCATCGGTCATCACCATACCCCCCGCAATGACGAGACCGTCAACTTCAAGGTTCTTTGTGACGCCGATCTGATCGTTAACCTTGAAGAGCAGCAGAAGGAATCTCCCTCACCGCCGGAACATCTGGCAAAAATCGTCGAGGCCTCTTTTTTGACTGGGGCGGGTGCCGATATTGCCCGGAAGAAGCTGCTGGCGGATTGATATTTGAAGTATTTCAGGAGAGCGGGGCGGTATCCGGGCGAAAGCCGTCCGGAGCCGACCCGGGAGGGAGCTCATAAATTATCTCTTCCGGCTTCCCATAACCATTCCGACCGGCATGGATTCAAGTAAAGTAAATAAACCAAGTCAGAGGTTGCGCTTTTTAACGCAGCTTCCTTAGAGGGATTGATATGAAGGTGATGCGAAAGATAATCGAGATCGACGACCGCTTATGCAACGGCTGCGGGGAGTGCGTTCCCTCCTGCGCCGAAGGCGCTCTGGTGATCGTTGACGGCAAGGCCCGGATGATCGCCGAAAAGTATTGCGACGGTTTAGGGGCCTGCCTTGGTGACTGCCCCCAGGGGGCTTTGCGGATCATCGAACGGCAAGCCGATGATTTCGACGAAAAGGCGGTCGAGGAACTTCTCAGCCGCAAAAAAGCGGAAGGAAACGCGCCCGCTCCCGGCTGTCCGTCGGCTAAACTTCAGGTTTTTGGAGGGTTGGGTTCCTGCCAGCAGGCCAACCAGCCGGTTGGCGCGGCGGGAAACCCCGATTCCGCCCTGGGCCACTGGCCGGTCCAGATCAGACTGGTACCGCCCGGGGCGCCCTTTCTGAAAAACGCCGATCTCCTGGTCGCGGCCGATTGTGCGCCGGTCGCCTATGCCGGCTTTCATCGCGAGTTTCTGCCGGGCCGGGCGGTGATGATCGGCTGCCCCAAATTTGACGACCAGGCCGCCTACATTGAGAAATTCCGGGAGATTTTTAAAACCGCTGATCTCAAGTCGGTTACCATGCTGATCATGGAGGTCCCCTGCTGCGGGACGATGCGAGGAATAATCAGTGAGGCTCTCAAACAGTCCGGCAAGGCTGTCAAGATCAACGAGGCGGTGATCGGGGTCGGCGGCGCCTTGATTTCCAGCACCCTCTGAACCTGATGGCGTCGCAAAAAAATCGCCTGCTCCCGCGTTGCTGCAATTGCCTCGTCATTGCAGCGTACTGAAGTAAGCTGCATTCCTCGAAATTGCGCGCCCTGGCTCTGACGATTTTTACCCCGGAAGGGGGTATTGCATGCCTAGCCATCCCATTTTTGTACCCACAGGGCATAAGTTTCGTTTGCACCCTAAAGGGCATAAAAGCCGACTGGCTGCTCAACTTAAGCTTTAACTTTTTGCGAACTCGTCAAAATTGTTTGTGGGAAACAAATTTCAAATAAGAATCAGGAACCGGGGAAAAAACTGAAATCAGCTCTTTCGGACTGCCGGAGCTCGGCGCCGGGATTATCGGCGCTGGAAGCAACAGGGCTGCCGCGATTAAAGCCAGGGAATCCAGCCGGATTACCCAAACCGGAAAGTTGAATTGTTTATATAAAAAAACTTTTCGATTGGCATGATAAGAAGTATTATCAAAGAGTTGTCGATACCGATTCGCTCCGGCAATAACATTTAAGGAACTGGTCACAACAGGGTATGCGAGCAATTCAAGTATTCTGCCGACTGTTAAGCGAGCGGCCGATAATGAAGCGGATCTCGTACCAGCTGATCGCTTACCCATAAAAAATAAGCTCTGGCAATACGGTGAAGACATGTGCTGCATGAAGAAGGTCGGTGGTTTTTGGGGATTGGCGGTGGTGGTTGTCCTGGCGATTCTTATGCTGGCGGGCTTTGCCGGTGCGGCTGAAAAGATGCCGGATTTCAGTGAAAAGAATATCGTCGGCGACGGCGTGGTCAAAAGTGAAGATTTTGCCGGCAAGGTGATTCTGGTCAACTTCTGGGCAACCTGGTGCCCCCCCTGCCGTAAAGAGATTCCCGCCCTGATTAGAATTCATGACAAATATAAGGACCAGGGGTTTTCGGTGATCGGCGTCTCCATGGATGAAGGGGGCCGTCGGGTCGTCGAGAAGTTCGTTGAGAAACTGAAAATAAACTACCCGGTTTTTATCGGCAATGCCAAGCTTGGTCGCGGGTTCGGCGGAGTAATGGGGATTCCGGTGACCTTTCTGGTTGATCGGGAAGGCAACCTGGCCAAAAGACTTGACGGCTATATCAGTGAAAAGGTGCTGGAAAAGCAATTGCAACTGCTGCTCAAATAAGGTTCCTTTTTGAGTTTTTCCTTGACAGCCACACCGTTAAACTTATAAATTCCTCTGTAATAGAGGATGTTTCACTTCAATCAAACGAGATAGGAGCTAATCATGAGCAAGAAAATTATTACTCTGTTGATGGCTGCAGCTTTCACGGTCGGAGCGGCCGGTGTCAGCGTAGCTGCCAAAGCTGTAAAATGTGAAGTAAAAAATGTCGACGGCAAGACCCTCACCCTGGAATGCAAGGAAGATGCGGACACCTTCAAGGCCGGTTCCAAGGTCACGGTGAAAGCCGCCAAGAGGAGAGCTATCGAAGGTTGCTGATTAGTTTCCATTCATAGTTTTTCGTAAATAAGCTGCCCGATTTTTATCGTCGGGCGGCTTTTCTTTTTTGGAGGGCTTTGTTTCAAGGACCGGATTGAAATAACCGGTAGAAGATCAGGCCGACCATGACCAGGCCGACCGTAAATTCGAAGAACAGGGAGAGCAGAACGCCGATCAGGGAGCCGACTCCCGAGCGCATCGCCAGCCTCAGGTCTTTGAAGTCGAAGATTATCTCAAAGGCCACCGCTCCGATAAAGGCCCCGGCAAATATGCCCCCCGGGATCGGCAGGATAAAACCAGCCAGCATGCCGAGGCAGGCCCCGACAATCCCGGATTTTGACGCCCCCATTTTCCTGCCGGCAACGGCGGTGATCAGATACTGACCGAGATAACCGGCCAGGCAAAGCAGGATCAGAGCCAGAAGGACTTGCCAGACAAGGGGAGAGAAGTCGGTCAAAACAGCATGGAGCAGGGCGCCGCTCAGAATTATCCCGGTACCTGGCAGGCTCGGCAGCAGGGTTCCGGCAAGGCCGAGAAGGATAATCACAATGAGCATGATATTCAGGGGGTCGGTCATATGTTTTCCTGAATCCCGTGACGGCTTCGTGGGGGATTTAACTTATCAGTTTGTAATTACATTATATAATCGTTTTTCCCTGGATTGCCAAGGTTCACCCCGCCGCCCTGCGGGGCGCCCGATAACGGCGCATCTGCCGCGTTGGCAACTCGTTAACATACCATATTAGTATTATAAACATCGTTGCCGCCTTGCATCTGCACCGTTCTCGAACGCTCACGGATTCAGGTTTTTTTCTTCCGGCTTGGCCGGGAAGCTGTGTTTCAGTTAACTGAAATGTCGCCTTTTTGTTTACTTTTAAGGGGTCCTTTCTTATAGTGGCCAGCCATGAATATCCTTTATGCTATAATTCTGGGTTTTGTACAAGGAGCGACCGAGTTTTTGCCTATTTCCAGTTCCGGGCACTTGGTCCTGGCCGCCCATCTCCTGGGTCTTGAGGATGTCAGTCTGGCCTTTGATGTGGCTCTGCATCTGGGTACCCTGCTGGCTATTCTGGTCTATTTCCGACACGATTTCCTCTTGATGGGCCGGGCCCTGTTCTTTGGCAAACTTCCCGGCGACGACGAGGTCTTTTACCGGAAACTGGCGATCTATATAGTAATAGCGACGATTCCCGGTGTTCTGGCCGGGCTGTTTGTCGGCGGCTATGCCGAGACCTATCTGCGGCAGCCGGTGGTGGTGGCTTCCACCCTGGGAGGGGTGGCCCTGTTTTTACTGTGGGCGGAACGGGTCGGGAAGAAAAGTCGCGATTTCCATAAACTTGGCTTGCGCGATGCCGTGGTTGTGGGTCTTGCCCAGGCCATGGCGATTGTGCCGGGGGTGTCGCGAAGCGGGGTCACCATGACGGCCGGTTTGTTTCTTGATCTTGACCGCCCGACCGCGGCCCGGTTCTCCTTCATGATGGCGGCGCCGATAATTTTCGGGGCGGGGGTTTACAAAATTCCGGATATGCTTCACGAAGGCAGCCAGGGAGGCCAGTTCGGCTTTTATCTGGCCGGTTTTTTGTCTTCGGCCTTCTTCGGTTATATGTTTATCGCCTGGCTGATTAAGTTCATTCGGGCCAGGACTTTCGATATTTTCGCTTATTACCGCCTGGGTCTGGCAGCTCTTATCTATCTGCTGGTCTTCCTGAGTTAATCCATATTCGGACTTTTAGTGGTGTGAACATGACCGAAAAAGCTCTTCCCGAAAAAGCCGCCGGGATTTTGCGGCAAATCAGGAAAAAGTACAAAACGGAGGTCGACATATTGCGGGTTCGCGATCTGGACCTGCGGATCTTGCAGGTTTCCGATATCGAACCTCTTCTCAAGGGCAGGGATCCCTTCGAGGATGTCAGCAATTTCCCCTTCTGGGTGCGGCTCTGGGACGCGGCTCTGATTCTGGCGGATAGCATCGTCGGCCTGCCGCTGCCGCCCGGGAAGCGGCTGCTTGAGCTGGGGGCCGGGTTGGGGGCGCCGGGTCTGGCCGCGGCCGCGGTCGGCTATCAGGTGACGCTCAGCGATTATGAACCCCACATCCTGGACTTCCAGAGGGTGAGCGCCGCGGCCAACCATCTGGACAATGTGGAGTTCAGAATAATAGACTGGAACAGGCCGCCGGAAATGGAGCGATTCGATACGATTATCGGGGCCGAAATCCTTTTCCGGGAGGATTTCTTCGAACCGCTTCTCAATATATTGCGACGCTATCTGAGTCCGGATGGTACCGTTTATCTGGCCCATGATGCCGAGCGCCGCAGTTTAGCGCCTTTTCTGGAGATGGCATCCGAATATTTCAAGATCGGGGTGATCTCCCGGAAGATAACCACGGAAGATAAAGAGACCACTATTTTGCTGAATCGTTTGCAGTTTCGGGATGGCGGCACTGAGCCGGGATCGGATCGGAAGCGGGGTGGATAAGCAGGCTTTCGGCATGCAATCATTTTTGTATTTGTTTGTTAAACAGGCAAGGTTCTCTTTAAAGGCGATGCCCCGCCCCGTTCTTTAACGGGCCGGTTTGGCTGGAGGGTGGAAGTGTGCGGATAATGATAGTTGGGGCCGGCCGGGTCGGCTACTTCCTCAGCGAGAAGCTTTCCGGTGAAGGTCAGAACGTTGTCCTGGTCGATCGTGATCCCATCAAGCTGCGCCGGATCGAGCGAGATCTGAATATCATGACCGTCGAGGGCAGCGGCGTTTCGGCCCGGGTCCTTGAAGAGGCGGGAATCGACCGGACCGATCTCTTTATCGCGGTAACCGACAGCGACGAGGTTAACCTGGTCGCCTCTATTATTTCCCAGCAATACGAGGTCGAGACCAGGATCGCCCGGGTCCGTAATGAGGATTTCTATCCTGACGATGCCGCCCACAGCAGCCGTTCCCTCGGCATTGACCTCCTGATCAGCCCGGATCTCGCCATGACCGACGAGATCATCAAGCTCTGCACCCGTTCCAGCGCCTTCGAGACCGCCGATTTTGCCGGCGGCCAGGTGATGCTCCTCGGTTATGTGCTGCCGGAAGGCAACCCCGCTCTGGGCAAGCCTCTGGTCGATATCGAGATGAAGTGCGTGGTGGTCGCCATCGTCCGGGGCGACAAAACCATTATTCCCCGCGGCGATGACATTCTCGAAGCCGGCGACAAGATGTATATCGTGGTTCTCAAAGATGAGGTGGCCGGGGTCGAGCAGTTGTTCGATTTCTCCAGCAATCTGCCCAATCAGGTTTTTATCGTCGGCGGCAGCGATATCGGCAGGATGACCGCCAGCCGCCTTGAAAAGCTGGGTATCGAGGTGCGGCTTATCGAAAAGGACATGGCTACCTGCAAGCGCCTTACCGAGCAGCTTGAGCGCACGGTCCTTCTGAACATCGACGGACTTGAGGCCCACGACCTGATCGAGGAAGAAATCGATAAAGCCGATATCGTGGTGGCGGTTACCGGCAGCGATACCACCAATATCCTCTCCAGCCTGTTGGCCAAGCACCATGGGGCCAGCAAGTGCATCACCAAGATTTCCCGGCCCGATTTCATCCCGATGCTCGGTAATCTGGGCATCGACATGGCCCTGAGCCCGCGGCTGGTGGCGGCCAATATGATTTTGCGCTATGTGCGGGGCAGCGGCTCGATCGTCTCGGCGGCCTCGCTGCTGGGCAGCGATGCCGAAGTGGTCGAGATGCGGGTGCCGCCCAGCGACCGTTTCGATGGAGTGGCCCTGCGCGAGCTCGCTTTTCCGAGGGGTACTATCGTCGGCGCGGTCGTACGCAGCGACGGGGCGATAATCCCGACCGGCAATACCATCCTCGATATGGATGACCGGCTGATTATCTTCCTGATCAGCGAGGCGCGCGAGGCCCTGGAGACCTTCTTCAGGGTGGCCTGAGCCGGGGAATTGATATGCATAGCGGCGGAGTTCTAAATATTTTCGGGAAACTGCTTATCCTCCTTTCCCTGTTCCTGCTGGCGCCCATCCCTTTCAGCCTCTATTATCACGACGGCATGCTCGCCGCCTTTCTGCTCAGCTCCCTGGTAGGCGCCGGTCTGGGCGGCTTGCTGATCCTGCTCTTCGTCCCCGAAAAGGATCTCGGCTACCGGGACGGCTTCGCGATCGTGGTCTTGAGCTGGCTGGGGCTCGCCTTGCTCGGCGCCCTGCCTTACGCTTTTTCCGGACAGATGGGCTCTTTTGCCGACTGCTTTTTTGAATCGATGTCCGGGTTTACCACCACCGGCTCCTCCATTTTGAGCGAGATCGAGGTCCTGCCGCCCAGCGTGCTGTTCTGGCGCTCCCTGACCCACTGGCTGGGAGGGATGGGAATTATCGTCTTGTCCCTGGCCATCCTGCCCCTTCTCGGGGTCGGCGGCATGCAGCTCTACCAGGCAGAGATGCCCGGGCCCACCAAGGACCGGCTGGCTCCGCGGATCGAGGATACCGCCAAGATTCTCTGGTCGGTCTATCTGCTGATGACCCTGATTGTGATTCTGCTGCTGATGCTGGGGGGGGTCGGTTTCTTCGACGCGGTCTGCCACTCCTTCGCGACCTTGGCAACCGGCGGTTTCTCCACCCATACCGCCAGCGTCGGCTATTTCAAATCCGTCTATGTCGAAACGGTGATTATCGTCTTCATGTTTCTGGCCGGCACCAACTTCGCCCTTCACCACCGGCTGCTTTCCGGCAAGTACAGGACCTATTTGAAAAACGAGGAGTTCCGCCTCTATTTCAAGTTGACCTTTTTTGCCATTCTCATGATCGTCCTGGCCAATATGCGCTACGGGATTTACGACAGCTTCGCCGACAATCTCAGGGCGGCTTCCTTCCAGGTTGTCTCGATCCTCACCACCACCGGTTTCGCCACCGCCGATTTCGATCTCTGGCCGCCGGTCTGCAAGATCATCCTGATCTCGCTGATGGTGATCGGGGGGTGCGCCGGGTCCACCGGCGGCGGCATCAAGGTGGTGCGCTTTCTGCTGTTCTTCAAGTATGCCCGGCTCCAGCTCCGCAACCTGGTCCACCCCAAGGCGGTCGGGGCCATCAAGCTCGGCAAGCTCAAGGTTCCCCAGGAGGTGATGGTTGCGGTCCTCGGCTTCTTCGCCCTCTATATCGCCTTTTTCATGATTGCCACCCTGCTGGTTACCGCGATGGGGGTCGATATCGTCACCGGCGCCACCGCGGTCATCGCCACCCTGAACAATATCGGCCCCGGCCTTAACCTGGTCGGCCCGGCCGCCAATTTCGGGCACCTGCCGGCCGCGGCCAAGGTTCTCCTCTCTTTCTGCATGCTGGCCGGACGCCTAGAGTTATATACCGTCGCGGTTCTCCTAACCCCGGATTTCTGGGCCATGGCCCGTAAACCGGTCTGGCGCAGGTTCCTGCCGGTTAAAGCGGCAGGCTGACGGCGGCCGCTTTTTTGCAGCCGCGGAATGGATATGAGAGAAAATAAAGAAACCAACCGGCCCAGGTCGCTTTCGCGGATCCTCGAAATGCATCCCGCCCCGCTGGTGGCCTTCAGCTTTGTCATGGTTATTGCCGCGGGCAGCCTGGCCCTGATGCTGCCGGGTGCGACCCGGGCCGGCGATATCGCTTTTGTCGACGCCCTGTTTACCGCGACGTCGGCGGTGTGCGTCACCGGCCTGGTGGTGGTCGACACCGGCAGTTTTTTCAGCCTCTTCGGCCAGGGGGTCATTCTCGTCCTGATGCAGATCGGCGGGCTTGGGGTCATGACCGTGTCGGTCATGCTGTTCCGGGCCATCGGCAGAAGCGTTACCTTCCGGCAGCGCATGGTCATGCAGGATATCTTCGCCCATACCCCCCGCGAAGATATCCTCCACATGCTGAAAACCATCATCGGCTTCACCTTGCTGGTCGAGGCGTGCGGTTTCGTCCTGTTCTATCTCCACTGGCAGGGGGAATTCCCGCCGGCCCGGGCCGCTTTTTTTGCCTTGTTCCACGCCGTTTCCGCCTTCTGCAATGCCGGTTTTTCCCTGTTCCCCGACAGCATGGTGCGCTACGGCAGCGATCCGCTGCTGAACTTCACCGTCTGCGGCCTGATCGTCATGGGCGGCATCGGTTTTCCGGTGGTCCATGACCTCTACCGGAAAATCGGGGAGGGAGGGACAAGGCGCAGCAAGTTATCGATCCAGACCAAAACGGTGCTTCTGACCACCCTGGTCCTGATCGTCGCGGGGGCGGGTTTTTTTTGGTTTCTGGAATATAGTCATTCCCTGGCCGGGAAATCGGTGTCCGAATCCCTCTTCCTCTCCTTCTTCCAGTCGATCACCTGCCGGACCGCCGGCTTCAATTCCACCGATATCGCCGCTCTGAATCCCTCCACCCTGACCATGATGCTCGGCCTGATGTTCTTCGGCGCTTCGCCGGGTTCCTGCGGCGGCGGAGTCAAGACCACCACCCTGGCCGTGATCGGGGCCTTTACCTGGAGCCGGATCCGGAGGAAGAGACGGGTGAACATGTTTCACAAAAGCGTCCCGATCGAAACGGTAAATCGCAGTCTCTCCCTGACCCTGGTGGCGGCCGTGCTGATCGCCGGCATATTTTTCCTGATCCTGGCCGGCGATACCGTCGCAGGAATTCATCCCTCCGTCGGCGGCGAGATGTTTCTTGCCTACCTGTTTGAAACGGTTTCCGCTTTCGGGACGGTGGGGTTGTCGATGGGGATTACGCCAACCCTTTCGGCCTGGGGGAAATTGCTTATCATCCTCTTGATGATGATCGGCCGGGTCGGGGTCCTGACTTTTGCCTATATTATTATCGGCGGGGGCGTCGCCAACGGCGTGGAGTATTCAGAGGAAAACATCATGATCGGGTAGCGCCACGCGCTTACCCGGCAGGGAGTATGGATTATGAAAAAATTCGCGGTTATCGGCCTCGGCAATTTCGGCTTTCATGTCGCCAAGGCCCTCTACAACGACGGGAGCGAGGTTGTCGCCATCGATACGGATAAGGTCCGGGTCCAGGCCATCGACCCCTTTTCCTCGGAGGCCATAGTCATGGACGCAACCGACAGGGAGGCTTTGTGCTCCCTCGGGCTGGAGCATCTGGACGGGGTTATCGTCTCGACGGGGACCAAGATCAGCATCAGCATCCTTATATGTCTGTATCTGCAGGAAATCGGCGTCAAGGCTATTTTTGCCAAGGCCCTGGACGAAGATCATGAAAAGATTTTAAGACGGGTGGGCGCCACCGAAATTATCCATCCGGAACGGGACATGGCCCTGCGCGTCGCCAGGGGGCTGTCCAGCCCCAATGCCCTCGACTTCATTCCCCTGGCCAAGGATTTCGAACTGGTCCAGGTGGCGCCGCCCAGGGAATTTCTCGATAAGACCCTGGCCGAGCTCAATCTGCGGGCCAAGTATAAAGTCCAGGTCATTGCCATTAAGGAGCTGGCCCCGGAAAACATGGTGCTGGCGCCGCCGGCGGATTTCGTGGTCAAAAGCAGCGATCTTCTTATCATCCTCGGCAAATCCCGGGACATTGACCAGATCAAGGCCCTGAAGGGATGACTATGACCCCTTCAAACCCCGATTATGATGTAGTGGTGGTCGGCGCCGGCCATGCCGGCTGCGAGGCGGCCCTGGCCGCGGCTCGGCTCGGCTGTAAGACCGCGCTTTTGGTGATCAATGTTGATACCATCGGCGCCATGTCCTGCAATCCTGCGATCGGCGGGCTGGCCAAGGGGCATCTGGTCAAGGAGATCGACGCCCTGGGCGGCGAGATGGCCCGGAATATCGATGCCACCGGTATCCAGTTCCGGCGGCTGAATACCAGCAAGGGCCCGGCGGTCTGGTCGTCCCGGGCCCAGGCGGACCGCCTCCTTTACCGGCTGCGGATGAAAGAGGTCATCGAGGCTCAGCCCGATCTTGAGGTGCGCCAGACCGTGGCCGACCGCTTTATCATCGAAGAGGGCCGGGTTTGCGGGGTTTTCACCTCCCTCGACGAGGAGATCCGGGCGAAAACGGTGGTGGTCGCCACCGGCACCTTCCTGAACGGCCTGATCCATATCGGCCTGAAGTCCTTTCCGGCCGGGCGGATGGGGGACGCGCCCTCGGTAAGTCTGGCCGACGATCTCAAAAATCTCGGTTTCAACATGGGGCGGATGAAGACCGGCACCACTCCCCGGATCGACGGCAATTCCATCGATTACTCGGAGCTTGAAGCCCAGCACTCCGATCAGCCGGCCAACCTGTTTTCCTTTGCCGGCGGCGGTCCGCGTCTGCCGCAGCGGCCCTGCTATATAACCTACACCAACGAGAGGACCCATGAGATCATCCGGGCGGGCTGCGACCGTTCGCCGATGTTCACCGGGATTATCGAGGGGGTGGGGGCCCGTTACTGCCCGTCGATTGAAGACAAGGTGGCCAGGTTCCCGGAAAAGGACCGCCACCAGATTTTCCTCGAACCGGAGGGACTCGATACCGTCGAGGTCTATCCGAACGGGGTGCCGACCAGTCTGCCGCTGGACGTGCAGGACCGGATGCTGAAGAGTATCAAGGGGCTGGAGAAGGTCAGGATCATCCGGCCCGGCTATGCGATTGAATACGACTATGTCGATCCCCTCGAACTGAAGCCGTCCCTGGAGACCAAAAAACTGGCCGGGCTCTTTCTGGCCGGGCAGATCAACGGCACCTCCGGCTACGAGGAGGCGGCGGCCCAGGGCTTGATGGCCGGAATCAACGCGGTCCGCCGGGTGCGCGGGGAGGAGCCTCTGATCCTCGATCGCTCCCGGGCCTATATCGGGGTGCTGATCGACGACCTGGTCACCCGCGGCACCAAAGAGCCTTATCGGCTTTTTACCTCCCGGGCCGAGTACCGGCTGCTGCTCCGCGAAGACAATGCCGATCAGCGGCTGACCGAAATCGGTTGGCGGCTCGGCCTGGTTGACCGGGAGGCCTACGAACGGTTCCGGTTCAAGAAAGAGGCCATCGAGGCCGGGATCGCCTGGCTGCAATCGACCATGCTGGCGCCGACCGGCGAGGTGAATGCGCGGCTGGCGGTGGTCGGCGGCTCGCCCTTGCGACAGAAGGTTTCCCTGGCCGAACTGCTCCGGCGGCCGGAAATGGATTTCGCCGGGACGGCATCGGTATTCGGCGGGGAGTTGCAGGTTTCCGAGAAGTACTGGCCGGACATCAATCTGCAGGTCAAGTACGAGGGTTACATCAAGCGCCAGCAGGAACAGGTCGAAAGGTTTCGCAAGTTCGAGTCGATCGCTCTGCCCGAAGATCTTGATTACGCCGCGATTCCGGGGCTCTCCGCCGAGGTGGTTGAAAAGCTCACCCTGATCAGGCCTTTAAACCTCGGCCAGGCCTCGCGGATTTCAGGGATTACCCCGGCGGCGATCTCGATTCTCCAGGTGCAGCTCAAGAAAGCGGGTTTACTGTAAGAGCGGCCGGCGGGAGCGGCCGGGCGATGCGGATTTTTTCCGAAGGAGGGATAGATGACCAAGGGACTTAAACTGGGCGCTTTCGAAATATTCTGGCTCGACGGCGGGGTCTTCGAACTGGACGGCGGCTGCATGTTCGGGGTGGTGCCGCGGGCCCTGTGGGGGAAGAAGTTTCCCTGCACCGACGATTATCATGTCAAACTTGCCAATACCCCGATCCTGGTCAGAACCCCGGCGGCCGATCTGATCATCGACAGCGGCCTCGGCAACAAGCTCACCGCCAAGCAGAAAAAAATCTTCAGGGTAACCGAGGAGTGGGATGTGGAGGGCAGCCTGGCCCGGATCGGCCTAGGCAGGGAGGATATCGATCACGTTATCCTCACCCACTGCGATTTCGACCACTCCGGCGGGGTTGTCATGCATAATCGATCGGGTGAGCCGGAATTGACCTGGCCCAAAGCGGTTCATCACATCCAGCGGAGCGAATGGCAGGATGTCAGCGAGCCCGACCGGAGGGCAGCCAACACCTATTGGCCGGTAAACCTGGATCTTCTCCGGGATCACCGCCTGCTTAATCTGCTCGACGGCGAGGCGGAGCCGGTCCCGGGGGTCCGGCTGGTTCCGACCGGCGGTCACACCAGGGGCCATCAGATAATTAGGCTATCTTCGGAGGGAGAAGGTGGGCTGCATCTCGGCGATCTGCTGCCCAATCACGCCTACTTCCACCCCTTGTGGGTTACGCCCTACGATAATTTCCCTCTGGAGTCAATCGCCCGGAAGGAGGAGTTGATCGCTCCGGCCGTCGAGGAGGGGCAGTGGTTCCTCTTTTATCACGATCCGTACATGGCGGCCTGCAAGTTCGACCGGGATGGCAATGTGGTCGAGAGTTTTGTCCCGTAGTCGAGCATCTCTTGTCAGGCCGGCGGCAGGAAGAACATGATGAACAGTTCCCTTATTTCCGGCTCATAATATAGGTAGACCATGGCGGCAATGGATAGAAAAGGTCCGTAGGGAATCACGGTTTTCCCCCCCTTGCCCTGTTTGAGCATGGCCCCGATCCCGATTACCGAACCGAGCATGGAACTGCCGAAAACCACGAAGGGCAGGGATTGCCAGCCAAGAAAGGCGCCGATCATGGCCAGTAGCTTGATGTCGCCGCCGCCCATGCCCTCCCTCTTGGTAAAAAGATAGTAGGCGGCGGCGATGGCATAGAGGATCCCGCCCCCGAGCAGGATGCCGATGGCGGAACTCTGCCAGGTGGTGGCCGGATTGATGAACGATACCGCGAAGCCGAGCGGAATCCCGGGCAGGCTGATCGCATCGGGGATTATCTGGTGCCGGAAGTCGATCACGATGATGGCCAGCAGGGCCGCGCAGAAGACAAAATATATGCCGAATAGAATCGACAGGGAAAAGCGGACGTACAGGGCGTAGGAGATCACGGCCATGGCCAGTTCGACCATGGGGTATTGTCTGGAGATCGTCATCCGGCAATAGCGGCATCTGCCCCGGAGCAGGATAAAACTGACGATCGGAATATTGTCGTACCAATGGAGTTTAGTCAGGCAGCCGGGACAATGGGAGGAGGGAAAAACGATCGAGGCCCCTTTTTCGGGGAGTCTGAAGATTACCACGTTCAGAAAGCTGCCGACGATGGCGCCCAGCAGGATGCAGATGGTTGCGGCAAAGGTTTCGTCCATGGCTTTGCATACTCCCGGTTAATTTAAACCTGAATCCGTGACGGCTTCGTGGTGTATTTTGCTTTATACCCACAGGGCAGAAGTTTCGTGCGAGCAGACAAGCTGCTCGACTCAGCTTTATCCATTTGTTGTTACGTAAAACAATCGTTTTTTCACTGGGTCGCCTCGATTCACCCCGCCGCCCTGCGGGGTGCGCCCGAGAACGGCGCATCTGCCGCGTTGGCAACTCGTTGATATACCAATAGTATTATCAACATCGTTGCCGCCTTGCACCTGCACCGTTCTCGAATGCTCAACGGATTCAGGTTAAAAAATAAGAATCGGTATCTTAAATGGTTTTGCCGGTCAGGGGAATGCTAAATTTCGGCCTTTGTTAAATTAATCAGGCATATACCGTCAGTCGATTATTGTGGTCGCCGGCCGCCGGAATGAAATGGCTTTGCTCATTTGCAAAATATATTATAGTGCTGATTGGTTGGCGGATGATCCGCCGCAAACAGAATAATCACACTTGCGTTATTGATTGCATATGCCAGATCAATATAATGACAGACGCCGGGATAACAGGGTTGTTTTCCGGACCACGGTAAAGGTAATATTTTCTGACGGTCGCGTCTTTGCCGATTGTGAAACCAGCGACATCAGTATCAGCGGCGTCTTTGTCAATGGCGTGACAGGCGGCGATTGCGGCGAGAAGTGCCGGATTGAGCTGCAACTTGCCGGCAATACCAGTAATTTGTTGTTGAAAATAAGCGGGGAAATTGTCAGATCCCAGGAGGATGGGGTCGCCCTGGAGTTTTCCGAGGTGGATGAAGATAGTTTCTATCATTTGCGGAATATCGTTTATTTCAGCTATAAACACGCAGACGTCGGTCAGGGGGATTTGATCTCCGAGCTTGATGATGCCGCCGGGGATGAAAACCTTTATCTCGATCTTGATTCCGGCAACAAATCAGCCTCGTTGCCCGATGATTATCTGGCCGGGGTTGTCGATATTGAAGAAGATGATTTTGATGACGATTTCGCCGATAATATTGCCGGATACATCAGACTTCGGCAGGATGATGACGACTACTGAGACGGGAGGCGGTAAATGGCTTTGATGCAGATAAATATCATCCCGCTTGGGACCGGTTCGACCAGCATGGGAGAATTCGTGGCCGGGATCATGAAGACTGTTGCCCGGGCAGGGGTTGTTTGTAAATTGACCGATATGGGCACGTTGATCGAGGGTGAAACTGAAGATCTCCTGAAGATCGCCGCCCGCATGCATGAGACTCCTTTTCGGAAAGGGGCGCAAAGGGTTGTTACCCACATATCGATCGATGACCGGCGTGACAAGAAAGTGGGCATCGGCGACAAGGTTGCTTCCGTAAACAGCAGGTTGAATCCGGAAGAAAATTCCTCCCCCACGAGTTCCGAAGATAGCTGATGGTGAAGAAAAGAAAGAATCGTAATCGGGTGAGGAAGGAGCCGTTCATCGTTATCGCTTTTTTTCTGTTCATCTGGTTTATCGGAATCTCTTCGGACGAGCCGGTCCGGGTTCTTGAGCAGGCCGTCCGTATTTGCCTCAGCTGTATAGGTATCGGTTAGTTATGGAATTTGTTCGAAAATGGGTCCAGGTTGTCTTCGGTTTTCTGACCAACGGCTACTGGGCCTTTCCCTTTACCCGGAACATCTACCAGGGTCCCCTGAAGGTAATCTGCGCACCCGGCCTTAACTGCTATTCCTGTCCCGCCGCCACAACTTACTGTATTATCGGATCCATCCAGCAGCTTTTGGCCAACATTCGTTTGTCCCTGGAAGGGGGGCAGTATTTTTTGGGGCTTTACGTGGTCGGCTCGGCCGGCATCCTGGGAGGCCTCTTCGGCCGGATGATCTGCGGCTGGGCCTGTCCATTCGGATTTATCCAGGAGTTGCTGAACAAGATCCCTTCCCCGAAGTTCGGGGTGCCGCGCCCCCTGCGCTACGGTAAATTTGTTTTCTTATTGGTTTTTGTTATACTATTACCAGCCTTTGTCGTGGACGAATTCGGGGCCGGCAGCACCTGGTTCTGCAAGTATATCTGTCCGGCCGGGACCCTGGAGGCGGGCCTGCCGATGATCTTTCTGCAGCCGGGCCTCCAGGCAAATCTTGGCTATCTGTTCGTGAACAAGGTTGTCCTTATGGTGTTTTTCCTGGGGTGGAGTGTGGTAGCCAGCCGGCCTTTCTGCCGGACAGTCTGCCCCCTCGGCGCATTTTACGCGCTGTTCAAGCGCCATAAGCTGGTCAAGCTGAGGTTGAATCGTGATAATTGCACATCGTGCGGGGCTTGCCATGCGGTATGTCCGATGGGGGTAAAGTTTGATGAATCCCCGGAAGATCAGGACTGCATTTCCTGCATGAAATGCATGACCAAAGCCTGCCCCTTTGATGCGATTTACCTGGAGGTCGGGGGGATGCCCGCGACCAGCAGGGAACCCCGGATAAGGCCGGTGGCGGTAGAGTAGTTGATTTATCTATTTGTACCCACAGGCATAAGTCTCGTACGAGCAGACATGCTGCTCAACTCGGCTTTTTATACCCACAGGGCATAAGTTTCGTTTGCACCCTAAAGGGCATAAAAGCAGACGAGCTGCTCAACTCAGCTTTATTATTTAAGATACCAACAGTGCAACAGGCGGGAGACAGGTATGTTCGGAAAGGTTGTATTTACGTTGTTTTTTTTCTTGTCGATTTTTGCTACAGCCGAAGCGATCTCATTGGTCAGCGTGGACGGCGAAAATGTTAATATGCGGTCGGGACCGGGCAGTAACTATTCAGTACTCTGGGAGTTGGGCCGGGGGTTTCCTTTAAAGGTTCTGGATCGTAAGGGAGGTTGGGTCAAGGTCGAGGATTTCGAGGGGGACAGCGGCTGGATCTATGGAAAGCTGGTCGCCAAAAATCCTCATCTCATTGTAAAAAAAAGAAGGGTTAACGTTCGCAGTGGTCCCGGGCGCCAATTTCGTCTGGTCGGTAAAGCCAATTACGGGGTGGTATTCAAGACGGTTAAAACCTCTAATGGATGGGTGCAGGTAAAGCATGAGAACGGCCTGACCGGCTGGGTGAAAAGGGACCTACTCTGGGGCTGGTGAGAAGTGACCCCCTGGGGCCGGACCAAGCCATTGAAGAAACCTGATTCTCTGACGATATCGCCGCCTACACCCCCCTCCGGCGGCGTTGCCCCTGGGGGTAGATGAAATCATCTTATTTGAGCAGAGTGTCTTATAAGTCGGCCATCATCTTTTCGTAGACCTCGCAAACCCGGCAGTTCTGGATTTTCTGCTCATAGGTGCCCTGGACCTCACCCTTGCAGAGGGTCTTTGCAATACTGAAGCACATTTTCCCGTTATCCGGGTAGGCCGGGCAGTCCTTTTCATTACCGCAGTTCATGATTTCCCAGCAATCTCTCTTCTCCGCCATTTCCCCACCTCACAAAGTTATCTGAATGATAATGAATCAGCCAAGACTCTCTTTCGTTGGCCCTGCTCGTCAACCAATAATTATATCAATTTATTCCCCTGAAATCAAACCAAAACATAGTCCGGCGTCGTTGGTTTGATTAAAAGGGAGTTACGGTTTATGCTCCTTTTTCAACAAGATAGCCTGTTCCGGGTAAATAAGGTCGGGATTGGCGATATCGTTCTCGTTGGCCACGGATGGATAGTTGTAAGGGGTGCCGGTGAACCGCTTGGAGATAGCCCAAAGGGTGTCCCCCTTTTTTACCGTGTAAACCCGGGTCGGTAAAGGGATATTGTCGGGAACTGTAATGGTGAGGGTCGGCCGCTCCCTTTTTAGCGCCCCGGTGACTAATTCCGGGCTGCCGGGAGATGCGGCAAGCGGTTCGTCGGGCTCGGCGACGGCAGGTTCCGCGGTGGCCGATTTCAGGTCGGCAACGATCTGATTCGCGACTGAAGAGCGATCTTTAGGTACGGTAAGCAGTTTCTCCGGTTTATGGTCGGGGGGAGACCATAATATAAAAAGATTGATCATCGCCATGAGCAGAAGGGAGAGGAGCACAATCGAGCGTGCCCGGGAACTTCGGTTTTGCCGCTCAACCGCGGCGGGGAGGGCTGGAGGTAACTCAGCCTCTTCCAGCTGCCGGTTTTCATGGTCTTCTGAAGAGGTCGGTATCGGCGGCTCCTTCTCCGAGGGGATTTCAGCCTCCCCGCCCAGCAGGGTTTTTTCAAACTCCCGTACCTCGTCTGCCTGCCGCCGCTTTTCGGACTTCTGATCCGGGCCTGAATCCGCGGCTATTGGTTGCGGCGGCTCTTCGGCTTCCGTTTGTGCTTTTTTCTGAACAAATCGACTCCCCGGTTCTTTTTGCTTTTGCCGGGCGATGATTCGGTGCATGCCGGCCAGCAGCTCGGCGGCGTTTTCAGAATTGTCCGTGCCTTGCTCCATCGGCGGGGCCGGCTTAAGAATCTCTTCCGCTGACTGTTCGGCGGAGATTGGGGGGTTATTCCCGGCAGCTTCGGCGGCTTCTCTCGCGGGACTTTCCCCGCTAACGCTCATCCCGGAAAGTGATCTGGATGCAATGGCATTTAGCGGGCTTTCGGGTTCCCGGGGCGATGGCGGGGCGGCATTACCGGCATTCCCGGCAGGTTTCGGCTCTTCGGGCAATTGCCCGGAAGTTCCCGGCTTCAAGGGCAGGGGGCATTCGGCGGAATGGGGCAATACCATGATCTCGTCATTTAAGGACTGGTCGATCGAGCTCGTTATTCCGCCGCTTTTATCCTCCGGCAGCTCATATGTTTTTGCCTTGATCGCTCCCGGTTCCCGGCTGGAATCTGGCGGGGCGGTTATCTCCCTGCCAGGTTGTTGCGTTTTCCGGGTTTCAGCCGGAATCTCGGGAACTCCCGCGCCGACTTCCGTTTGTTCCCGGAATTTCGCGGGCAAATCCAACAACAAGGTCTTCTCTTTCAATCCGGCAAGGGGCCGGGCTTGCGACGATGTATCGGCCAGTCCCGCGGTGTGGGAGGAGAGGAACTCTCTGACGCCGTTTTTGTCGAAACGGGTGGCAAGGTCGGCGGCATTGATGATCAGGCGAACCCGGTTGGCATCGGGGTAACACCCGTAAACCAGACTGTCGCTATGGCTGAGCGGCACTTCCTTGTGGATAGACAGCGGCAGTTTCCGGTCCGGAAAGGTCGATTCGCTGACGATGAAGGCCAGAAAATCACCGTTCTTGATCAGAATCATTTGCCAGTCAAGGCTGATCGGGGAGAAGCGGCCAAAGACCAGGGCCGGGTCGAGGATGGGTACGATCCTGTCCTGATGCATGATTATCCCGATCACCAGGGATTGGAGACCGGGGAGTTTCCGAAAAGAGCTGACCGGTAAAATATCCTCGACCTCTTCCCTGGGAAGGGCGTGTTTTTCCCCGAGAAGGATAAACTCCACTACTTCAATATCCCGATGGTTAAAGTGCCGGGAGAATTTTGAATCGAGCCGGTAGCTGTGTTCGGGCGGGGAGTACTTTTTTTGAGCGGAGAGGTCGGGGTCGAGGATGGCGGGGGGCTCAAGCAGGGGGATCAGCTCCCCGTCGTAAACAACGATCGATTTGATCAGCGGTGATTGTGCCAGGGGGGGAAGATGGTGGACGATATACTGATGGTCGCCAATTTCCCCCAGATAAGCATCGACCAGAAGGAAGAAACGATCTTCGCCGAGATCGATGTTCAACAACCGTTCGGCCTGATCGATTCGCGCAGGCAAATCGATTTTTCCGGTCAGGTCGATGACCGGGCTTAAGAAATTATCGACAAAAGCCACCCCCTTAATAAAAGGCGGGGTCGCGGGAAGAGCTGTAATGGACAACGGTTTGTCGAAAACGCGATCGGCAATCTCACCCGGCAATCCAAAAACTTCTCCGCCGGCCTTGCATAATTTGATGCTTTTCGGTTCCGGGGCCGGCGGCCTTTGGTCGGGCGCCGGGAAAGTGGGCAGGGATGGAGTCAGCTTTCCGGCGTTGATGAGCCGGTAGAGGGCTTTTAAATCGATTATCGGTACGGCGCGGCCCCGATAATCGAGGCAGGATGAGATCTCGGCGGTTGCCAGGTATCGCGGCATCCGGTGGAAGGATTCTTCCCCGATCTCGATTTCGGCAAGCTCCCCGGCGAAGATAAAACCGGACTCTGCCCCCTCACCGGCGCCAATGATAACTTGGGCAGGATATTTGCCGGCGAAGGAGGGCAGGCCGATCAGGGCCGCGAGATCGGCCAGGGCGATTCTGCGCCTGTCGATCATCGCCAGGCCGACGATGTGTTCCGGGCTGAACGGCAACCGATGGACCCTTTCGACCTCCATTGCCGTTGCCACATCTTCCTTCCGGACGGCAAAGCGATGATCGCTCAAGGTGAGTTGGTAGATTGCACTCATGAATTTGATTTCTGGCGCTAACTCATTTTTTAACGTTCGGCGGCAGGCGGTTTCCGGTTGCATTGATGAACCGCTTGCTCGGCGGTCGGCGAGGACACGAGCCGGCTTTCATTGTCCAGAATTTCCCGGACCCGGTGCAGTAATTCGTTCGGTAATATCGGCTTGGAAAGAAAGTGGGCGCCTTCGGTGACCATCCCCTGGTTTTTGATGATATCGGGCGCATAGCCGCTGATGAAAAGGACTTTGGCTTCAGAGGATTCGCGGAGGATTTCAGCGAAGACCTCCTTGCCGTTTTGTCCCGGCATGATTACATCCAGGATGACCAGTCCGATCGGGTTATCGGCCTCTTTAAATTTAGCAACCGCCTCGTGGCCGTCCTTGGCCATGATAATCCTGTACCCGTAGCTTCCCAGGATCTCGGACAATAATTTTCTTACCGACTCTTCGTCCTCGGCGATCAGGATGGTTTCATTGCCCCCCTCGATCTTGTAAGATTCGGATCGATGTTTCTGGGCAACCGATTTTTCGGTGCAGGGAAGCAGGATCTGGAAGGTCGTGCCATGGCCTTTCCGGCTGTGGGCGTCTATGTAACCCTTGTGCTGCTTGATGATGCCGTGCACGATGGAAAGTCCCAGCCCGGTGCCCTGCTCCTCATCCTTTGTGGTGTAAAATGGCTCGAATATTTTTTCAAGGGTTGCGCCATCCATCCCCTCGCCGTCATCCGAAAATGAAATGCGGGCATATTTACCGGCTCGGTCGAGTTCGAAGGCTTTCGAGGCTTTTTCGTCAAGGAAGGTTTCAGAAACTTCGATGGTGAAGGTCCCGTTGTCCTTGATGGCGCCACTGGCGTTGGCGGCCATGTTAATTATTACCTGCTCCAGCTGACCCGAATCGGCCTTGGCGATCAGCCTGTCTGGAGATGTTTTAATGATAAGTTCGATGTTTTCTCCCAGAATTCTACCCAGGAGTTTCTCCATGCCCGTGACCACTTCGTTGACATCGACCGGTTTGGGATTCAGGATCTGTTTGCGGCTGAAGGCAAGCAGGCTTCTGGTCACCGCCGCCGCCTTGTTGGCGGCCGAGAGGATCTCGGTCAAGTTTTCGTGATCGGGATTGTCATTTGCCATGTTCATCAGGCTTAATTCGCTGTAGCCGACGATTGTGGTAAGAAAATTATTGAAATCGTGGGCAACCCCACCGGCAAGCTGGCCCAGGGCCTCCATCTTCTGAGCCTGGCGCAGCTGGGCTTCGAGCTGCCTGTTTTCGGCCTGGGTCTCCATGATCTTGGTGACGTCGAAAAAGAAACCCTTGAGATAGATCGCTTTCTCGTCCGTGGTTTCGACGAAAACGAGATCCCTGATCCAGAGGGTTCGGCCGTCGGCGGTGATCATCCGGTAGACGAGCTCATGGTCCGCGTTTTTTCCCGTGGCGGAAAGGCAGAAGTCCATCGCGAACTCCCGGTCGTCGGGATGGATCTTGTCGGCCCAGGACTCGAAATCTATCATTTCCCCGGGCTTGTAACCGGTCAGCGAGGTGAGCCTTTCGCCCATATAGATGAATTTTTGAGTGGCAACGTCAAGCTTCCACGGTACCGCCGAGGTTGAGTCGATCAGTTTTTTGAGCTCCGTCTCGCTGGCGTTTTTCCCCTTCTCCGAGGCAACCGCCTTTTCGTAATAATCGGCGATCAGCAACCCGAAAAGAAACATGGTAAACAGGGTCATGCTTCGGATGAAAATCTCGTTGCCAGGGACCTTGAAAATCAGCAGATCCAGAAAAGAAGCGTCGTAAAAAAGAACGCTGTCCACCCAGGCATCGGTAACTCCGATCAGGATGCCGAAGAGAATGGAAGCGGTGATGATTCTGGTCTTTTTGGTCATCATTTTTGTCGTGACTGGTTGGCGTTTGAATGGTCTCGCAATCGTTTATCAAGCTGGTTGAGCAGTTCTTAACAAATAACACATGTGACAATGTAGTACAATCCGATTCCGGGCCGGCAAGGTTCAACCCGGGATTGAAACCGAAAATCCTAATCCTTACTCATCCATGATAATGCTCGAAAAACCGTTGACCTGGCTGAGGTTCGCCTCCCTGGCGAAACGGTCATCAATCAGGCCCGTAATCTCGTTGGTTGCTGAAAGGCCGAATTCCACCATCAGGTCGGCCAGTTGCTGCATTTCGACGGGGTCCGGCGTGAACCGATCGAATCTGACCCGGTCCGTCGGGTTACCCATCACGTAGCTGATCAGCTCTTCCGGCTGATTCCAGTAACCCGCGGCGATCCGGGCAGCTTCATCGAGATTGGACCGGGCCCAGATCCCGCTTCGGGCCGCGTTCTGGACCAGATTTTTAACGGTTTCCGGTTCCCGGTCTATCAGCGACTGATTGGTGATAAGCAGGTTGCAGACAAAATCGGGCCAGACATCCTCGACATAAAAGAGTAAAGAGGAGTCGCCGTTCCGGATGGTCTGGGCCGCGAAGGGTTCCCCGACAAAATAAGCATCGAGCGCTCCCGTAGCCATGGCCGAGGCCATGTCGGGAGGGTTCATCTCGACGATATTTACGCTCCGGGCCAAGCCCTGATCGGCAAGGAGGCGGCGCAGGATCAGGTTGTGACCGGAGAAGCGCATGGGCACGGCGATGGTTCCGCCGGCCAGATCGGCCAGTGATTCAGCCTTGAGATCCTTGCGGGCGACCAGGCTGCTTTCGTGGCGGTTGCCGATATAGACAATCTTGATGTCGCTGCCCTGCTGCCGCAGGACTACGGCCAGCGGCGCGATGATAAAGGCGGCCTGGATGTGCTCGTTGCGCAGGGCCTCGGCCATTTCGGCAAAAGAGGAAAATTTTAAAGCCTTGTAGCGCGTTCGGCCGTGGTCGCGGCTGGCATGGTCGAGAAGGGGCGCGGCCAGATTGCTGACCACCGGCATATAGCCCATCCGGATCACCTTCGCCTGGCCCTGGTAGATATTGAACCGGTAATGGGACCAGGAGATCAGGATCAGCCAGGCTAAGGCGAGAACGGCAATGCGGACCGGCAAGGAGCTATTCTTAAGCGAAACCTTAAACGGCATAACTGACTCCGAGCATAAAAAAGATTTCTTCCCTCAACTCCTGCAACTCCGGCGCGGTTTTCGGGTCGCGGGGATGGGGGAAGTCCAGCTTGCGGTTCAGCTTCACCTGGGCCGGGCGGCCGCTCAGGATCACGACCCGGTCGCCCATGATCAGGGCATCGTCGATATTATGGGTGACCAGCAGGATAGTCTTGCCCAGATAAAGATGCATGTTGACTACTTCCTCACGCATCTTCATGTGAGTCAGGAAATCGAGGCCGCTGAACGGTTCATCCATGATAAGCATCTCAGGGTTGACCACCAGGGCGCGGGCCAGTTCGGCCCGGCGCTGCATGCCGCCGGACAACTGGTGGGGATAGTGGTTTTCGAAGCCTTCCAGCTCGACCATGTCGATATACTCCTGAATGGTCTCTTCCCGTTCGACGGGATCATTGAGCCGGCGGATCCCGAGTTCGATATTCTGCCAGACCGTCATCCAGGGCAGCAGGCCGTTATGCTGATATACGAAGATGTTGTCGGGACTTGGTTTCGACAGTTGGTGACCGTCCTGCAAAACCCGGCCGGAGCTCGGTTGCTCGAAACCGGCGATAATCCGCAGCAGGGTCGATTTTCCGCAGCCCGATGGTCCCAGGATACAGACCATCTCCCCGGCCTCGAATTCAAGGTCCAGATCCTCAAGGACCGTTACCGTCCGGTCGGATTCAGGCCTGCCGTCCTTATCCCGCTTATGTTGACGCCGTTCGATAAACTCTTTGTTCAGATTTTCGATGAGGATGTGGCCCATGGTAGTTGTTTTTCCTGAAAAAATTGCAGGGTGACCGAACTCGGTTATCTGTGGCCCATGGTTCCCCAGGCCGCCGACTCGATGTTCATCAGCTGGCGCATAATGTAGTCGAGCAGCAGGCCGATCACCCCGATCACCACCATGCCGACCATCACATAGTCCATGCGCAGGGCATTTCTGGAGTCAAGGATCAGATAGCCAAGGCCTGACTGAACCGCGATCATCTCCGCCGCTACCACTACCAGCCAGGCGATGGTTATGGAGAGCCGCAGGGCCGTGACGATGGCCGGAATGGTGGCGGGAACCATAATCTTGGTAAAGCTTTCCAGCCGGCTGAAATTGAAATTGTTTGCAACCTGAAAATAGATAGGATTGATCGAGCGGACGGCGATGGTAGTTGCGACCAGCAGGGGAAAGAAGCTGGAAAGAAAGATCAGAAAGATTGCCGGCAAGTCGCCGATCCCGAACCACAGCATCGATAAGGGAATCCAGGCCAGTGGCGAGATGGGCCGCAGGAAATGGATAACCGGATTTACCATGAGACGCAGAGGTTTGCATCTGCCCAGACACATTCCCAGAGGAATGCCCAGGAACATGGCCAGATAAAAACCGGCGGTGACCCGATACAGACTGGCTATCGAATGCCTGATCAGGGTGCCGTTGCCGGTCAGTTCGATCAGACTGGCCAGGACCGCCCCCGGCCCCGGGAATATCTGGGCGCTCCAGCCGCTGAAACGGGCGGTCAGTTCCCAGAGCGTCAGGGCGCCCAGAAAGGCGGCAGCGGCATAAATAAAGGCTGGTTTTGAGGATTCCATCGGATAATTTTCTCTGCCCCGGTTCCGGTGCTAAACCGTAGAGGAGGGCGGTGTGGGTAAGGAGATGGCTTCGATCATGATTTTTCGCCGCGAAGTTCCTCGGCCAGTTCCATATATTGGCGGGCCGAACTGCTGTTGGCGTCATATTGGGCGACGGGAACGTTCATTATTTGCGACTCCTGAAGTTTTACATCGAAGTCGATGGTGGTCGCGAAGACCTTGTCCCTGTATTTGTTTTTGATCTTGTCATGGATCACCTTGGTGGCGGTGCTGTTCTCGTTGAACATGGTGATCAGGATTTTGTAATCGATACTGTCGTTCTGTTTGCGCCTGACGATATCGATTACTTCCTCAATATGGGCGACGCCGTGCATCGACAGGTATTCGCACTGGGTCGGGATTATTACGAAATCGGAGGCCATCAGGGCGTTTAAGGTAAAAAATTCGATGGTGGGCGGTGTGTCGATGATGATATGGTCGACCTTGTCCTTGATCCCTTCCAGTTTATCCCGGAGTATTTGTTCGAAGTTAGGCCGGTTGATATTCTTTTTCATCAACAGAGCCAGATTCGGTCCGGACGGCAGCAGCCAGAGATTAGAGTACTTGGTTCTGGTAATTACATTGGCGAGGGTGGCGCCGGGGACATGGAGCAGATCGTAAAAGGTTCTGTTTTGCCGGTTGAGCCCCAGGGCGATGGTCAGACTTGCCTGCATGTCGAAATCGATCAACAGCACCCGTTTGCCGCGCAGGGCCAGGGCCATGCCCAGATTGATGGCGCTGGAGGTTTTGGCGACCCCGCCTTTCTGGTTGCTGACGGCAATGATCCGATGGGGAGGGACGGCCGGCAGGGCCGCTTCTTCCGGCAGATCAAGGGGTTTTATCTCCTCGGGCTTCTGGACGGTAAAGATCTTGCCGCATTTTGAGCACTTGACCTTGAAGATCGACTGGCTGATCAGTTCATCGGCAACATTGTAGCGGGTTTCGCACTGTTCGCAGGTGATTATCATGTCGTAACTCTTTCCTTACGGCCCTTTATTGCCGTCCTTGCTGTCCGGATTGCCCGGGTTATTTCGTTTTAAGCGGCTTAACGGACCTCAACCCATTATGGTTTCGATCTGCCCGACGATTTCATTTTCCTCGACAAGGTAGTCTACGGCTCCCTGTTCCACAGCGTGCTGGGTCAGATTGGGGTAAACGCAGGTATTGGTGCTCTGGGCGATGGTCGCGCCATCTTTTTCCTTGATCTTGGCAAAGCCGACGGCCCCGTCGTTGCCTACTCCGGTCAGGAGAAGGCCGATGGTGTTACGTTTAAATACTTCGGCGGCCGAGGAGAACAGCAGGTCAAGGGGCTTCTCCACCCCTGCCGATACTCCGATGATCGCCTCGCCGTCACCATTGGTTGCGATGGTCACCGCGTTTTCGTTCGAGGCTATATAGCAGGTTCCCTGTTCCATCACAGTGCCGTCCCTGGCGATTTCTATCTTCCAGTCCGTATGCTCGTCGAATTTCCGGACGAATGACTCGAGGATCTGGGAGGCGATGTCCATGACGATGACCGTGGTGGCCGGCAATTGCGGGGAAAGATTGGAGAGCAGCCGGATGAAGGTATTGGGTCCGGAGATGGTGGTGCCGATAGCGATGATCGACTCCAGATCCTGAAAGCCGTAGCGTTGGCTGAGGGATTGTTCGACATCGAGTTTCGAGAGCCGGACCCGCCTGATATTTTCGATATTGACCGCGGTGGCGATCTTGATCCGGTCGATGATTTTCCGGCTGGCGCTGTGGATGTCCCGCGAGACCGCGCCGGAAGGTTTCGGCACGAAATCGACCACTCCCAGGCGCAGGGCCTCGAAGGTTATGGAGCCGTCGTTGTAAAGCGAACTCAGGACCACGATCGGTATCGGCGCCTCGATCATGATATGGCGGACCGCCCTGATCCCGTCCATCACCGGCATGTCCATGTCGAGGGTGATGACGTCCGGCCGTAGCTCCTTGACCTTTGCCAGCCCTTCAAGACCGTTTTTGGCGGTTCCCACCACCTCGAGCATCGGATCGGATTCGAGAATGTCGCTGACCGCCTTGACCATGAAGGCGGCGTCATCGACTACCAGCACTCTGATCTTTTCATTGTCCATATAGGTCCCGTATTATTTCGTGGTCCAGGTTGCCGAGCCGCGAAACACTTCTTCAGTGAATGGTTTCCGGGCCGGCCGCTTCGGCGCTCGGCACTTTTTTCATGCCCCCGCCGGCCTTGATGACCCGGTTTTTGTTTTTACGACTCATGGTCTGGGCTCTGGAGCGTTCGATCTGTTTTTCGGAGGTCATCTTGACCAGTTCATAGATATCGAGAATCAGGGAGATCCGGCCGTCGCCGATGATCGTTGCTCCGGAGAAACCGCTCTCCTCCCGGAGGTAGTCGACCAGAGGCTTGATCACAACTTCTTCCTGGCCGATCAGCTCGTCGACCACCAGGCCGATCTCCTGCATGCCGGTGGTGACGATGACCACGAAGGACTGGCTGATGTCCCTGCTGGCGCCTTCAATCCCGAAGACATCGGCCAGCCGGAAAATGGGCATGGTCGTATCGCGCATATGAATAACCTCGACGCCCTCGATGGTGGAGGTGTCATGTTCGAAGATCCGCAGGGTTTCTTCAACCACCGACAGGGGAATGGTGAAAAGTTCATCGCCGACCCGGACCATCAGGGCCTGGATGATGGCCAGGGTCAGGGGGATCTTGATCCGGATCATGGTCTGCACGCCCTGCTGGGACTCGACCTCGACGGTGCCGTTCAGCTTTTCGATATTGGTTTTGATCACGTCCATGCCGACCCCGCGCCCCGAGGTTTCGGTGGCGGTTTCGGCGGTGGAGAAGCCCGGCATCATGATGAACCTTCTCGCCTCGGCATCGGAAATGCGGGAGATCTCCTGCTGGCTTATCAAGCCCTTGGCGACGGCCTTGCTCTTGATCTTGTCGATGTCGATGCCGCGGCCGTCATCGGTGATTTCGATGACGATATGATTGCTTTCATGATAGGCTTCGAGGACCAGGGAGCCGGTTTCGTCCTTGCCCGCTTTGCGCCTTTCCTCCGGGGTTTCGAGGCCATGGTCGACCGCGTTGCGGATAATGTGGATCAGGGGGTCGGAGATTTCCTCGATCACCATTTTATCGAGTTCGGTTTCCTCGCCGCGAACTTCCAGATTGACTTTTTTGCCGGTCTTGTGGATCAGGTCGCGGACCAGGCGCGGGTAACGGTTGAAGAGCTGGGCCACCGGCAGCATCCTTATTTTCATTACACCTTCCTGAAGCTCGTTTGATACCCGGCCCAGGCCGACGGTGGCTTCGCCCAGCTTGAAGGTCAGTTCCCTGATCGGTTTCAAGCCCTTGGCGTCGAAGCCGCCTTCCTCCTTCATCTCCTGTTGAAACTCCTTCAGGTAGTTGAAGATCTGGGCAAAATAGGCGCGGCTGACCACCAGTTCGCCCACCTGGTTCATCAGCGAATCGATCTTGTCGGAGTCGACCCGGATGCTCTGCTTATAGGTGCGTTCACCGCCCTCCCGGCGTTCTTCCCGGCGGCGTTCAGTCCGGCGGCGTTCCTCCCCGCCGAGATCCGGCGTCGCGACTTCGCCTGTTGCCTCGACAGGTTCCTCGCCGCTTTCCGTCCCGCCCGGCTCTTCATCAAGCTCGGGGGCTGAGGGTGTTTCAATCGGGGCTTCCTCGTTTACAGAGGACGCCTCGCCAAACAACATCTCTTCCAGGATGCCGTGCAGGGGTTCCATGCCCTGCCGGTTGCCGCCGGCCATGGCGGTGTCGATGGAGTCGCTCAGGGTTGCGAACAAATCATCTTCGTTGCTGCGATCTTCGCCGCCGGAAGAAGGTTCGGCCCGGGGGCCGTCCGTATTATCGGCGAATAACCGAGGTTCCTCTTCGGGGCCGCTATCCGGCAAGTCCGGAAACAGAGCGCTCATCAAGTCAAGATAGTCGTTTATAAAACCCGGATCATCATCCATTCCGGCTTCGCTGATCTGGGCGTGCCATCTCTCGTAGAGATCGACCAGGTTTGCGTATCCCATATAGTTAGCCGAGGACTTGAGTTTGGCGACGCGGTCCCGGCAGAGTTCGAGCAGGTTTGTCCGGTCGCCGGTCCCGCCTTCGGCCATGGCCCGGCGGATTGAGCCAAGGTTTTCCGAAACCTGTTTGAGGAAGATTTCGAACAGTTCGTCGTCGTAAAGCTCTTCCGAAATTTCGGCCCTGATTGTTTCTTCATCGGTTGCACACACCCCGGCAACTGACGGAACGGCAAGGTCTTCGCCACCCTGGTTTTCCGCGAAAGGGTCGGCGGCGGCCGGTTGCGACTCGTTCAGCCGGGGGATGGTCCGGAAAATCAGGGCCAGATGATCGTCCATAAAAGAAAAATCGGTTTCGGCGGATTCCGCGAGGCGTTCCCCGGCGGCGGAAAGTTCGGCCTGCCAGAGATCGTAGAGGCCAACCAGATTGGCATAGCTCATATAGTTGGCGGAAGACCTGAGGTTTGCCAGCAGATCCCGGCAACTCGCGAAGCTCTCCGCGCCGTTCGCAGGATCGTGCAATTGCGCGGTCAGCTGCCGGAGTTTGTCGAGATTGTTCCTGGTCTGCCCGATGAAAATATCGAAGAGTTCCTCATCGTGTTCCTCTCCCCGCAGTTCATTGCGGATGAGTTCTTCGTAGAGCGGTTCGGAGGAGGAGGCGAACAGCTCTTCCTGGTCCGGCCGGTTTGGTGGCGAATCCTCACCGAAAAAATCACCCAGTATCGAGGTGTCGAGGTCGTCGTCTTGGATCGAAGCCGCCGAGCCGCCGGCGATAACGTCGTCCAGGATGGAAGTGTCGAGGGCTTCTTCCAGGGCACTCCTCAGATCGAGCTCATCGGAGGGGGCTTCCGCCGGGGGCTCTTCAGGACAATCCAGGGCCGGCGGGGCCTCATCCGATAATGACAGGATCCTGGCCAGCAGGTCATCAATTTCGCTTTTCTCGGCCTGATTGATTTCGAGTTCCTTGGTGAGGTTAATCAACCGGTCCCGGGTTTCGATCAAGGTGTCGATGATATCCTGATTTACTTTCTTCTCACCCTGGCGCAGAAGATCGAGTAGGTTTTCCATCTTGTGGGACAGTTCCGAAACCCTGGGCAGACCGACGAACTGCGAGGCCCCCTTGATGGTATGGATGGCCCGGAATATATCGTTGAGGATTTCAAGGTCATCCGGCTCCCTTTCGAGTTTGAGCAGGCCTGATTCCATCTCTTCAAGATGCTCGTTGGCTTCGGTGATGAAATCCTGAAGTAGCGATAAATCAATCATGATATCCACTCTCTGATTAGTTAGTGCATGTCCATAAATGGTCTTTTTGCCCGATAACTTCGTCGCCGCGGAGTCGGAAAGTGCTCACGTACCTGAGTACGCTGCGCTTTTCCGACATCCTTGCTTTTCGTTCTCGGACAAAAATCCTCATTTATCGACAGACACCAGGTTGCGATTTCCCGGCGTCGTTTTTGGCTAATGCCATATTTCCCCGCAAGGTTACGTCGAAGAATTCGAATTGGCTGGTGAGATCCTGCATCTGCACCAATTCCGCCCTGATTAGTTCGAGACGGTCCAGAATCTGTTCCCGGGAAACTCCCTGGGGTTTCTCCAGGGTTTTGATGGTCTCTTCGACAATCCCCAGATTGTGGTCGCTGAGATTCCAGACCAGCAGGAGAACCTCTTGCAGATTCATGGCCAGGGAGTTGACGTTTTCACCGATCGCGCCGATCGAACAGCCGGCGTTCTCGCTGTCCCGGACCAGACGGTCCAGGCGGCCGTCGGCCATGTCCCGGCTGAACTTCTCGAGTTTATCAAGGGGCTGAATAATGTTACGGACGAAAAAGACCATAAACAGGATCAGGATGCCCGCCAGAACCAGGGTCATGACGGTCAAGCCGAATTCCAGGGCGACATGGGTGCGGGCCAGGGCTTCATTGCCGAGGGTTGCCGGGTTTTTGCCGGCTTGCTGTTTGTCGTCGGCAATGGCGATGGTATCCAAGATCGCCTCGCCCCGGTTATGGTGGTAAATGGCAACGACACTCAAGAGCGAAGCCAGCAGAATCAGGATGGTGAAAAAAACCAGGGTTTTCTGGTGGAGCCCGGAACCGATTACACCCAGCCGATTATTGGAGGGCCCGGAATCCATTTCCAATTTGGAGCTTAACAAAGCGCAGTTCTCCATTGTTATGTACCTTTTGGGCTGTGCCGAATATTCGTAACCGTTCAGCAGTACCACATCTTCGGACGATCGGCCCGGCTTACGTACACGAGGTACGCGGCGCCGGTCCGCTTGTCCAAATCTGCGCCACTGCTGAACGGTTACAGGCCGGCAGTTTTGGGTACTTTGGCGACCGCCCCGGTGAACGGTTAAGAATATTAAGGCCTGAACCCTGGGGAGCGGTGGTCATATTCCGTTGATCAGATCCAGGATTTCGGCGGCCTTGTACTTGTTGACGAAACCGACGGCGCCCATCTCCTCCACCTCTTTCTGGTACTTCGCCTCGTTAAGGTTCGAGAGGAAGATGATCTGGGCGTTCGCGTCAAGATTTAAAATCTCCCTGGCGGCGGTAATGCCGTCCATGCCCCGCATGGTGATGTCCATGGTCACCAGATCCGGTTTCAACTCCTGATACATCTCAACCGCCTCTTCCCCGCTTTTGGCCTGGCCGATTACGATGTGGCCGGGGGGATTCAGGATATTGGCGATCATTTTTCGCATCATCGATGAATCATCAACTACCAGAATGCGTTTACTCATGCTATTCGTCCCCTTCGGCTTCATCCATTGACTTTAGTTTCTTGAACTCTTCCTGCAACAGAATCCGTTTAAAATCGAGGAGGATCAGCAGCTGGGCGCCGATATCGCAAACCCCCCGCAGATACTGGCTTTCCAGCCCGGCCTTGATGATGTCGGGCGGCGCTTCGATGGTGTTCTCCTGGATCTTTATAACCTCGGTTACCGAGTCGACAATAAAGCCGGTGGTCTTGTTCTGGATATCGAGGATCAATATCCAGGTGTCATCGTGATCGGACTCGCTGCTCAGTAAACTCAAGCGTTTACGCAGATCGATAACCGGCAGGATGTTGCCGCGCAGGTTGATGACTCCTTCCACGAATTCCGGTGAGTTTGGAACCGGGGTTATCGGGGCGGCCCGGATGATCTCCTGAACCATTAAGATATCGACACCGAACAGCTCCTTGCCGATCGTGAAACCGACCAGCTGCATCAACTCCTGTTCGGCTTCAAGTTTCTCGGTAGCTGCATACCTGTCAGCCATGGCGTGGTTTCTCCCTTCACTGGTAAAATTTTTGGTCAGCCGCGGAAAAGGGCAACCGGGTTTTTGAGTTAAAAAAACAGCAGCGCCGCCGCGGGGTGGATGGGTTTGAGCGAAAACACACCCCGCGCGGCGACATCGAGTATCAAAAACCAGCGGTTCCGGCCGGTTAAGCCCGCTGTACCTTGAACTGCTCAACCTGAAGTTTCAGGGCCTGGGACTGGCTTTGCAGCTCGTCGGTAATATTCATTACGATTCCGGCGCCTTCGGAGGTCTGGGTCGCCGCCGCCGAGGACTGGTTCGAAATTTCCATTACCGCCTGGGACCGTTTGGCCTGCTCGCCGGTCATCACTGCCATTTCCTTGGTCCGGCTGACGATCTCGTGCATTTCCGTGTTGATGTCGGCGGCGCCCTGGTTGGCCTGCCGGACCTGTTCGGTGATTTCCGCCGATTTTTCCTGCAGGGCCTTCAGGGCGGCCTCGGCGGCCTGCCGACGGGGACCCTGCTCAATAGCCATCGCACCGATGTTCTCGGCCAGATCGTTGAGCTCCTTCATCAGGGTCTGCACCTGGCCGGTGCTTTTGGCCAGCATGGTCGAGACCGTGGAGATCTCGGTGATCGCCTCCATGTTTACCTTGCCGCTCTCGTCGATCCTGGCAAGCGCCTTTCGGGAACTGTCGGTCAACTGGGTTCCCTCTGTTACCCGGCTGGTCGAATCCTTGATAAGCTGGGTGATCTCCTTGGCGGCCTCCGAGGAGCGCTGGGCGAGTTTACCAACTTCGTCGGCAACAACCGCGAAACCTTTACCGTGGGCGCCGGCCCGGGCCGCCTCGATAGCGGCGTTAAGGGCGAGGAGGTTGGTCTGCTCGGCAATATCGGTAATAACCCCGATGATCTCGGAGATTTGCTCGGAAGATTCGGAGATGGAGCGCATACCTTCAACGGTGGCGGCAACCGAGTTGCTGCCTTCCTCGGCCGCGGCCAGGGAGGCGGTGCCGTGCTCGGTGGCCCGGGCAACCGCTTTGTTCATCTCATCCACCGCCTTGGCGATTTCGTTTACCGAAGCGGTAACGCTGACCACCATCTTGCCCTGCTCCTGGGCGGTGGCGGCAACCTTGCCGCCGGTCTCGCCCATCTCGGCCACCCTGGCGGCGGCTTCCTGGGCTTCCCGGTTCTGGGCCTCGGCGGCCTCGGCGGCCTCTTTCATCGATTGCAGCAGAGCTTCCAGGGTCTTGGTTGATTTGGTCGCCGCGTTTTTCTGACCGGTGGAGGCCTGGTTGACCATACCGGCGGTGCCGGCCATTTCCTTGATGATCGAGGCGGCCCGGGAGGTTTGCTCCACCTCGTGATCGGCCCTTGTCTTGTTGCCCGAAGCGCGTTTAGCCACCTCGCCGGCGCCGGTTGCCACCTGCTGGGAGGCGTTGGTTACCTCGACGAATGACCTGTTCAGCTCGTCAATCATGGAGTTGAAGTCACCCGCCATCATGCCTACCTCGTCCTGGCCCGCAACCGGAACCTTGATGGTCAGATCCTTCTCCCGGGCAACTTTCCGGATCAGGTTGGCGATACCGGCAATCGGCACCGAGATTGCCTGGGCGATGAAGTAGGCGATCAGGAAGGCGAAGAAGGTCCCGATAATGATACCGGCGATATTCTGCACAGTCGCGGCGGCCGTAGTGCGGTCGGCGGCGGCATTCGCGGCCTGGATAATCTCTTTCGCATCCGCCTCTACCTGTCCAACCTTGTCGGCAAGGACGATACCGAGGTTGTCGATCGAGGTATCGAGATCGGCCAGGGTCTGCTCGATTTTGACGGTGGCGGCGTGATTGTCCATAACCCGCATGGCGGCCGGTTCGAACCGGTTGTTGAGCATGGTCAGGGTCGTGGCGGCCATCGACTTCAGATTGCTGTCGGTAAGGGCCCTGATCTGCCCCATATTTTTGGTGTTGGCGCCCTTTGCCATGCCGTTCAGCCAGATTTTGGCCTTGTCGATATGTTCGGCGAATTCTTGCCGGAACGCGGCATGTTCGGCGCTGTCGGATGACTGGACAAATTCTTCAATGGCCAATCGGGCGGCGCCGGTCGACAGGGCGATTTCCATGGAAAGGTCTTTCCATTTATTCTCCCTCTCGGCCAACGACTGGACCGAGGTTCCCGAGCGGATCGCCGAATCGACCAGCCCGTCGACGCCCTCTTCCAGTTCGGTCAGCGCGGCCAGCAGCTCCCGGAAGGATCCTTTCATGTTCGCCATCCCTGCCGCTTCTTCTTTTTCGGCGGCAAACTTGGCGTTCATGTTCCGGTAAACCTCCTGCATCTGCGGAGTGAATTCGGCGTCGTGCATTCTGGCGGCCTCGGCGACCTCATTGGCCAGCTTCTGGTCTTCAACCTTATAGATGGTGCCCATCGCGGTTTCGCCGCCCTTGAGAATCGCCGCGGCGTAACCGTCGAATTCCGCGTCGAACTCCTGGTGCTCCCGCCACATCTCGTCGAGTTCGGCCTTGTCCCCGGCGGTGAGGATCTCCATGAGGATCAAGCGGTCGTTGGTCAGGGCCAGGTCCATTTCCATCGAGGCGTCGGCTACGGAGGCCGCCTTGTTGACCTCGGTCATCGCGCCCCTGATCGCCGAGATGTTAAAATATCCCAATCCACCGACGATCAAGAGCACAAGGATTACCGGCGTGAAGCCGAGCAACAGTTTGTTCTGGATCTTTAAGTTTTTCCAATTCAAGGCACCCTCCTCCTTTTGTGAGTTTGCTTAATTCAGTTGTAGTTTTTTCGTAAAAATATGCTTAAGCGGCCCCGCGGCCGCAGTTCTTCCCGGCTGAAACCGCCCCGTCTCCAGGGGTCAGGCACAACATAAATTTATCGCCGCGGCCAGGCCGGTGTCACCTACGACAAACTTTGTCCGGCATCTGGCCAGGGCGTTTTCGGGCATTTCCCGGTACATGCATGATCGCGGTTTCTGGACGACGGCCTCGCCGCCGTGGGCGATGATTTCGCCGAGGCCTTCGGCTCCGTCGTCGCCGGTGCCGGAGAGGATCACGCCTACGCTCTTCCGGCCGACCAACTCCGCGGTCGACAGCATCAGCATGTCTATTGCGCCGCGCCGGGTCGAGAAGGGGGCCGGGCTGACATGGAGCAGAAATTCACCGTCCTCTTCGCGGATGGTTATGTACTCGTCCCCGGAGCCTATGTAGCAGACCCCTTTTTTCAAGGGGGCGCCCTCGGCAGCCCTTCTGACCGGCAGCTCTGAACATCGGTCCAGATAATCGACAAAAGCGTCGATGTGCTCGGTGGCCGCGTAAAGGATTGCGATGCAGGCGGCGGACAGTCCGGGGTCGAGGCCGGGGATGAATTTCAGCAGGGCGCTGTAACCGCCCTCGGCCGCGCCGATGATGACAATTCTTTTTATTATCTCGTCGCTGGTTCCGGCGGCGGCCGGAGATTTTCGGACCCCGGTTCTGATGAATTGCATGGCCTCCAGTTCCACTCCGGCGGCGGTTGCTACCTTGTCGGTTATTTTAGCGGTTTGATCCCGCATGTCGCCGGCGAGGGAGGATGGTTTGGCGAGGAAGTCCACGGCCCCGTATTTCAGGGAGTCGAAGGTCACGGTGGCGCCGTCCCTGGTGAGGGTGCTGAGCATTATGGTCGGAGTCGGGAATTGGATCATCATGTGCTTCAGGGTGGTGATGCCGTCCATTCCCGGCATGTTGACGTCCAGGACGATCACATCCGGGCTCAACCGGGGAATCAGCCGCAGGGCCTCGCTGCCGTTCACCGCCTCGCCCACAACCTCCATGGCGTTGTTGGCCGCGAAGATGTCCTTGACCGCTTTTCGCATCAAGCCTGAGTCGTCGACAATCAGTATTCTGGTTTTTCGGGCCATGTTTTAACTTTAAAAAAGCTGATTCGTTGTTCGGGTTATCCCGTTTCTTGAGGACCGGCGGCAAACAGATGAGAGCAGGCCCCGGTTACTTTAAATATTTTCTGACTCTGGCAGTCAATTCTTCCGGGGTAAAGGGTTTGGTCAGATATTCGTTGCAGCCGGACATCCTGCCCTTGACCTTGTCGATCATGCCGTCCCTGGCCGTAAGCATGATGACCGGAATTTTCCTGAAATTGCTGTTGTGTTTCATGGTGGATAAAACCTGATAACCGTCCATGCCCGGCATGACGATGTCAAGGAGAACCAGGTCCGGGGTCATCTCGTTGAACCTGGCCATTGCCTCGATGCCGTCTTTTGCCTCAATAACGTCAAAACCTTCATGCCGGAGGATGACGGTGATCACCTTGCGGGTGGTGGCGCTGTCCTCGACCACCAGGACCGTTTTGTCCCGGCGGTTTTCGGTGGCGGCAACAATTTTTTTATTCGGCGCCTGATCGGAGTTATCGCCCATGGGCAGCTCGACATTGGCCATATGGTCCAGGAGGAGGTTCAGTTGCCGGCGGTACTGTTCATTGTCCGGCTCAAGTTTTCTGGTCTTGTATAATTGGTCGAGCCCCTCTTCCCATTGATTGCTATTAAGATGGGCCAAGGCGAGGTTGAAGTGGACCCGATGCTTTTTCTCGACCAGAATAATCTTGGTGTACCGGTGGATCGCCTGGTCGATGATCTCTTTGTTTACCTGTTTTTTGGGAGATCTCAGCATGGCCGGGGTAATCCGGAAATAGGCCTTGCAGTGCGCGCAGGACTCGGGACTTTCGATATAGGGGGTCCGGCAGAAAGGGCAGTGTCTGATGGTCGTGCTTTTGGAGCAGCCATTTTCGTAGGCTACTTGCAGCTTTTTGATTTCCTCGCCGACTTCCGGATCGTTCTCCGCCAGGATTTTGGCGTTATCCAGGGCGGCCTCAACCGCTTTTATGTTGTCGGTCACCCTGGAATACCAGAGCCAGGCCTCGCTATTGCGCGGATTCTGTTTCAGCAGGGTAGCCAGCATCTGCTGGGCCTGCTTGTTCTCGTTGGCTTCCGCCCGCCTGATTGCCTGGTAGAGCAGATCTCGGGTGTCGGACTTTTTGAGCGGCTCGGAAGATATCACATCTTTTTTAAGCTCATCCTTGCGCCTGGCGCTTTCCAGGATCAAGGTTTTGAGTCCGAAGCCGATTTTTTTTTCCTGTTTTTCCTCGGGTAGACTTTTTATCCGGAGCCTGGCGCTTTTCCAGCCGATCATGGTCATGGCCGCGCGATCGGCGGTCAGATCTTGATATTCCGCATTGTGGAGCCTGCCCTTGACGAAGTAGAAGCGGCCGGTCTCCTTCCTGGCGTTGCTGGCTTCCAGGATACAGCTCTTCTCTTCCATTTCGATAAGCTGCAGAAAGCCGGCGACGGAGAGGCCGTCAAGGGAGGTACCCTGTTCGAACTGGGCCAGGGCATCGATGATGGCGTTGGCGAGGGCCTGGAGATCAATGGGTTTTTCGAGATAGTGAAAGATGCCGCGCTGGTCGAGGATATCTTGAATTTCGGCGCTGCCGAAGGCGGTCATGACGATGCAGGGGACTCTGGGCTGATTCTGGCTCATGTAGGCGAGCAGTTCCAGGCCGTCCATCTTCGGCATGTAAAGATCGGTAACCAGAGCGGAAACAGTCTCTTTTTTGAGCAGGCATACCGCTTCTTCACCGTTGGCGGCGGTCAGGATCTCGAAATCGGATTCGTATTTCCGCAGACCCAGGACGATGGGGTTCAGCAGTTCCTGGGAGTCGTCGACGATCAGCACCTTGTTCATGCGATCGCCTCTAACCCGTTGCAGTTAGAAAAAAGATTTGGTAATGACATTCGGAAGTCCCCCCCTTACACAGGACATCGAGCATATTATCACGTAACTCAATGAAAAGTGAAGTGTTTTTTTGACTTCCGGCTCATATAACAAAAGGTTGGGCCTTTGTAAATAATTTAATAGATAGGGTTTGGTCAGGCTTTTTGGTCAGGGGTCTTCTTCCTTTTCGGTTCTGATATTCGGTTGATATTTATAGTAAATTAGATTTCATGGATAATTGGGCCACCGTAAGATTAGGTGCGACGGTGTGGTATTTGCCGGGCCCGAAGAGTAACTTTTGGATTTATGGAACTTTTTTTTAATTGACATTGTTTGCCTCTCATTTTCTTATATAGGCCGATTGTTGTGGTCCAGGGGGGGCCTGGCTTGTACGTAATATTTTCAACTAAATTTATTCTGATGACAGGAGAGATCATGAAAATCCGTGGAGAAATCTTAAGTTCTTCCCTCAGGGGCGCTGTTTCGAGGACGGCTTTTTTGTTGACGGCGGCGGTTGCCGTGGCGGTCATGCCGGCTGTTTCCCATGCCGGCGAGGCGGAGCTTAAAGCCGAGATCGACAAGATCTGGTCCAAGCTCGCCAATGTGGAGGTCGCGGCCGGGATTACCGAGCCCGCGCCCGTCGAACCGACCTGGAGCGACCGGCTGACCATCGGCGGCGTGGTTGAAGTCGAGGCCGGGGTTTATGACGACGACACCTTCACCGAGAGCGATATTGCGGTGGCCACCGTCGAACTGGGCATCGAGGCCGAGGTCAGCGACTTCAGCTCCGCCCATGTCCTCCTCCTCTATGAGGACGATGATGATCTCCAGGTCGACGAGGCCTTTATCACCCTCGGCAACCTTGAAAGAAATCCCTTTTATCTGACCGCCGGTAAGCTTTATGTGCCCTTCGGTAATTACGAGTCCCAGATGGTTTCCGATCCCCTTACCCTGGAGATCGGCGAAGCCCGGGAAGACGCGCTCCTGGTAGGGATTGAAGTTGCGGGGTTTTATGTCTCGGCCTACGGATTTAACGGCGACACCCAAGACGACGGCGATGACGTGGTCGAGCATTATGGCGCCAATCTCGGCTATGCCTTCGAGGCCGAGACGGTGAGTTTCGATATCGGCGGCGGCTGGATCAGCTCCATCCGCGACAGCGACGGGCTTTCCGATATATTAGGAGCTATTGTTGAAGATCCGTTGGATCCGTTGTCGCCTTTTGTGGAAACTGAATATATCCAAGGCTATAGCGCCCATCTGATCGCCGGTCTCGGTCCGCTGACCCTGATCGCCGAATATCTCACCGCCGCCGACGATCTGCTGGCCGCCAATCCCTTCGTGACCAATTCACGGATCTCCGCCTATAACGTTGAAGCGGGCGTGTTCTTTCCCCTGGCCGGCCGGGATGCATATGTTGCCGTCGGATACCAGGAAACCGATGAGGCCCTCTGGGCCGGTTTGGCCGAGAAGCGGATCGTGACCGCCGTGGCGGTGGAGATCATGGACGGCACCTCCCTGGCCCTGGAATGGTTGAATGAAGAGGATTACGACGGCGTAGACTCGGATATCTATACCCTGCAGCTGGCCGCCGAGTTCTAAGAAGCAGTTTCCCGGTTGTCTGCAAAAAAACGGATCGTCTCCCAGTTTGGAAGACGGTCCTTTTTTTTAAGCAAATTCAGGAATCAGCAAAAAATATCTAGAATAATTTCCACCTTCAATCCTGTTCATCCAGGGCCAGTCCCACGGCGTGACTGAGTTTGTCGATGCCGATCGGTTTTTCCAGACAGCAGCTGATAAAATTTATCTTCCGTTCCTCGATGATTCCGTCGATCTTCTCGGTTGTGTCGCCGGAGAGGATTATAATCCTTGCCGACGGGTTCAGGCGGTTAATCTCCACGGCGCAATCGAGCCCGTTTCCGGTCGGCATATTGTAGTCGATGATAATCAGGTCGGGCCGCCAGGTGTTGAGCGCGGCAAGGGCCTCTTCGCAATTATTGGCGCTGGCGGTTTCGTAGCCGATTTTATCGAGCAGCCGGGTCATCGGGACAATGGCCTGCGCCTCGTCGTCGACGATCAGGATTCTTTGGCCCAGCCCCTCAATGTCCTTCAGGGGAGTAAGCCGGTTTCGAGTGACGCTGTGATCGCAGAGGGGTAGGGTTATGGTTACCGTGGTACCGATTCCCAAGGTGGATTCTATTTTTATATCGCCGCCGTGTTCCTGGATAATTCCGTAACTGGAGGAGAGCCCCAGGCCGGTTCCCTTGTCGACTTCCTTGGTGGTAAAGAACGGTTCGAAAACCTTGTCGATAATCTTTTCATCCATGCCAGAACCGGTATCGGTAATAATAATCGTAGCCTCGGCGTCGACTCCCAGGAGCTTGATTTTAAGATCCCCTCCCCAGGGCATGGCGTCGGCGGAGTTTGCGCAGATATTGGCCAGGACCTGGAAAAGGGCGGCCGGATCTCCCATGACTTCCAGGGACTCCGGGGCCTCGTAGGTCAGGTTGACATCCTTGCCCACCGAACTTTTGATCAGGGTGTAGGCATCGGGAATCAGTTGGGCCAGATCAATTTCCTGAAATTCCCGTTCTCTCTTTGGCTGGGAAAACTGCATGAGCCCGGTGACCAGTTTCGAACCGGCCTGGACGGAATCGTTAATCCAGGTGGTTACTTCCTGTATTTGCGGATCGTCCTCGTGGTTACTCTGGAGGACCTGGCTGTTCATCAGGATGCCGGCCAGGATATTCCTGAAGTTGTGGGCGATGCCTTTGGTCAATACGGCCAGGGCGTCCATCTTCTGACCTTTCTGAATCTGTTGCTCCATGATGCGTTGATGGGTGATGTCGCGGGAGGTGTGGACGAAGCCGTTTATATGACCGTATTCGTCGAACAGCGGCGCGGCCGAGATCCACAGGGTCTGCCCGGTGGCGCGGGTGTGCTTTTCGATATGGTGGGGCTTGCCGTCTTCAATTACCTGGGGAATGGGGCAATCGGGACAGATCTCGGATGACTGCTCGAATATCTCGTGACAACGATGATCAACCAGTTCGGGAAAATCGGCATGGAGCCTCTCCCGCCCCGCCTTGTTGATTCTTTTGATGGTGAAGGAAGGATCGATGATGGCGATTACGTCGTCAATGGCGTCAAAGGTTTTCTCCCATTCCACCTTGGCGTGAAGGATCCGGTTTTGCGCGTCTTGCTGCTCTTTGCGATGCTTTTTTTCCTTCTCCTCGGCGATGATGAAGGTCGCCGCCACCAGCATCAGGATGCTGATTATCATCATATTGTGTTTCAGCTTGAGCGAGGAAAGGGCTTTCTGTTGTCGGGAGACGTTGGTGTATATTTCCACGGCTCCGATCAGTCTGCCTTCCCTGGTCAGCGGATAATAGGTTTCGATAACATCATGCTGAAAGGACTCGTTGTCGACGGAAAGGTTTTTTTCCTTGACGATCTTCGAGTAACTCGACCCGTTGGCTATTTTTTCCCAGAAGCCGGCATCGGGATAAGTTTCGCCGAGGTTCTCCGGGGTTGTCGAAAAAACGACGGTGCCGTCGACGGAAAATATTTTGATTTTTAATATCTTGAAATCGTTGAGGAATTTTCTTGATTCCTCCCCCAGTTCGGAGGGGATGCTTGCCGCGGTTATGCCAGGATTGCCGACGATCATTCGGGAAAGATGTCTGGCCGAATTAATGGCGCTGGTCTCAAGATTGCCGAAGATCAGGTCGGTGAACAGCGGAGTCATGATAAAGACCGAATAAAGCGGCAGGATAGTAATTATCAGAAAGACCAATAACCTGAAGGCCCGATATTTGCTGGAAGGCGGCATGGTTTGTTTCTCTTTGGAGCTGGTTGATGTAGTGGAGGTTGAGGCCTCCTGGATTGTGGTGGTCTAGAATAGCAGATTTATTTCAATTAATTAAGGTTTCTTCCCGCTTTACCGGCTTTTATGCTCCATCGGCTACCACATGTATGGCCTTGTCGCATAAAGTCGAGGGTACCATAATGTCATTTCGACCAAAGGGAGAAATCTTAATAGTAACAATAAGTTAAAGAACAAGATTTCTCACATTCGTTCGAAATGACAGCTTTATAGGAATGCATCAACCAGGCGTCTTTCGATGACCGCTTGTTCTCCGGGTTCTACCTGCTTCCAGCTTGCCTGGCCTAGGCAATGGTTGTTCGTTTTATAACTTGCACCCCCTGGTTTTTCTATAATACACTTAATTTTACCGAAACCTGAATCCGTGAGCGTTCGAGAACGGTGCGGATCAAGGCGGCAACGATGTTATCGGGCACAAAGATCATTTATGGACAGGCACCAGTTTTACTACGCGGAGGTGAAAACATATGCACCGAATGACCGAACAGCACCTTATCAACGCCTTCGGCGGTGAGAGCATGGCCAATATGCGCTATCTTCATTTCGGTAATCAGGCCGAAAAGGAGAATTTCGCCAATGTGGCCCGACTCTTTCGGGTCATTGCCTATGCCGAATTCATCCATGCCGGCGACCATTATCGCGAAGTTAAGCACCTGAAGGGCGGTTTCGTGGCCAACAGCATGGGCGCCTTCGGGCCCGGCGATACCGAAAAGAACCTGCAACTGGCGATAGACGGCGAAACCTTCGAGATCGAGGAGATGTACCCCTCTTATATCGAAGTCGCCAGAATGCAGGGTGAAAAGGGGGCGCAGCGCTCTTTCGAGTGGTCTTACGCCACCGAGAAGATGCATAAGAAACTGTTCACCAACGCGCATGAGCATGTGAAGAGCGGCAAGGACACGGAACTCGGCGCGGTCCAGGTCTGTGAAGTCTGCGGTTATACCCTGGAAGGAGAGGCGCCGGACAAGTGTCCGGTCTGCAACGCAAAGAAAGAAAAATTCACCGCCTTCGAATAAACCGGGCAGAGGAGGAATGTATGTGCGAGTTACCTAAGGAAAAAAACAGTAAGGGCGAGAGAATCTGTCCGTTGTGCAAAGGCGAAAAAACCATATCCGGCACCTGTACCTGCGATATGGAGTGGCGCGGCACCCAGAGAGACTCGGATTGGAGCGACTGCAAGTGCACCCCGACCGAAGAGTGCCCGACCTGTCACGGCGCCGGGGTGGTCCGTGATTGATGGCGTCGCAAAAACTCTGATCTACTGCGTCGTAGCGCATTTTTGCTCCTTCGGCATACCACATGTATGGCCTCAGTCGCAAAAACACACTACTTCTTGCACCCCAAGGGTTCTGTTCAATCCTCCCTTGAGGAGGGCACTTCCTGCGGGGCGTATATCAAAGTTTTGCTTAGCCATTCCGTGACTTTTTGCGAACTTGTCATGATTGACTGATAAGGGGCGGCCCTTCGGATAAAAATCTACCAGGAGGTGGCATTATGTTGAACAAAGAGGAAATCTGCAAAAAAATAACTGAAATTTATCCGGACATCGGAGCATGCGGCATCGATGTGAAGGTTGATTACGATGAGGCGCAAAAGGCCTGGGTGGTCGACTTGAAAAAGGATGAACATGAACTGAAAACCTATATCGAGACGCCGGAGGCCGAAAAATGTCTGGAAGGGAAGCAGTGCGTCTCTCTGGGCCTTGAGATCGCCCAGCTGCGGAAAACCATCGAAGAGCTGCACGGTTCGGCGAAATACGGCGGCTGAAAGGGGCATCGGTGGCTGCTCATTTCCGATAAACTCGCAAAAAATGATTTACCACGTCATTGTGAGGCGCGAAGCAGCGAAGCAATCCAGTATTTTCAATTAGTTACATGTTCTGGATTGCTTCGCTGCGCTCGTAATGACTGAATTGTGACTTTTTGCGGCCTCATCACTCTTGATGAGTTCGCAAAAAGGACAAAAAAGCTGTCGTTTCGTACGCATGTGAGAAATCTTGTTTTTTAACTTCTGGTTATTATTAAGATTTCTCCCTTTGGTCGAAATGACATTATGGTAACCTCGAGTTATCACTCTTCTTTCATATCCAACAGCTTCCGGATCTCTTCGATCGAGAGGGTTTCCTTGCGGCGCAGCTCCTGCCGCAATAGATCAAGTTTGTCCCGGTGCTCGCGCAAGGTCTCCATGGTTTCCTGCTTGATTCGGCCGAGAAGTTCCTGGATTTCCTTGTCGATCAGCCAGGCGGTTTTTTCGCTGTAATCCTTCTGCTCGGCCAGACTCCTTCCCAGGAAAGGGTGGGGGGCGCCGTGCTGATAGGATACCGGTCCCAATTCCTCGCTCATCCCCCATTCGGAGATCATCCTTCTCGCCATTTCGGTAGCCTTTCGCAAATCGTCGCCGGCCCCGGTGGTAATGTCGTCGTAGACCAGAACTTCGGCAGCCTGACCGCCGAGGAGGATTTTCAGGTGATTAATAAGAGTTTTTCGGCCGAGATTATGCCGGTCTTCCCTGGGGGTCTGCTCGGTCGCCCCCAGGGAGCGGCCATGGGGGATAATGGTCACTTTCTTGATGGGATCGGCCCCGGGAGTGAAAAGCGCCATCAGGGTGTGGCCCGACTCGTGACAGGCGATCACCTCTTTCTCGTCTTCGGTGACCAGATCTTCGCGGGCGATGCCGAGGATTATCTTGTCGCGGGCCTCCTCGAAATCCTCAGGAGTCACCTTTTTCCGGTTCTTGCGGGCGGCCATCAGGACCGCCTCGTTGACCAGATTTTTAAGGTCGGCGCCGGTAAAACCGACGGTGCGGGCGGCGATATTTTTCAGATCGATGTCTTTGGTCAGGGGTTTTGGGGCGGTATGCAGTTCGAGAATTTTCTGCCGCGCCTCCCTGGTCGGGTGATCGAGGGTGATCTGGCGGTCGAAGCGGCCCGGTCTGATCAGGGCCGGGTCGAGAACGTCCGGGCGATTGGTGGCGGCGATCACCACCACCGATTCATGGGGCGAAAAGCCGTCCATTTCGGAGAGGATCTGGTTCAAGGTCTGTTCCCGTTCGTCGTGGCCGCCGCCGACCCCGGTACCGCGGACCCGGCCGATGGAGTCAAGTTCGTCGATGAACACGATGGCCGGGGCTTCTTTCTTGGCGTTGTCAAACATATCGCGGACCCGGGAGGCGCCGACCCCGACGAACATTTCGATAAATTCGCTGCCGCTGATACTGTAAAAGGTTACCCCGGCCTCGCCGGCCGTGGCCCGCACCAGCAGGGTTTTGCCGACTCCCGGCGGACCCACCAGGAGGATGCCCCTGGGCAGCTCGGCGCCCAGCTCCTGGTATTTTTCCGGCGAGCGCAGAAAGTCGACCACCTCCATCAGTTCCTTCTTGGCGTTTTCGAGTCCGGCCACGTCCTTGAAAGTGGTGCCGACTTTCGATTTGGTATACAACTTCGCCTTGGATTTCCCAAAACTGAAGGGGCCGTCCGCCCCCTGGAAGCGTTCGCTCATCTTTCTGCTGGTGTAGACGAAGAAACCGATGATCAGCAGCCAGGGCAGCATTGAGATAACTATTCGCCAGAAGAAGGGATCCCCCTCTTCCTCGGCGTGGATGGTTATTTGATGTTCTTCCAGTAAATCAAGGAGGGAGTTGTCCTCAATCGGGGGCATAACCGTTTTGAAACCCGGTGTGGCTTGCCTTTCACCATTTTTTCTATTTGCACCGTTTTCAGAATCTGTTCCTTTTTCGGCAAAGCTGCCGGAAATCCGGCTGCCTTTTATGGTTACCGAACTTATTTCGCCGGACCGCGCTTGCTTTTTGAAATCGGTATAGGATATTTCCTCGGGGGACATCTGCCCGGCGGTATAAAGGTTGAGGATGGAAACAAAGAGCAGCCAGATTAGGATGGATATGAGGATCCACGATAATCTTGGCTGGCTTGGCGGAGATTGGGCAGGTGGGGGCGGACTGTTATTCATCAAACCTCCTTCATTTATACCTGAATTCGTGAGCGTTCGAGAACGGTGCAGATGCAAGGCGGCAACGATGTTGATAATACCGATGGTATATCAACGAGTTGCCAACGCGGCAGATACGCCGTTCTCGGGCGCCCCGCAGGGCGGCGGGGTGTACCCTGGCAATCCAGGGGAAAACGATTATCTAATGTAATTACAAACTGATAAGTGAATTCACCACGAAGCCGTCACGGATTCAGGTTATAGGAAATATCTTGCGATTATCACGAAGCCGAGCAGAACCAGGCCGAACCAGATAAACAGGTTTAACGAGATGTAGGCCAGCGTGGCGATTTCATTTTTTTGCTCGATTTTATCCAGCATTTCCATGGTTTTTTGGCGGCTGAGTTGGGTGTCGCGTCTCACCCTGGGGTATTTGGGCGCGAAAATAGTGAGCAGCAGGGCCGTTACAATCCCGGCCAGGACAAAAGGCAGCCAGTTCTCGCTACTCAAGGGAGCCCCCGGGGGTTTTCCCCAGATCCCCGCCGCGAGGATCGCCAGGAAAATCAGCAAAAAAAACCAGAAAAACCCACGGCGCGGACCTTTTCGCAGGATGATTCCGGCGAAAATGACACT
>JAWOIQ010000211.1:0-4376 GCA_046484585.1 Desulfurivibrionaceae bacterium
CGAAGGAAGTGCCCTTGGTGTGAAGGGTATAGCGCTGAAAAGTCCTCGGGGTCGCCGCCTCCAGCCAGTCGCATTTTTGGCGGATATCGGGGATATATCTTTCCAGATCGACAAGGCACCTCTCGATCATCTTCTCCTTTTCATCCCTGTAGCGTTCCTCCGGCAGCGCCGCCCAGTCGTCGTAGCGGGCGTTCATCGAGGCGACCACCGTATAGCGGTCATGGCCCGGCCTGGTCTTCGGATAATAGAGGGAAAAGGTCCGGCTGCGGGTTTCCATGTCGAGCATCTCGTCGACATCGTAGGCCGGGGCCGTCGAGGTGAAAAGGAGATCGCCTACATCGTCGAGCCTCTCCCCTTCCCTGATCCCCATGTAGACCTGGCAGCTTGAATTATTGACCTGGACCGGCTTGATCTTTTCGAGAAATTCGGCGGAAAATGATTCCCGCCCGGCCAGGTCGTCGATCGTATTGAGGATGCCGGCGTTCGAGACCACGCAGGCCGCTTCGATAAAGCGGCCGGAGATCTCGATTCCCCGGACCCGCCCCTGGTCGATGACGATCCGTTCCGCCCGGGAGTTCGTGCAGATGGTCACCCCGTTCTTTTCCAGTTCCTCGACCATCATCTCGATAAGCTTGTCGGTACCGCCGCTGAAGGTGAAAACCCCCTTGTTCATGAAATTGGAGAAGACGATGCCGTAGGTGATCGCCGGATCGTTGAAATTTGAGCCGTTGGCATAGCTGATCGGCTCCATCAGCAGTCGATGGACATCGCTGCGGCCGGGAAAAAACTGCTCGAAGAGTTCCCGGGTCGTCATGGTCCGGTCGTCGTAGAAATTCATCCCGGCCACCGTATTGAAAAAATCGTCGACCGAGGCGCGGGGCACCTTGAACCGGTTGGTGAGGATCGAGGTGAAGTCCACCTTGTCGAAGGTGGTCCTGATGGTGAACTGGGGGTTGTCGAAAACGATGTTGTTCAGCTGAACGATCGAATCCATGATCTCCCGGTTCCAGTACTTGCGGCAGGTCTTTTTCATCCCGTAGGGAAAGCCGTGCAGGGAGATATCGAAGATATGGCCTTTACGCTTGAACCAGGTGGCCAGGCCGCCGAGCCGATGATGATGCTCGACCAGCAGGACCCGGTGGCCGGCGTTGGCCAGCCGATTGGCGGTGGTGAGACCGCCCAGGCCGGAGCCGATTACCACCACATCGTATTTGTCGGCGGCCTTTTCGATGGATTTATAAGGCATGTTTCAATTTTCTTTGAAGATATGTTTGTTTACCATGGTCACCCCGGAAAGCATCGCGCCGATTATGCCCAGATAACCCTGATCGGTCCCGGCGACAAAGAGGTTGGAGAGTGGTGTGGTCCCTTCCTTGAGCTTAACGGGGCTGCCATAGATCGCACCGTTGACCTTGCCGGTGAATTTCTCGATGGTGGTCGGCGTGAAGACATCCTGATATACTACTTTTTCCCGATAATTCCCAATGATTTCCCCAACTCTTCCAACGGAGCGATCCGCCCAGAACTTCTTCTGTGCCGCGTATTCTTCCGGGCCATACGATTTCCAGACCTCATAGTTGGCCGGGTGGGTGACCCGGAGCTGGAACTCGGCCCCCGGTTCGAGGTCGTGGAAGTTTTCCGGAAAGCAGATGACCCCGCAGTCGACATTGACCGCCTGATCGGGGCGGCGGTAATCGAAGGGCTCATCGAGGTTGTAGAAAATGATGGTCTCATCGCCGCGCAGATCCTTCCGGCAATCGGCGGGCAGGACATTGATGATCTCGACAAAGCTCATCCGGCCGCTGTACCTGGCCGCTTCTTCGGCCGGACCATTATCACGGGCCATGAACCGGAGGGTGGCGGGATAGCCGGCGGTTGAAATAACCTGCCGGCAGGGGATCTCCTCGCCCGATTCGAGAACCACCGCGCCGACCTGGCCACCGCTGACCCGGAAGCGCTTGACCGGGGCGCGGAATCTGATCTCGCCGCCCAGGGCCCGATAATGCTCAAGCAGGGTATCCAGGAAATCCTTGATGGTCCCTGCCGGCCGGAAAAATCCTTCCAGAAACACGGCCTGGAACATGATGACGAACTGGTCGAAATCCATGTCATGCTCGTTGCAGTTGCCGTACATCATCAGGGGCCAGAGCAGCATGTTCATCAGGAGCTCGTTGTCGAGAATCGCCGCCAGGTTTGCCCTGGCCGAGGCCCAGGGCCGGTCGACAAAGGGATCATGGCTGCCGACCAGTTCGACCAGAGCATTGAAGCGGTCGAGCGATTCAGGGAACAACCGCTCCACTTCGCGGCGCAGGAGATCAAGGTCATTGGAAAACGACAGAGTATGGTGGTCGGGAAAGTAGATGGTGGAACGGAGCTGCTGGTGAGTGGGAAATTTCTTGCGGGAAAGTTTCAGCTGGCGGAACAGGCGGTTTAAAGGCGCCGATTTGCTGCCTGGCGGCGCGTAATTGGTCATGGCGTGGAGACCGGTTTCGAGCAGACGTCCCTGGCGGTAGTAATAGGAATTAAGGCCGCCGGCAATGGCGTGCTTTTCAAGGATCAGTACTTTAAAGCCGAAGCGGGCCAGGCGAATTCCGGCAGCAAGACCGGAGAGGCCGCCGCCTATGATTATCTGATCGTAGGAGACCAAGCGCTTTAAAGGTCCTTCAGGCGGGGCTCCAGATAATTTACGCAGCTGGAAAGGGAAGCAAGTTCGGGATAGTCGCCTTCCGGAATCTGAAGCTGATAGCGTTTTCTAAGCTCCATGACTATGTCAAGAAAATCCATGGAGTCAAGATCGAGCTGATCTCGCAATGGTGCGTCAGCATTAAGGTTTTCGACTTCGCCATCCTCGTCAATATCCTGGATAATCTCCAGAATAACGTCTTTGATCTCGTCCCTTGTCATCAAATATTCCCCAAGAATCGGAAACGGCCGCTTGAGTACGACCGGATCTAAACCGTAAATTGAACAGAATTACAAATCTTTGACTTACAAAAGCGGGATATCATAGCACAAATAAATAATTTGTAAATCAGAGTGTTGCACTATTCGTATTTTTTTATGATGACCACGGAGTTAATACCCACCATGCCGAAGGAATTGTTGAGAATAGTCTTGACCGCTTTAAGCTCGACCGGTCGGTTGGCGACGATGTTGGGCAGCTCGCACTCTGGATCGGGATCGTCGAGATTGATGGTGGGATGGACCAGATTGTCTTCAAAGGCAGGCAGGTTGCCGGCCAGTTCCAGGACCCCGGCCGCTCCCATGGCATGCCCGATAATACTCTTGGTGTTGTTGATATAGGTAGAGGGGGAATTGCCGAATACCTCGCGAACCGCCCGGCACTCCTCGATGTCGCCCTGCCTGGTCCCGGTGGCGTGGGTATTGACGATATCGATATCGTCGGGATTGAGACCACCCTTGGCGAGGGCCTTGCGCATGCACTCAGACTGCCGGGGGCCGTATGGGAGGACAAAGTCGCGGGCATCGGAATTCATCGCGTATCCGGCAATCTCGCCATAAATTCTGGCGCCGCGCCCCTTGGCCCGATCCAGGCGCTCCAGGGTATAGATGCAGCCGCCCTCGGAGATGACAATGCCGTTTCTGGCCATATCGAAGGGGCGGCTCGCCTTGGTGGGGTCGACGTGCTGGGCCAGGGCGCCCTGGGCCTTGAAGCTGGCGAAGATCCCGAAAGAGCCGACGCACTCGGAAATGCCGCCGCAGAGGGCCAGATCGACCTCACCCAACAGCAACATCTGGGCCCCTTGGATAAGGGCGGCGTTGCCGGCCGCGCAGGCCGCGCCCACCGAATAATGGGGACCGGTGATCCCCAGGCTCATGGTCACCTCGCCGGCCGGATTGTTGAGGACGGTCCGGGGGTTGTGGTGATGGGTCCAGTAGTCGGTGTTGTATTCGAACTTGCTGATATTATAGACCTCGTTTTCGGTCTCCACCGTGCCGTGCTCGGTCAGGCCGAGATAGACCCCCGTTTTATCCTTGTCATACTCGTTGAAATCGATCCCCGCATCGTTTACGGCCTCGTGGGCGCAGTAGACGCTGATGCAGCCCGCCCTGGTCCCCCGCTTGTTTTCCTTTTTCTTGCGGTATCTGGTTTCGTCAAAGGTGCAGACCCCGGCCGGCGCCGGAGTCATATAGCGCAGATCGATGGTGGTAATCTCGCTTTGCCCCTTGAGAAGCTTTTCGCGATAGTCGGTCAGATTCGAAGCGTTGGGCGCGGCAAGGCCGACCCCGGTGATCACGATTCTTTGATTATCCGGTTTTCTGTCATCGTAGCTGATGATCTTGGTTATACGGATATTGGCGCCTTTGGTGGCGAAATCGAAACACCCAATCTTGATCGATTGGCGGCTCAAGGT
>JAWOIQ010000178.1:0-4222 GCA_046484585.1 Desulfurivibrionaceae bacterium
CGAGGAAAAAAGAACGGCCGGACATGCCGAAGGAGTGTGATTGTAATTCTCACAAATTGTAAATGGATACGATCTGCCAACTCAACTTTCCGGGTTTACAGCAATAAGAAAAAGATGTTTCTTTCCAAATGGCTCCCGGCCCGAGTCTCACCCAATACGCCATTTTTTGTCACCACCGCCCCCTGATGACATTTTTTGTCAGCAAAAAACAACCCCGAATATAGCACCAGGTGCGGCGCGATAACTCTTTCTAGCTGATAAATCGTCCGGAATAAACTTTTCCTGAGGAAACGGGTCAAACGGTACGCATTATGCATTAAAAAAATACAACAGGCGAATATGACGGTTTATAAAGTTTTATTTTTCGCCTTTTTATGGTACTTGTAGCCTGGTAATGATTGGAATTCATGTCTACCCGGAGTGTCCGGGCCGGCATTCGGTTAACCAAAAAACAGTTGGAGGGGAAGCAAATGTTGAAACATCTCAGAAAACAGAACAGCCAAAAGGGTTTCACCCTGATCGAGTTGATGATCGTCGTGGCGATCATCGGCATCTTGGCCGCCGTGGCCATCCCGGCGTACATGACCTACATCCAGAAATCCAAGGTTACCGCCCTGGTTCTGCCGGGCGTGCACTCGATCGAGACCAATATCGGCCTCTGGGCCGCCTTTAACAACAATGTTCCCGATGGCACCAACTCAGGGCAGACAATCGATCGTTTCATCAAAGATGCCGACACCACCTATTTCACCCCGAGCATGGCCATTATCTCAGATGCTGACTCTCTTGTCACCGACACCGGCAAATGGGACGAGACCAAAGCCTCATTGGTTATTACCCTCAAGAATCCTCCGGATGACGGGAATCCCGCGAAGCTACAAGGTTTGATTGACAATTCTGATCATGTCCTCTACGCCCAACCCAAATGGAGTGGTGACGGCAAAATTGAAAGATGGATGATGGGCGGACCCATGGCCATCGCCCTCGGCATTAATGATTAATAATTAGTCAGCTTGCTGACTGTCTTAAGCCGGGCCTCAGGGCCCGGCTTTTTTTTTCAGGACGGCGCGCGTACCGTTGCGGAACCAACTGCCGGACAAGATAATTTTCTCCCAAAGAAATACATGCGCACACCCCACCAACCAAATCCGCCGGGCCGCCGGGCCATCAGCGCCCCGCCTCTGCTGCTTTTATTCCTGCTCATTTTCATCGGCCTGATCTACAGCAATACCCTCCACTCGCCGCCGGTCCTCGATGACCGGGCCACCTTTATCGACAACCCGGCGGTCTATATCGACGACCTGTCTCCTGCTTCCCTCAAGCAGATTCATGCTGGCCGATTCGGCCGGAGCCGTTTCATCCCGATGCTCTCCTTCGGGGTCGATCATCTCCTCGGCCAGGGAGATATCGCCCGCTTTCATCTGACCAATATCATTATTCATCTCCTTGCCACCCTGGCGGTTTATCTTCTGGTCCTGGGGCTGACCACGACCCGTACGGCCGGAAAGCATCTCGCCTTGCTGACCCCGGCCTCTTTCAGTATTGTGGTGGCCGCCTTCTGGACCCTCCATCCGGTCCAGACCAATGCGGTCACCTATCTGGTCCAGCGCATGGCTTCCCTGGCGGCACTGTTCTATTTTGCCTCGCTGGCCGGTTATGTCTGGGCCCGGATCGGCAAATCGGTTGCAGCCCGGGCGGCCGGCTGGCTGATCTTTTGCCTGGCCATGCTCGGCGCCTTCTATTCCAAGGAGAATACCGCCACTCTCCCCCTGGCGGTCCTGCTGGTCGAGATGATCCTGATCACTCCTGACCTCGGCCGAAGAATCGCGGCCGAAATCAACCGGCGCCGATGGATGATCCTGACTGTTGTTTTCCTGCTGCTCCTGCCCTTTGCCGCCTCAAAACTGACAGCGATTGCGGACAGCTACGGCGCGGCCGGGCGCCATTTCAATCTTCTGGAACGCCTTTTCACGGAGTCGCGGGTGGTGGTTTTCTACCTTTCCCTGCTTTTACTGCCCCTGCCGGGCCGGCTCAATCTGGACCATGATTTCCCCCTTTCTTATTCATTAATCAATCCACCGTCTACCCTGCTGGCCTGCCTGCTGCTGGGCTTCCTGGTTCTGGCCGCCTTTCGCGTCCGCCGCCGCCACCCCCTCGCCGCCTTTGGCATTCTGTTCTTCTTTCTCAATCTGCTCATCGAGTCATCGGTGATCGGCCTGGAGCTGGTCTTCGAACACCGCCTCTACCTCCCCTCCCTGGGGGTGATTATCGCCGTCGTCGCCCTCCTGGACCGGGGCGGGAAGTTTATCCCGGCTCCGAACAAAAAAGAACTGCGGACGATTTTCTACCTGACCATGACGATTATCGCCTGCACCCTTGCAATCGCCACCTCGCTTCGCAACCATACCTGGCGGGACAAACTTACCCTTTACGAGGATATAGCCCTTAAATCGCCCCTGAAGCCTCGGGCTCATGCCAACCTGGGAAAAGAACTGATCAAGGCCGGGCGCCAGGAAGAAGCCATGACCACCCTGGAGAAAGCTATCACTCTGGGCAAAGGCCAGTCCGAGGAATATTTCACTGCCGCCAACAACATTGTCACAATCTTTATTGGCCGACAAAATTTCCAGGAAGCCGCCGACCGGGCCGAGAAGTTAATCAGGGACCGCCCCCCGGGACAGCTCAACCTCGACGGATTCCCCCTGCTGATGGCCAACCTCGGAATAGCTTACTGGAAACTCGACAGATACAGGGATTCACTCGACGCCTTCAAGATCGGCATCGGAATTCATCATCCCGAACATACCCGGCTCCTCCTGGCCGGCATGGAAGCCATGCTGTTTGACGCCGCCGCCGACGCTGAGGGCCGCGCCCAGCTGAACCTGGAAAACGCCCCGGAATCGGTTTACGGCAGAATGGCCTTTGTCTTCCTGAGGGAAAAGGACTATCAAAATGCCCGGACTTATCTGACCAAAGCCCTGACCCTGGCGCCCGCCGATAAAACAATCCTGTCCCTTAAAAAACTGTACGATGCAGAGACCGCCGAAAACCGGCACGCGCGCAGGGCGATCAACAGCGCAAGCCAGCTTGCCCCCTCGACAGGTTTCCGCTTTAAAGCCGCGCTCTATCTGGCGGGATTTATTGAGAAGCGATACACCGTGCTGACTCCCCTGGTCGGCCCATTGCTGAGAAAAGCCGTTCGGTTGGAACCTGAATCACTACCGGCCGCCCTTCAGCTGGCCCGTTGGCAGTTGCGGAATAGCAAGAGCAGCGAAGCCTTGAAACTTGTAGAAAGGCATTTGCGGGACAAACCGAATTTTTCGCCTCTTCTGGAACTGGCCGGCCGGATTTATATCGGCCAGGGTGAAAAAGGTAAAGCTGTGGCCGTGTTAAGCAAACTGCTTGAGGTTTACCCGGGTCATCCCGACTGGTTAAGCTTCACCAAATTTATCAATAAATATGGTCCGGATGCCGGAATATACCAACAACAACCTCCGGAAGAGATTTTGCCCTTGTAATCCCGGCCAATCCCGCCACAGGAACTATTCACTCTGCCTTTCCCCCGAATCCGTCAGCGTCCGATAAGGGCCAGATCAAGAAGGCGGCAGGATAATTTCTCCCCCCACGATCACGGACAGATCAGCATTACAGGTCGATGCCTTGCACTCTCGGTCACCCTGTAATCGCTTACCGGCTGGGAGATTGGCCAATCCTGGGCGGCTTATCCCGTGATCGGTTACGTTTCCGCTTATGGAGCCTATATTCTCGGCCCTTAACCAGCATATAAGATTCTAAAACTTCATAATTGTTTACTGAAGCACCTCTATATGGTTAAATGTCAGTTACTTGAATCCGTAACGGCTGCGCGATGAATTTATCTTTATGTACACAATGTACACACAGGGGGTAAGTTTCGTACGAGCGGACAAGCTGCTCAACTCAGCTTTATCCGTTTGCTGTTAAGTAAAATAATCTTTTTACTAAGTCGCCATGATTCACCCCGCCGCACTACGGGACGGCCGATAACGGATTCAGGAGTTAAATAGTAACCGGAGAGACGACCAGGAATAAATCAATAAAAGCAAATATTATATGACTCAAACCGATCCCAACAATCACCCCGAAGTAACCATCATCTTACCCGCTTATAACGAGGAACTGGCGATCGGATCCACCGTCCGGAACCTGAGGGACAGATACCCCGGCTACGAGGTTCTGGTAG
>JAWOIQ010000033.1:0-7722 GCA_046484585.1 Desulfurivibrionaceae bacterium
AGACGATTAAATGCTTGACATGATTTACCGTTCAGGGGAAAAGTCAGGGCTGAATAAACTCAGGCCGGGAACCACCTCTAACACCTCCTAAGGAAAGACATTGGACAGCGACAGAACCAAAAAAATCAAAGCGGCTTTTACGAAATTCCCCGCCACCAGGATCCTCGTGATCGGCGATATAATCATCGATCACTTTATCTGGGGGTCGGTAAGCCGGATATCGCCGGAGGCGCCCGTGCCGGTGGTTAACGTGACCGGGGAGAATCTCCTTTTGGGGGGGGCGGCAAACGTCCTGAACAATATCTATGCCCTGGGCGGCAAAGCCACCCTCTGCGGCTTGATCGGCCGGGATATCATGGGCGATCATCTCCTTGATTTAATCGTAAAGCTCGGCTCCTCCACCGCCGGTATTATCAGAACCGCTAATCGCCCGACCACCAAGAAAACCCGGATAATCGCGCAGCACCAGCAGGTGGTAAGATTCGACCGCGAAAAAACCGGGGCCCCGAAAAAAGAAAATCTTGATACCATACTGACCTTTCTGGAAGAAAATATCTCATCCTTTCAGGCCGTAATCGTTTCCGATTATAACAAGGGCATCATCAGCAGCGAGTTAATGGCCGCCCTGAAAAAAATAATTAAAAACCACCCGGAGATCCCGATCATTGTCGACCCGAAACCCAAAGACATCGAAAGATTTTCGGGAACAACGATGCTCACCCCCAACAGCCACGAGGCCGAGCTGATGGCCGACCTCGAAATCCGCGATGACCTGAGCCTTTCCAGAGCCGCCGCTTTCATCCAGGACAAACTCAAGGTTGACGCCCTTCTGATAACCAGGGGCGAGGCGGGCATGGCCCTTTTCGAGAAAGGCAAGGAGCCGTTTCTAATTCCGACCGTGGCCAAGGAGGTTTTCGACGTCACCGGCGCCGGTGACACGGTTATCGCCTCCCTGGCCCTGGCCCGGGCTGCAGGGCTTTCCCTTGAAGAAGCCGCCATCGTCGCCAATCAGGCCGCCGGGATTGTCGTTGGAAAACTGGGAACCGCCACCGCTTCCCGGGAAGAAATAATGGGGACCCTGAAATGAGCAGACCATTAAGCATGACCTCCTTCGGAAGGGGGCAGCATACCGCCAACTCCAGAGCCTGGACCGTTGAAATCAGGTCGGTCAACCATCGCTTCTGCGATATAAAGATCAGGTTGCCGCGCAAGTACGGCGCCCTGGAAGAGCGAATCAAAAAAGAGATTACCGCCTCTTACGGCAGGGGTCATGTCGAAGTGAATATCGGCTACAGCGGCGAGGAGGAAGGCGCCGTATTGCTCAAGACCGATCTCGCTTTGGCCCGGCAGTATCTCAACTGCCTTATGGAACTTAACGACGAACTGGAACTGAACTCTTCTCCCGATCTGGCCATGATCGCCGACTACAGGGAGGTGATTTCTTCGGAGGATCGTGAAGAAAACCTTGACCAGACCTGGGCGGAAGGAATCCAGCCGGCCCTGGCCGCCGCTCTCGACGAGTGCCTGAAGATGCGGCGGACCGAAGGCGCCTATTTGAAAAAAGACCTTTTGGAACGCTTGACGATTATTACCGAAACCGCCGGCAAAATAGAGCTGATGATCCCCGATTTAATCGAAGAAAAGAAAATCTCCCTGGAGGGGCGCCTGAAGGAGATTCTTAACAGTCATGAGCTCGATCAAGCCAGGCTGGCTCAGGAAGTGGCCGTGATAATCGACAAGGCCGATGTTACCGAAGAGCTGGTCCGCCTTAAAAGCCATATCGCCCAGTTTGAAAAATTCCTCGACCTGGACGAGTCGGCCGGCCGGCGCCTTGATTTCCTGCTTCAGGAATTCCTGAGGGAGATCAATACCCTTGCCTCAAAAATAACCAATGCCGAAGTTGCCTATCTGGCCGTAGAGATCAAGAATGAACTGGAAAAGATGCGTGAACAAGTGCAAAACCTTGAATAAGCCGCGGCAAATTAAAGCTGAGTTGAGCAGCTTGCCTGCTCGAACGAAACTTATGCCCTATGGGTATAAAGTTGAGTTGAGCAGCTTGTCTGCTTTTATGCCCTTTAGGGTGCAAACGAAACTTATGTGCCGCGAAGCAAATGCCCTCCTCAAGGGAGGATTGAACAGAACCCTTGGGGTGCCCTGTGGGTATAATGGCATGGTCGCGCCGACGCGCCAATGCAGGATAAGGGGCCGGGCGGGAAGGATCGTGAGTATCCAGGTTATTTTCCGCTCCCATGACGGAGGAACAAAGTGGACCAGCGTTTAATCAATATCGGTTTCGGTAATTCGGTGGTGGCCGGCAGGGTAATCGCCGTGGTCAACCCCAAGTCTTCGCCGATGAAAAAGCTTAAGGACGAAGCCCGGGACCAGAAAAGGATCATTGACGTTACCGAGGGGCGAAGAACCCGCTCCATCATCATTACCGACAGCAACCACGTCATCCTTTCCTCGGTCCAGGCGGAAACCCTGACCCAGCGTTTTGCGACCCATTCGGTTTCCGAACAGATCAGTGGGGAGGAGAGCTGATGGCCGAAGGACGACTTTACATTGTCTCGGCGCCGTCCGGAACCGGCAAAACAACCATCCTCAAAAAGCTGATGGCCGAGCTGCCCGCCCTGACTTTTTCGGTATCGCACACCACCCGGCTTCCCCGTGAGAACGAAAGTGACGGCCGAGACTACCACTTCGTCAAAAAAGCGAAGTTTAGCCGGATGCGTGAAGGCGGGGAATTCCTCGAATCCGCCGAGGTGCACGGCAACCTCTACGGCACCGCCCTTGGCGCGGTGATCGAGCAGCTGGCCGCCGGCACCGACGTCATTCTTGACATCGACGTACAGGGCGCCGCCCAGGTCAAGAAGAGCAAAAAGATCGAACCGGTGACCATTTTCATCGTCCCGCCCTCGATGACCGAACTGGAAAGAAGGCTCAGCGGACGGGGCACCGACAGTTCGGAAACCATCCGCTTGCGCCTCGATAATGCCGCGGCGGAGATGGCCGGCATGGAGGCTTACGACCATGTAATCGTCAACGACGAACTAGGCGAAGCACTCGAAATGATCAAGGCGGTAATCCTGGCGCAAAGAAGCCGGGCCAGAAGAACCAGGAATGGCTCGCCGATCCCCGCCTTATCGGCCATGGCCTGAAACAGATGGCCGATTCGCGCGACATCATTATCTGGGGTATCCATCCCGTTCTCGAAATACTGCACAGCGCCCCCCGGCAGGTCAAGGCACTGTCCATCCAAACCGGCGCCCGCCATAAACTGCGGGAAGTCATTGAGCTCGCCGAGAAGAGCGGCCTCACCATCGAATCCGTCACCAAAATCAGCATCCCGGGCGAAGCCGGGGCCAACCACCAGGGCGTTCTCGCCGTAATAAAAGAAAATTACTTCATCGATTTTGAAGAACTAGTCGGGAGGGAGCCGGATTTAGTGGTGGCGCTGGACTCGATCAGCGATCCCCATAACCTGGGAGCGATCATCAGGTCGGCCGCCGCCGCCGGGGCAACCGGCGTCCTGATTCCCAAGGATCGGGCCGCGCAAATTACCGGCACCGTGGTCAAGGTAGCGGCCGGAGCACTGGCTCATCTTAAAATATGCCGGGTCACCAATCTGGCTGAATCCCTGGCCCGCCTCAAGGATCGGGGCTTCTGGATATTCGGTGCCGTCGGCGAAAGCAGCGAAACCATTTACGAAGCCGATTTCTCGGGGCCGACCTGTCTGGTTATTGGCTCGGAAGGCAAGGGAATCCGCCCCCTGGTCCGAAAGCAGTGCGATTTTCTGGTTAAAATTCCCATGAAAAAAACGATTAACTCCTTGAACGCATCGGTAGCGGCGGGTATTATACTTTTCGAAATCGTCAGGCAGAAAGAACTGAGCAAAAGATGAACAACATTACACAGTTAAGGGCATTTCTATGGGTTTGAAAAGCAGTAAAAGGCTTGTCTCGCTGATCTCCCTCTGTGTCGGCACAATCGCCCTCTTAAGCGGGGCCGTCCCGGTTTATGGCTACACGACATCGGTGTACGAGGATTGCGTCCGCGGCAACAATGTCGGAAAAACCGTGGAGAGGGAACTGCCGGTTTTCAATATTCTGGAAATTTCCGGCGCCTTCCGGATCAACATTCGCAGCACCCAGACTAAACAGGTTGTCAAGATCAGCGGTGACGAGAACATCCTGCCCCACATCTCCACGACCACCAGCGGCAACAAGCTGCTGATCCACTCGACCATGCCGATCTGCACCCAGATGGGGATCAGTCTGGACATATCGGTCGGCAATCTTTACGCCCTGGTCTCCTCCGGCTCCGATAACGTCAGGGTCCATGAAATTTACGCCGACAGGTTTTCCCTGGTACTGGAAGGGGCCGGCGACATTGAATTGACCGGCTATGCGAAAAGGTTCGATGCCGATATATCAGGCAGCGGGGATCTGGAAACCAGGGGATTGAAAACCGAAGAGACAACCTTGAATATTTCGGGAACCAGCAATGCCAACGTCCATGCCGCCCAGGTATTAAACGTGAATATCGTCGGCATCGCCGATGTCTACTACACAGGCGATCCGGACCAGATTCAGAAAGAAATTCTCGGCGCCGGCACACTGAACAAGATCGAGTGAGGAGCCCTTCAAGTCAGCAGCAGGTTATCGGACCCTCCTTCCCCCGAATCTCCATCCACCACTTTTTAATCACGTAGCTGGCACAGCCCACCCCCGGGGTAACGGCGATGGCGTCAACGGGACAGTTGTTGGCACAGGCCCCGCACTCCATACAGCCGTCGAGGTCGATGATCCGGGCCTTGCGCGCCGCCACTTCAAATACCCGGTGCGGACAGACCGTTTCGCAATTTCCGCAACCGATGCAGCTCTCTTCGTCAAGCGACAAAGTGACGACACCGCTGATATACCTGTATCCTTCCATCGTCTCGTCCTGCTTTAAATTTAAGTTTATAACTCAACTTTCTGAGCTTGGTTAATCTCCCGATAATAAAGGGGTTTGGCGTTTTTTTCGTGCCTGTGTTCCACAAGAAGCCAGGAGAAAAGCTTTAAGATCAGTCATTCCGGCTCCTGACTCCTGGCTCCTGGCTTCTCACCATGGAATGCCACTATGACTCTGAATCATTTTATGACAGCAAATCAATACCATAAGACAAGTCAGAAAGTTGAGTTTATAAAAAGGGCCGCACCACCCACAAAATAAGCGCCGTCAAAACCAGCGCCCCCTGGATAGGAATAGCCCGGCGCATCTCCCATTCCACGCCGGAAGGCGAAGCATAGGGGGTAGCGCCGGTAAAATTCATCGCCATATAGGAACTCGCGGCCAGACAGATCAGGACTAGGGCCGCCATTTCCAGGGAAAACCCGGAATTGCCCCGGAAAAGGATCGCGACGGCAACCGGCAGGGCAACAACAATGCCCTTCAGATAAAAAGACCGAAACGGCAGCCAGGGCAAGAGGGCCGGGACCAAAACCGCACCGGCCAGAAGACCGGCCAGGAAGATCTGGCTGAAGAGCAGCCATCGGGACCAGGCCTGGCCAAGGGAAAACAGTTCCGGGCCAAGCCCGGAGATAAAAAACATCACGACCAAAACCAGAAACGCCGGTTTCAAGGTCATGGCAAGTTCGACCGGAATAAGGGTCAGCCTCTCCGGCATCGTGAAAGTGAGCTTGCGCATCGCAGGTTCGGCTTTGCAGGAAGCGGCCAGAAAACCGGGCAGATCGCGGGCCCGCAGCGGCCCCCAGATAACCTCGAAACCGCGGGCTTTCTTCAGGGCCGGGGCATCGATCCCCGGCGCCCCGACCTGCGGCACGACAAGACGCCGATGACTTATCACCTTTGCAAGGGCGCTGACCTCAATTACCCGGCCAAGCTCTTCGGTGCCAAAGGTCTTGTGGGCGGCGGCGCACCAGACATTGATTCCCCTGGTGTCGAGCACCAGGATCCAGACATCGAGACCGCTCAGCTCCCGGCGCAGGGCATCGAAGGAGAGTTTATAGTTGGCGCTGACCAGAACCGGCGACTCCCGGTCGGGATTGCCCGCACAATAGAGACCGGGCGAAATCCGGTAACTGTCCCGCATAATTCCCAGGCGGACCGCGACCGCGCCAAGCTTGTCGTAAAATTCCAGCTCGGAAGAAACCCGGGGTACCGGACCGGCGCCGGTATTGACAAAATCACGGACATAGCGGCAGATTTTGTACCCGGGCCGCTCATCTTTTCCGGCCGGCGGAGCCTGGGCCGAACCGCAACAGGGAATCTCTTCCTTGGGTGAATCAAACATCGGAATGGGCGACAAAGGTTGAACCATGGCAGAAGACCCCAATAAATCCCTAGTGTCGCGTCAAGGATGAAATGTTGAATATCGCGCCGCAATTTTTCATGCCTGCAAGGCGTGGCTTCAGGAGCGTAGCAGCGCTATGTGACTGAAGCCGCAACGCAGCAGGCATAAAAAAGGGCAAGCGAGATGCGACAGTTCAGAGTTGACGTGACCATTTAGTCGGAAAGCTTTTTCTTGAGCAGATCGCCAAGGGTTCCCATCGAACCGCTGGTTTTCTGCCCGGAGCTTTTTATGTAATCGCGAACCTTTTCCTGTTCGACCCCCTCCGCCTCGGCCTCTTTAACCGCCGAGGCCAGGGCAAGGGAAATTCGCTTGCCTTCGGAATCAACCGCTTCAACGCGTACCTCGACGCTGTCGCCCTCGCTGATCACTTCCCGGGGATGATTGATCCGGCGGCCGCCGGCCAGGGCGCTGATATGTATCAGGCCGTCAACACCATCGGCCAGGGTTACAAAAGCCCCGAAGTTGGTCAATCGCGCCACCCTGCCGGTATGAAAGGAACCTTCGGGAAATCTGGCACTCGCCGTATGCCAGGGATCGGGCATCGTCTGCTTGAGGCTGAATGAAAAACGGTCATTGTCCCAATCGAGTTTCAGGATGGCCAACTCAACCTGCTGCCCGACCTCGAGATGGCCTTTGATATCTTCCACGTGTCCCCAGCCGATCTCGGAGACCGGCAGCAGACCTTCGAGCCCGCCGATATCGACAAAGGCCCCGAAATCCCGAAGAGAGGTAATCGTGCCGGTAACGATATCGCCGACTTCCAGGGTCTCCCGCAGTTGTTCCTTGAGCTTTTGCTGCTCCGCTTCGAGGAGCCGGCGGCGAGAGACGATGATATTGCGGCCCTCCTCCTCATACTGACTGATCACGAAAGAGAGGTCGCGCCCAAGCCACTCCTCGCTGTTCTCGATCCGGTGCAGATCCAGCTGCGAATAAGGACAAAATGCCCTGACCGAACCCGCCAATTTCACTTCGAAGCCGCCCTTGATCTCTTTCTCGACCACCCCCTCGACCGGGATGCCGCCTTCAAAGGCCTTTTCCAGGTGGGCCCGGGCCAGGGACCCGGCCCCGATCCTGGTTGTGAAAAGCATTTCGCTGTGGGCGGCGGAGAGAAAGTAGGCCTTGAGCACATCCCCTTCCTTCACGGTGATTTCGCCGGCCCGGTCAAGAAATTCCTCCCGAACTATATAGCCTTCGCTCTTGCCGCCGACATCGATGAAAACATTGGCGGCGCCAATTCGGATCACCTTTGCCTCGACCTCCTGGCCCGGTTCGAAAGTGACCGGAACAGCCGAGCCTTCATTAAACATTTCCGCAAAACTCTTCTCGAAATCGGAATCAGACATAACACCCTTCCCTGATGACTTTTT
>JAWOIQ010000098.1:0-17238 GCA_046484585.1 Desulfurivibrionaceae bacterium
TCAGCCAATCTGATCCTTACCGGCGCCTTGACGGCGAAATGCGCCTTTACCATCGAGTACCGCCCCAACGACGGTTACTTTGTCGTTGCCGGGCAGGGTTTGTTCAACAAAGTCATGGTGAATGGCAGTAAGGTCGATAAGGAAAAACGGCTTAAACCGATGGATATGATCGAGGTCGGCAATACCAAGATCAGGTTCTCTTAAGGCTCTCTCCCCCGAAAATCAAAAGCAGTTTTTAAGCACAGTATTTTTTGCATCGGGAATCGGATGCCCCGCATGCCGTGGTGCCGTTTCTCCCCGGGATCATGGAAAGATAACCAAGTGATTACAGGCTGATAAGGTCAAACTGCCCGGTAGCCGTCACGGAATCAGGTGTTTGGCTTAAAATCACAGGCCCACTCCCTGCTTGAGCAGACAGCAGGAGATGCGGTGCAAGGGGGCGCCGTCCGGTCCGTACGGGATATTGCCGGCCTGGAGGAGCCGGTTCATCACGCATCCTTCCGGAATCTCCAGTTCGAAAAAACACTCTTCGTGCAACCCCGCCCTTTTCTTCAGCCCGTCATCTTGTATTTCCAGGGAGTGGATCGGATGATCCTCGCATAACGGGCACCGGTAAACCCGGCCGTTGGGGAAGATAAAGAAGTTTTCCGCCGCCCGGCCGGCGCATTCGAACTTTTCGTTTTCATCAAGGAATACCTTGGGATAGATGGTCGGGATGCCGAGGGCGGCCGCCTGAGCCGCAACCGGCGGTACCGTCCTCAGCCATTCCTCCGGAGTCAGTTGCAGGTTTTCGGGGTCTTTCGCCGATTTACCACGTAAGCCGATGACCTGGATAAAAAATCGATTGACGCCCAGCTCGGCCAACAGCGCCGGCATCCGGTGCAGCTGTTCCAGGTTCATTCGGCTGACCGTATAGATCAGACTGGTCGTAAAGCCTAAAGCCACGGCTTTTTGAAGGTTGGCGGTACAGGTCTCGAAAACGCCCTCGCCGCGGATCGGGTCGTTGACCTCTGCGTCGGGTCCGTCGAGACTGAAGCTCAAGACGGCATCGGCGGGCGAAATGCGCTCGAGCAGGTTGTGGAAAAGATAGCCGTTGGTGTCGACGGTCACCGAAGAGTAGCCGAGTTCCCGGGCCTTTTTGATGGCGAAGGCCAGATCCGGATGCATGGTTGGTTCGCCGCCGAGAAAGATGACGTTGGACTCTTTTGCCGGCTCGTAAAAAAGCTTAAGCCACTCAACCATCTTTTCCCGGCTGACCATTCCGCTGCCGTGTTGTTCCCGGTTTATATAGCAATGGCGGCAGGCGAGATTGCAGCCGGTCAGAATATGGAAGAAGATGTTGCGTTCCTCGGGGCGGAAAGCCAGGGTCTTGACGGCGGAATTTTTCATGATTGTCTCAGGGTATATTCGGCCAGGGGGCTGCCCCGCCAGTAGTCATGGTCGGCATTGCTGAAGAACTCGCGGAACAGGGCCAGACAATCGGCGCGGCGGAGATGGGGGACGATCTCCACCCGCATCTCCCGATAAAGCGGGGCGAGTCCGGAGAGGTCCAGGCCGGTGCCGCCGCCCATGGCGTCTTCGTAACCGTAGACGATTCGCCTGATCCCGTTTAGCAGCATAGTCGTGTAGCACATTAAACAGGGCTCCATGGTAGCATAAACGGTGACCGCGTCGGGCGGAACCTCCGGGTGGCCGCTCAGAAAAAGGCGCAGGGTCGAGATTTCGGCGTGGTCAAGTTCATTGGCGGCTTCCCCGCGGCTACAGGTTCTCCGCCCCCTGGCCAGGATTCGATCCCCCCGGGCGATAACGCAGCCCACCGGGAACTCACCGGCCGCCAAGGCCGCCCGCGCTTCCGCCAGGGCTTCGGTCATATGTCGTGTGTCGCGGCTCAATTTTCTTGTCAATCAGCCTCTTCCTGCTGAAGGTCCTCTTGTCTGTTCGGCTCCGGTTTCGAGATAACATGGATATCCCTTTGCGGGAAAGGAATAACAATGCCTTTTTCACCGAAGGATCGATAGATTGCCTTGAGGAGATTGTGGATTTCAAGCCCTTTGCCGGCCGGTTGTTCAACCCAGCAGAGCAGTTCGAAATTAACCGATGAATCGGCAAAGGAGCGCAGCCGCACCCGGGACTCCGGTTCCGCGGAGACATTCGGATTGGCCCGGGCCACATCCAGAACAATCTCCTCCACCTTTTCCAGATCACTGCCGTAAGCCACTCCGAAAGGGACCCTGATTCTGAATCTGGGAACCGGGGCGCTTTCATTGATGATCTTTGAGTTGGCCAGGATGGAGTTGGGGATGGTGATCATCACGTCATCCCTGGTCTTGATCCGGGTGGAGCGGATGCCGATCTCGACGACTTCGCCCCGATCCTCATTGTCGACGATGATGTAGTCGCCGATCTTGTAGGTCCGGTCCAGGAAAATGCTGATCCCGCCGAAAAAGTTGGCCAAGGTATCCTTGGCGGCCAGGGCGATGGCGATCCCCGCGATCCCGGCTGAGGCGAAGAGCGGGGTAAGGCTGATTTTCCATACGGTCAGCAGCCAGAGTACCGCCGAAACGATAAACACCACCCCGGTCACGTTCTTGAGAAGCAGCAGGACATCCTTGCCGATTTTATCCTCTGGCGAGGCACGGTTGATTTTGGTCTGGAAGACCCAGCTGGTTGTCCTGACCAGGGCTATGGTCCAGATCAGCAGGATCATGCTTCTGGCGATCGACGGCAGGATGGACTGCCATGGTTCGGTCAGCGGGGCCACGCCGAGCGCGTGCAGGACTCCGAGCCAGATGATGGTCCTGCATATCGGCCGGTGGGCAAAGTCGATGAGATGATCGTCGATGGTCATCCTGGTCATCGCGGTGGCCTTGCGCAGAAGCTTATCGATCAGCAGATCGGCGATTTTGGCCAGGACGAAATAGACGGCGATAACTATGACTATTTTGATGAAGATATTTTCCTTAACGACCTGGAAAATGTCCAGCAGGTTGCCGAAATCCATGGGCGCGGTCTCCGTTTGTTTCGCATAAATTTGATGGCGTCGCAAAAAAAATCGCCAGCTCCCGCGTTGCTGCAAATTGTCTCGTCATTGCAGCGTAGTGAAGTACGCTTCACTCCTCGAAATTCGCGCGCCTTGGATCTGGCGATTTTTGCTTAGCCATGCCGTGAATTTCTGAGAACTTATCAAATTTAGAGGTTAAATAAGTTATATTATCATTATCCGCTCAATTCTGCATTATGCATTATGATTGAGTGATGGGATCGTAAGCGATCACAGGGTGCCGAAACTGCTTTGTTATCGGCCTGCTCATGTACACCAGTACACATCGCAGGCCGATGCCTTGCATCTTCGGCACCCTGTAATTGCTTACCGGCTGGGAGATTGGCCAATCCTGGGCGGCTTATCCCGTGATCGGTTACATGGGACCGAGTCGGACTTCGTTTTTGGGATATGAACTTCCGCAACGAAGCGCCGCTTGAAAAACCCTGCAAAGTCGTTTAGAAAGAACAGTTCGCCTTTCGTTCCATATTTCGATCGGAAGAGCATTTATCAAAAGCCAAGCGGTGGTGTTTGCGGTGAATGTCAGGGAAAAACTTGAGAAAAGGGAACGGGACACTCTTTCCGAGTTCGCCTGCTTGAGTGCTTCGAGCAAGGGGCGCATGCGAAGCGAGGAAGAGTGCCCCTTGCGCCCGGCCTTTCAGCATGATCGTGATCGAATTGTCTACTCCCAGGCCTTCAGGCGCCTGAAGCACAAGACCCAGGTTTTTCTGGCGCCCACCGGGGATCATTGCCGGACCAGACTGACCCATACCCTGGAAGTCTCGGAGATCGCCAGAACCCTGGCCCGGGCGCTGGACCTTAATGAAGATCTGGTTGAGGCGATCTCCCTGGGGCACGATCTGGGCCATACTCCCTTCGGACATGCCGGGGAGACGGTGCTTAACGAATTGGTTCCCGGCGGTTTCTCCCATTATCGCCAGTCTCTGCGGGTGGTCGATGTCCTGGAGAACGGCGGAAACGGCCTGAATCTCACCTATGAGGTGCGGGACGGCATTGCCAGACACTCCAAGGGGTATGGCGAGGTGATTCCCGCCGACAGTCACGGGCTGCCCGAAACGGCCGAGGGATGTCTGGTGCGTTACGCGGATATTATCGCCTATCTGAGTCACGATCTCGACGATGCGATTCACAGTGATGTGATCAGTGAGGGGGATGTCCCGGAAGAGTGCCATCAGGTGATGGGACGCACCCATTCACGGCGGATCATGACCATGGTCGAGGGGGTCATTTCCCATACCGGCCCCGGCCCCGGTTCTCCAGAAGCGAAACTGATTTTTTCGATCGATCCCCGGGTCGGCGGCGCGATGCAGACTCTGCGGCATTTCCTTTTTCACCGGGTCTACCGTTCGCCCCGGGTTCATAATGAATACGTTAAGTCCCGCAAAATTCTTACCGATCTCTTTCGGTATTTTCTTGAAAACCGGGAGATCATTGGCGAGGAGATGTCGGGAGTGACGGCCGGATCATCCCCGGTTAGACAGGTCTGCGACTTTATTGCCAGCATGTCGGATCGCCATGCCCAGAATCTTTACCATCGTCTGTTTGTTCCGGAAACATAAGCGCGGCCGGGAAAGGGCCGCTGAAAAATAATCGGAGGTTTTTGCAAAGTGTCGGAAGAGATAAAATTCGTACCCTACGAGGTTGCCAAAAAGATAGTCGGCGAGATAGTTGACGAGGAGCATCTGCACGAAGCGAACCGGCGGATCATGACGGTTTACGATGTCGACGGCCGGGAGTTGTGCTGGTTCGATACGGCGGAGATCATAACCGAACTCGGCATCGACAAACCCGATACCGAGCAGGCCAAGGAAGCGGCGGTCGATTACGCCTTCAAGCATATCCCGGTCTGGGCGGTTGAGGATGTTCTCAAAAATCTTGAGAAAAAGTAGCTAGGGAGCTAGACAACACCTTTCGGCATCGGCGCCACTTCGCTGCCGCCGAGCACATAGCCCCCATCCACTTTAAGGATTGTGCCGGTCAGGTAGTCGCCGTCTTCCAGCAGATATCTGACCGCCTTGATTATGTCCCTTTTGCGCCCGGTCCGGCCCAACAGGGTGTGGTCGATGATGGCCCGCCGCTCTTCGGGGGAGAGGAGTTTCCAGCCCCTGGTTTTTTGGGCGTGCCGGGTTTCGAAAAAACCGAGCATCAGTTCGTTCACCCTTACTTCCGGAGCGCCTTCGCGAGCCCAGGTTTCGGTCAGCAGGGAGATTGCCCGGTTGGCGGCGCTGTAGCCGTCGTTGAAGATCAGGGCTGCCGGGCCGGAACGGCCTACAAGACCGGCGATGGACGAGATGTTGATTACCGCGCCGTCGCCGGACTCCTTCAGCAGGGGGAGCGCCTCTCTGAATACCCACCTTTTAGCCTTGAGGGTTGTTTCAAGCTCCAGATCCCACTGGTCGGAAGTATATTCGCCGTGGACGATCGGCATGCCGCCCCGTTCGATATTGTTGATCAGGATGTCAAGGCCGCCGAATTTACCGCTCAGCTCGGCGATCATGTTCTCGATCGCGATCGGTTGGCGGAGGTCGATATTCAGGGCCAGATGGCCGCCGCCCAGCTTCGCCAATTGGCCGCGGGTCTCCGCAGATTCTTCGGGCCAGTCGAAAAAGGTGATGGCAACGGTTACCCCCCGGCTTGCCAGGTAGAAAGCGATCTCCCTGCCGATGCCTTTGCCGGCCCCTAGAACCAAGGCGTGTTTGCCTTTCAGTTTCATGCGGATCTTTGTGGAATATTATGTGATGATTGCTGCGCGGATAAATCGATCAGCTTAGCCCTCCCGATGGCACTTCCGTTGGGTGCGGCGTAATCCGGAAGAAAATGATTCAAACGTCTACCTGAATCCGTGAGCGTTCGAGAACGGTGCAGATGCAAGGCGGCAACGATGTTAATTAATACTGATGGTATATCAACGAGTTGCCAACGCGGCACCCCAAGGGTTCTGTTCAATCCTCCCTTGAGGAGGGCACTTCCTGCGGGGCGCAGATGCGCCGTTATCGGGCGCCCCGCAGGGCGGCGGGGTGAACCATGGCAATTCAGGGGAAAACAATTATCTGATGCAATTACAAATGGGTAAAGTAAAATTTTCCACAAAGCCGTCACGGATTCAGGGTCTAGGTTTCCTGGCTCTTGAGGGCCAGGCGATGGCCGGGGTGGATTGTGTCGTCTTTGAGGTTGTTCCAGCGCCTGATCTGTTCCGGCGTGGTTTGGAACTTTCTGGCTATCGCCCAGAGTGTGTCGCCGCCGATGACCTGATAATAGTCCGGCCGCGAGTCGGCCTCGGCGGTCGTCGGCCGGACCTTCTTGCCGGCTGTCGCAATCCGGTTTGACTCGATGTTGTCGCTGTCCTGCAGATAAAAAGCAAGTTGCTGGCCGGCCCGGATCCGATTCAGGTTATCCAGGCCGTTCCAGGCGGCGATCATATGGGCGGGAACGTTGTAGCGCCTGGATAGTTCGGAAACGGTTTCACCCGGTTTTATCTTGTGAATAATCATGTTTTCCGGCAACATTTCGGCCGGCTCCAGTCCGGCGATCATCATGCTTTCGTCAATGAGTTTGTAGCTTGTGGTCCGGTAAGGAATCCTTAATCTTTTGCCGGCCACAAGCATATTGCTGCGCAGATTGTTGGCCTTGAGCAGGGTCTTCTTGTTGATATCGTATTTCTGGCAAATCCTCGAAACCGTGTCGCCTTTTTGGATTACATGGGTTTTATAGGCGGTGCTGATGGTCGCTTTTACCCTGGGCAGGTTCAGGGCGGTCAACTCTTTTTTGCCCGGGGGCAACCGCACGGTATAGTAGTTCGTGCCGGGAGGGGTAATGGCCCTGCGCAACTGTCGGTTTAAATTGCGGATCTCCTCGAGGGGGGCCTCCCCGGCGACGGCGAGTGCCTCCATGGTGGTCCAGCGTGGAACCTCCAGGGTTTCAAAGGCCAGCGGTTCCTCATAGGCGATGTCCTTGAAGCCGTAACTCTCCGGATCCTTGGCGATTATGATGGCGGCGATCAGTTTGGGGACATAGTACTTGGTTTCATTTTTGAGCTGCGACCCCTTGATCAGCTGCCAGAAATCCCTGGAGCCTTTTTTGCGGATCGCCTGCCTGACCCGGCCGCCGCCGGCGTTGTATGCGGCCACGGCAAGTTCCCATGAGTCGAATTCAGCGTAAAGGTCGGAAAGGAAGCTAATGGCCGCGTGGGTCGATTTGATCGGATCACGGCGCTCATCGATATAATTGTCGATGTCCAGACCATAAGCACGGCCCGTGGCGTGCATGAATTGCCAGGGGCCGACCGCCTTGGCCCGCGAGTAGGCGGTGAGCCGATAGCCGCTTTCAATCATGGGCAGGTAGGCGAGATCGAGGGGCATGCCCGCTTTTCTCAGTTCTTCCTGAATCATCGGCAGATAGCGGCCGGACCGCTCCAGCCATTTCGCAAAGGTCTTATGCATGGAGTTTTGAAATTTATCGAGAAAAAACTCGACGTGGCTGTTGATCGTGATCGGGAAATCATACTCGATTTCCGGTTTGACTATTTTCAGTTCTTCCTTGCTGACGCTATCGTCACTTTCCAGAGAAACGCTTTCAGCCGGACTTGGGAGAGGGATTTCTTCTCTGGCAGGGGGGTCAAGTTCTTCCTTCTCCAATGTCTGCGCAAGGTCTTCTTCGACAATCTTGCCGAGGGTCGCGCCTCGGCTGTCTTCAAGGAAATAAACCAGTTGATCTTGGCTGATCAGATCTGGAGTGGGGGGGGGGGATGAAGAAGAGGATGATTTTTGCAGGACCGGGCTGCATCCCCAGAGCAGGGCAACGCCAAAAAAGCAAACTAGTTTTGCTAACCTGCTGAATGATCCGCCTTGGGCCGCTTTGTCTGGGGTTTTGAAAATAAGCATGTCAACAAATTATCAGCTGCCGGGTTTTTTGGCCACAACTTCTTGCGTTTCGAGGTAGATAATTTTTCTCAATTTGTTGCCGGAAGCGTTTGGCGGTCATATATTTTTGATGAACTCGCAAAAGTCCAAAAAAAGCTGTCATTTCGAACGAATGCGAGAAACCTTGTTGTTTACGCACCCACAGCGCATAAGTTTCGTTTGCACCCTAAAGGTCATAAAAGCAGACAAGCTGCGCAACTCAGTTTTAACCTTAAGATTTCTCCCGTTGGTCGAAATGACATTATGGCAATGCCGACTTTTTGGGAATTCATCATTTTTGGGAGCGTCGCAAAAAGCACTCAAAAGGGGCATGCAATTCGCTCTACTGTGTCGCGGCGTGTTTTTGCTTAGCCATCCGTGACTTTTTGCGAACTCATCAATCATTTTTAAACCTGATTCTAAAACGATTATCAGCTTGATTCCGGTCCCGGGTGGACTGAATGACTATGCAAAAAAAATGGTCTCCAGTTCCTTTTCGAGCAAGAAACTGAAAGGTTCTGACTTGATTTTGTTTGCAAAATCGTGGATCATGCGTCGTTGAAATTGGACTTGGCATCTATAGAGGTAATCAAGAATTCAGGTTTTGCGAATAGTTTCGTTGAATTCATTAAAGTCAAATCCGACACCACTTTCCAGGTAATACAGACGGATTATGTTTAAAAGACTTTCCTTTTTGCTGGTGGCATTGGGCCTGATGGCCGCGCTGGCCGGGTACTGGTTCTTTTATTGGGCGGTGATTTTTGCGCCCGGCGGGGAGATCCGTCAAAAAAGTATCGAGAAGATCCTGGCGGTTGAAAGTCCGGTGATGTACAGCGGTGGCGAGGCCAAGATCGGAGTTTTTTTCGAGACTTCCCACCGGCAATACATACCCTACGGGAAGATCCCCCGTGACTTCATCAACGGCATAATTTCAGCCGAAGACAGCGACTTTTTCGATCATCACGGCTTCGATCCCCTCGGCGTTTTAAGGGCCATGTGGGCCAATCTCCGGGCGGGCAGGGTGGTTCAGGGCGGCAGCACCATTACCCAGCAGACCGCCAAGAATCTTTTTAAGCGCAAAGACCGCTCCATTATTTCCAAGCTGAAGGAGCTGCTCTTTGCCCTGCGACTTGAATATCATTATCCCAAGGAAAAGATCCTTGAGTTCTATGCCAATCAATTTTATGTGAGCGGAAACGGTCGTGGTCTCGGAGTGGCTGCCCGCTATTACTTCGATAAAGAGGCCGAAGAGCTTGATCTTCTGGAAGCCGCCTTTATTGCCGGGAGCGTGAAAAGGCCGAATTATTACAATCCCTTCCTCAAGAAAGACGACAAAGGCAAGATGCTGGCCCGGGAAAGGGCGAAGCAGAGGGTCCGATACGTTTTACGGCAGATGCTCAATAACGGGCTGCTCACCGCTGAGATCTATGATGTGACGATTGCCCGCGAGATCCCCTTCAAGCAGGGCAAGATGTATTTCTCCCTCAACACGATAATGGATATGGTCAAGGAGGCCTTGGAGACGCCGGAGGTTGTCGAGGCCCTCAAGGAGCATGGTATCGATAATGTCGCCACCTCGGGAGTGAAGGTCGTTACCACCATTGAGAAAAACCTCCAGGAGGAGAGCTTTACCGCTTTGCGCAGGGAGCTTTCCCGTCTTGATGTGCGGTTGCGCGGTTATGATAGAGAATCGGTGCAGAAGGAGTACCTGGAGGCGCGCAGGAGGAGAAACCACGACCGCGGGCCGGGAAGTTTCCATTTCGGCAGAATAGTAAGAAAGGAAACCGGACCCCAGCCCAAGGTCTGGGTGACCCTTTCCGGATCGAGCAATGAATCGGGCGATCTGTATATCGACGAAAAGGGATTGATGAACCTGCTGACTCCTCTGGTCAAGTACGAGAAGCACCGGTGGACCGAGGTTCAGGAAGGCGATCTGGAAGAATTGCTGGCCAGGCTGGAGGTCGAGGACCTTGTCTATTTGAGTGTTCGAGAGAGTGAGGCTGAGACCGGTCAGCTGATTGCGGATCTTGAGAGGTATCCGCTGGTTCAGGGCGGTGTGCTGGCCCTGCAAAATGGCCAAATCAAGGCCATTGTCGGCGGCAACGACAACCGCTACTTTAACCGGGCCATCGCTGCCCGGAGGTCGATGGGGTCGGTGGTCAAACCCCTGGTCTACAGCGCGGCGCTGCAACTGGGCTGGAACAGTGTCGATGTCCTCAATAACGAGCGGGATGTTTTCGTCTATCAGAACAAGCCTTATTTCCCGAGGCCGGATCACCAGAGCCCTTATCCGGGAGTTTCGATGAGTTGGGCCGGGGTCCATTCCGAGAACCTGGCGACGATCTGGTTGTTGTATCATCTCGGCGACCGTTTAACCCCCGGCCAGTTCCGGGATGTCGTTGATTTTCTGGGACTTGGCAGGCTGCCCGAGGAATCATTGGCGGATTTTCGTCGAAGAATCCGTGATCAACTTGGCATTGTTATCAATAATCAAACATATTATGAAGTTGCCTATGAAAGAGTGGTCGCCGAACTTGAGCCGGATCTGATTTTCGCCGGTCGTCTCGACGAGTATGAAATTGTCAGCAAACTTCATTACGGCAGCAATTTCGCCCGCTATTACTCCGAAGTTGATCTGGATCTGGGGCTGGTTGATGAAGATGGAACGGAAGTTGAGGCCGTCGCCGATTCGAGGAAAGAGGGTGAGGCTCAGCTCAGAAAGGAGATTCTGAAAAGAAATTTTCTCAGATTGAACAGGCAACGCCAAGAACTCGGCGAGCTGCGCGCCGATTTGTATGAATTTGTCGCCGGCGGCATGGAGCCCGGCCAAGACGAAGAAACCTGCCTCTACTGGAATCGACTCAGTGGCGATTATATTTATTTCGACAGGGACGAGGTCTTTGGCCTGCCGGAGACGGGGGATAATGACAATCCGCTTTCCGCAGAGCGGCTTCCGGTTCCCGAGGAGTGGCAGATGCTCGGCTGGGAAGCGCTGGCGGCTAAGCTCTTCTCTTTCTACAGATATCAGCCATTGCCAATCAGCTCCGTCTTGAGCAACCAGAGCGAGAATGAATTCTGGGACGCGATTATAATCGACAACTCCCTTTCCGCCCGGACGGTGGGGCTTATCGATAACGCTTTAAGTCGGGAGTATCAAAAATTGCGGGCACTTGATTCCTATGATCCCGATTTTCTCTATCAGGTGCGCGATTTCAAGATCATGGTTTCCCTGCAATATCTGATCGGCTTGTGCCGGGCTATCGGTATCGAGAGTGAGTTGGACCCGGTTCTCTCTTTCCCGCTGGGATCAAACGTGATGAGTCTTTATGATGTGGCCCGAGCCTACGGCAGTATCATGACTGGTACCATCAGACATTATGGCGGACCCGAGAGCGGCCCGGAACTCGCGATTATCGAGCACATCGAAAACAGCGATGGTGAAATCATTTACGTGCCCGAATCTGTCGAGACCCGGGTGATTTCCCCTGAGGTGAGGATCGCGGTCAGCGATATCTTGAGAAAGGTCATCAAGCACGGGACCGGTCGCTATGCCTACCGGAATGTTCGTCTGCGCGGCAAGGATCCCCAGAGAAACAGAGAGCTGGCCCAACTTGAGGCCCATGTCCCTTTGGTCGGCAAAACGGGCACCGCCAACAATTTTACCAACTCCAGTTTTGCCGGCGGGATTCCGGGGATCGGTGGCAACGGCATTTTTGCCCTGCCGGAGGGATATGTTTTGACAACATATGTAGGTTTTGATGATAATGCGCCGATGGTCAGAAACACGACTCATATAACCGGGGCGAGCGGCTCATTGCCGCTGTGGTCCACAATCGCCAGTCGGATTCTCCTGGAAAACGACTATGCTTCGAGGCTCGATCTGGTCGATGTCTCCTTTGCGGATCAGATCGAATTCCCCCTTTATTATCCCGAGGTCGGGCAGCTTGAGGTTCCGATTGATCCAAGCCGTGGCGGGGTGGTCAGTATCGGGAAAAATACCGGCTCCTCCGTGGTTACATTCGGTGAACCGACCAGCGCCGGACGTCTCAAACCGGGCAGGTTTTACAAGCCTTATTGGCAGATGGAGAGTGGAGAGTGATCAGGATGAAGATTGGAAGGTTGTTGTTGTTCTGGATAATTACCGTAAGTGTTGCGGGATTGACGCTGAACGGCTGTGCGCCGAAAAGAATCAGGCCGGCTTCCCCGGCCGTTCCATCTGTTGCCGATGGTGTGGGCGAAGACCGGGAGAGGACTCCGGGGAGCGGTGGGGAAGGGCTGACCGATTTTGAGTTTGCAAGTAAACCGCCGGGGTCGGCAGATCAGAGGGGACCGGGCGGCTCAGCGGTCAGAACCGAAAGGATCCTGGTCTTGCCGAGCGTACCGTTTGTCGATCGACGGATGACGATCTATGCCGATAAGTTGTCGAGTTGGGAGGCTCTCGCCCGGCAACTCGAGGAAGTCGATCTGGAAGAGCGGATGCCGGAGCGGTGGCATGAATGTCTGGCCTCTGTCGAAGAAATGTTCCGTGATTACAGTGTCTTGATGGAAGCCCTGCTGGTTCAGGACCATCCGGCCGTTAAGTCTGAACAAATTGTAGTTGATCCGTGGTTGCTCTATCAGAAGGATATTTCTTTTCTGGAAGGGGGATGCGATCAGGTCTTTGTTGCCGGGGCATCCCTGGTTGGCGGCTGGGATAATTTCCTTTCCACTGATGACAATGAGATACAAGAGGATGAGGCCCTGGTGGCCAGGTCTGTCGCTGAAGGGCGTTACGAGGAGGCGATCGAAGCCTTTGAGGAGCTGATCGACTCCCGACCGGAGCGGGCCGTCGGCGCCCATACCAGTAAAATGTATGGTCTTGCCCTGTTGCGAACCGGAAAGTTCGATCTGGCTGCTGAAGTACTTGCCACCACTCTGGAGAACATGCTGCCTTCGTACGAAAGGAGAGAATTGCGCCGTTTGGTGGCCGATCTTAACCTGGCTTCCGGCCAGCTCGCCAAAGCTCGCGGCCATTACCGCATCCTGGCCGAGCATTTTGAATCAAGGGGGGGTGACGACCGCTGGGTGGCAGGTCAGCTTGCCCTGATTGGCGAAATGAATGTCAATGCCAGGGAATTTCCTTTGTATCGGGAGGTTCTTAAGGGATATATATCCTTTGACGGCCGCAATATCCCCGGGCGGATACGGCAAGTGGTCGAAAGAATGGGAGAGGATTACCAGGAGAGTCCCTTGACGGACCAGGCCCGACAGATGTTGATGGGAATGGAGGATTCGATCAGGGAATGGGTCGCCGGTCGCCTGGACCAGATCGACAATTTAAGGGCCGATCACAACTATGTCGAGGCCAGGGCTGCTCTGGAAAAACTGCTGTCCGACGATCTTCCCGCACCGGTGCATGGCATGGTTCAACGTTCCATGGACAATCTCCTCCAGGCGGAGGCTGCTTACCGACAGGAGCAGCAGGTCATGATGGCGGAAACTTTCTCGGCCCAATGGGATAAGGCGGTGTGGCTGCTGGAAGCCAAGAGATATGACGAGGCCATTGTTACCTTCAGAAATCTGCTCAATACCGAATACGATGTGCCGGCCCGGGTAAATATCGAGAGGGCGGCCGAGGACGCGGCGGTTGAGATGAGGCGTAGGTCGGCCACTGTTTTCGTAAAGGCCCGCAAGGAAAATGATGAGGCGCGCAAGCGTGAGTTTCTCCGTGAATCCTGGCAGCTTCTTTATGATATAACCGTCAAGTATCCCGAAGTGAGTTTAATCGACAAGGTCAGGCAGAATCTGGAGATAATCGAGAAACATATAGAGACTTTCGATCCGAGGATGCTCGGAGAGTTGAAAACAGATGAGCAATTGGATTCCGAGGAGCCTGATCGGAAACTGTTCGATTGGCTTTCCTGAGTATTTCCTGAATCCGTGACGGCTTAGCGCATTGATTCACGATATGTAATTGTTTTTACGTCAAAGATAGACAGTGATCCGTGGTGGCTGGAATACGGCCGCCGCCCTGCGGGGCGCCCGAGAACGGCGCATCTGCACCGTTCTCGAACGCTCACGGATTCAGTCCCGGAACCTGCTCCTTCGTGGGAAGATAATCCCGGCTTATTTCAACTGTCTGAAGCCATGCCGGCTATTGGGCGGGTTTGCCCCATGCCGGCATGATTCCTTGAACTGCTTGTTTCTCTAGTTCCAGAAGCTTCCGTTTGATCCTTAAATCTCCGGCAAAACCGCCGAGACCATTGGCGGCCACGACTCTGTGGCAGGGAATAATCAGGGCCAGAGGGTTGCGGTTACAGGCATTGCCAACCGCTCTTGCTCCCCCCGGCGATCCGGCGGCCGCTGCCAGTTCGCCGTAGGTGATTGTTTCACCGGGGCCGAGTCGGCAGAGGTGCCGCCATACCCGGCGTTGGAAGCTTGTGGCGTTTTTAAGGAAGGGGTTTGTCTCGAAATCGGCTACCGTTTTTTCGGACACAGTGGATAAAAGCTGCCGGATAAGTTGCCGGGTGTGCTCGATTCCGGCCGGCAGTCCTGCCGGTTGCGCCTTCGGGAATAATTTCCCGAGCTTTGCCAGGGCCTGTTGATGATAAATCCTATCGAAAGAGAGGTGGATGATCTCGGATTCGTAGAGGATCATCCGCGCTTTCAAAAATCCGACCTCGGCCACTACCACCGAATAGCGTTTTTCCGGAGCCCCGGCGGGGCTTTTGTTCGAAAAATCCAAAGGAGTCATTTGCATATTCCGCTTGTGTATATTGTGTACATCCGCGATTTCGGCAATCGGAATATACAACATGAAGTGTAGTTGGCAGTTTTTCAGTGATTTTAATCTAATATCTTCGGATAGTTAGATGGTTGTTTATTTGATAAAATCCTTGATTTTTGTTGATTGCCTCTTTATATATTTGCTAGGATCTGATGAAGCGTAGTTTTTGGGTGATAAATCGGGCCTGGTGCATCGGTGAATTGCGATGATTCATTTCTTATTCAAAAATAATGTGCATGGTACTTTACTATGAATCTGATTGAAAGAATATTTCCCTTCTCGATGGTTCTGCTGGCAGGCCTGTTGACGGCTGCAACTTTTGCGACCGAAGCCGAGGCCGTAAGCGGTCGCAAACCGATTCTCAATCTGGTTACAATCCATAAATTTCAACCCGGTAGTGAAGATGTCAGGATCTCCGGGTACGATTTTCGTGCTCCTGTTGTCGATCTTGCCTCCGCCCAGCAATTCAAGCGCCGGCCCGCTGATACCCTTTCCTTTTTGCAGACCGAGGATCAATTGCGGGAAAACCTGTCCTCGCGGAGTGCGATTGTCATGGATGCCGATACCGGCAGGGTGATTTACGCCCACGAGCCTGATCGCGCCGATCAACCGGCCAGCACCATTAAGATCCTGACCGCCTTGATCGCGATTCAGTCCTTGGAAAAGGAAGATCTGGTGGTTGCCAGTCTTCGGGCCGCCGATATGCCGAGGTCCAAGATCTATCTGCGGAACGGCAAGTCATACCGGGCCGACGATATGATCAACGCCGTCCTGATTTCCTCGGCCAACGATGCCAGTGTCGCCCTCGCCGAAAAAATTGCCGGATCCGAAAGTGTTTTTGCAAAATTAATGACCCATAAGGCCATGGCCTGGGGTGCTACGCAAACCGTCTGCAAAACCGCCTCGGGATTGACCGCTCCGGGTCAGACCTCGACGGTACGCGATCTGGCGGTCCTTTTCAATCGGGCCATGGAGAACAAGGAGTTTGCCGATCGCATTGCCCGCACCAAGATCAAAACCGGTTACGGTAAACTTTTGAGTAACCATAACCGAGCCCTGTGGCAGATAGATGGAGCGACGGGCGGCAAGACCGGATATACCAAAGCGGCCCGACAGACCTATGTCGGCAAGTTCAAGCGGGGCGAAGATGAGTTGACCGTGGCGATTATGGGTAGCGTGACCATGTGGGATGACGTTAAGCATCTGGTCGAGTATGGATTTGCCCAAAAGAGGAGCCTGGGTATAACCACTGCCGCGATTAACTGAAGTCGGGATTGATATTACGCTTTCTTGCTGCCGAATTCGCGAAAAGCCAGGGGATGGCCAAGCCAAAACTTCTATACGCGCCCCTCGGCAAGTGCCCTCAAGGGTGGATTGAACAGAACCTTTGGGATGCAAGGAGTCGTGTTTTTTTGAGAGTGAGGCCACGATATGCTATTCCGAAGGAACAAAAACGCCGGCAGATCGGAGTTTCCGCGACGCCATCCAGCTTGAAATATTCGAATATCCACCCGTTGCGCCGGCTTGTTATTTCCCGGTTGGCCCGGCTGGCTGGAGAATTTTATTTGCGTTTCTGCTTTTTCCTATCCTTGCAGCGGCTCTCTTCCTTCCCGGGCGGCAAATCTCTTGACTAAAAAAGAACTGCGAGTCGTATGCCGGCAACAGGCTGAGGACCGGATTATCGCCGTGCAGGGCAAATTGGCGGAGAATCTTCGGCGTTCGCGGGACTATCGGCAGTGCCGACAGATTTTTCTTGACCCTTCCCTGCTGCTGCGCCAGGCCCGGGTTAATGCCCTGCTTGACGGCAAGGAGTTGATTATGCCGGCGGCGGGTCTTAAAGACGGTTTTTACCTGCTTAAACCCTTCCGGATCCCTTTTAAGGAGCTGGTCTCGGCCGTGACCTATAAGGGCTTGGCCCGTCACGGCAGGAGGCTTGACGCCGCCGATATCGCTTCCCTGGCTATCTCTTTATTCGTTGGCGAGGCGTTGGCTGTCGACCGATGTGGCGGTCATCTGGGGGACGGGCGGGGTTTCTTCGATCTTGCCGTCGCTCTCTTGGGAAAAATGGGCGGCGTGGCCGCCAATTTTCAGGTGATCGGCGCCCTCGATGATCCAGACAGAATCATCGAAGAAATTCCCCGGGATCGCTGGGATGTCAGGTGTGCCAAGATCCTTACCCCGGAGGGGCTTGTGGAACTCGGCGATCTTTCCCCGGGGGTTGAGATCTTCTGGGACGAACTGCCAAGCGAGCAAATAAAGCGGATTTCGCCGCTCTGGAAGCTTCGCGAAAAAAATGATTTTTAACTGAACTGTTTTTAACTGAACTGATTGAGCTGGCAAATGGAAGATTTGGAACAACAATCCCTGACCGAACACCTGGCCGAACTGCGCGGTTGCCTTGTTGTCTCTTTGGCGGCGATCGGACTAGGTTTCAGTGTCTCCTACTATTTTATCCGGGATATCGGCCACTGGTTTTTCAAGCCGCTCTTCGAGGTGCTGCCCGAAGAATCCTC
>JAWOIQ010000103.1:0-10846 GCA_046484585.1 Desulfurivibrionaceae bacterium
GATGCTTACCGATCCGGCCCTCGACGCCGGCCGGCACGAGTTCTACATGAACACCCTGCTCGGCCGGGTCCTGCCGCCGGAGGAATACCTGCGCCGCAAGACCACCGGCGAATGGATTCCGCCGACCCGGGAGATATTCCCGTTCATCATCGGCTCGATGTCCTTCGGGGCTCTATCGCCGAATATGTGGCTAGGCCTGCTCCAGGGCGTCGCCTACTGCAATGAAGTCCTCGGCATTCCGGTGGTGATGGCCACCGGCGAGGGCGGCTGCCCGCCCTGGGTTCTGAGAAGCCCCTTCCTTAAATACATAATCCTGCAGATCGCCTCCGGCTACTTCGGCTGGGATGAGATCATCCGGGCCATTCCCGAGATGCAGTGCGATCCGGCCGCCATCGAGATCAAGTACGGCCAGGGCGCCAAGCCAGGCGATGGCGGCCTTCTGATGTGGTACAAGGTCAGCAAGCTGATCGCCCGTCTGCGCGGGGTGCCCGAGGGGGTCGATCTGCCCTCGCCGCCGGTCCACCAGACCCTCTACTCGATCGAGGAGTCGGTGATGAAGATGATCCAGACCATGTCGATGGCCTTCGACTTCAAGGTGCCGGTCTACCCGAAGATCTCCGGCTCCAATTCGGCCAAGTCGGTCCTGAACAACCTGGTCAGAAATCCTTACGCCTCAGCCCTGATGATCGACGGCATCGACGGCGGCACCGGCGCGGCTTACAATATCAGCATGGACGCCACCGGCCATCCGATCGCCTCCAACCTGCGCGAGTGCTACCTCGATCTCTGCGCCCAGGGCAAGCAGAACGAAATTCCGCTCTTCGCGGCAGGCGGGGTCGGCAAGAACGGCAACGCCACCCGGAACGGCCTGGCCCTGATCATGCTCGGCGCCAGCGGCGTCCACATGGGCAAGTACATCATGCAGGCCGCCGCCGGTTGTCTGGGCAGCGAACGGAACCGCTGCAACGTCTGCAATCTGGGGATCTGTCCGAAAGGCATCACCAGCCAGAACCCGAAAATTTACCGCCGCCTCGATCCCGACCGGGTCGCCGAACGGGTGGCCGAGACCTTCATGGCCATCCGCACCGAGATGAAAAAAGTCATGGCGCCCCTGGGTCGCTCCCAGAGCCTGCCGATCGGCATGTCCGACGCCCTCGGCATCAATGACAAAGCCGCCGCCGATCGTTTGAATATCAGATACGTTTGTTAAGAGGGGCATGAAATGAGTAAAGCAGCCATAGTAAAAGGGCTTGATGAAAACGGCCGGCGAATCAGCTCCAAGGAGTTCGAGGAGCTGGTCCAGCGGGCCTTTCAAAAATCAAGCAACCTGAAACTTGAAACATACGGACAGCACAATGTCGCCGGCCGCCTGAAAAGCAACGGCAAACCGGTCAAAGTGACAACCGAAGGCCCCTGCGGCCAGCGCCTGGGCTGCATGGGCATGCCCGGCACCAAGATCGTCTGCAACGGCTCGGCCTCCGATGACGTCGGCTACCTGAATATCGGCGCCGACATCACCGTCAAAGGCGACGCCACCAACGGGGTCTGCAACGCCACCGCCCAGGGCCGCACTTATATCGGCGGCTCGATCGGCGCCCGCGGCCTGACCATGACCAAGTGGAATCCCGAATACGAGCGGCCGGAACTCTGGGTCCTCGGCTCTACCGGCGACTCCTTTGCCGAATTCAACTGCGGGGGCATCGGCGTCGTCTGCGGCATCGAGGCCAAAAACCCCGAAAACATCCTCGGCTACCGGCCCTGCGTCGGCATGGTCGGCGGCTGGATCTACTATCGCGGTAAGATCGACGAGAGCTATGCCAAGACCAACGTCAGAGCGATTCTGCCGGACGACGACCAGTGGCAGTGGCTGCTGGACCGGCTCCCCGCCTTTCTGGAGGAAATCGGCCGCGAGGAATTATTAAAGAAACTCTCCAAACGCGACGAGTGGAGCCTGCTGCTCGCCATTTCGCCCCAGGATAGGGCCCTGATGTTCTCGGGACCGATGTCAATGGCCGAGTTCAAAAAGAAGATCTGGGATCCCGGCTTCGGCGGCGGCGATCCGATCCGCGATTTGGCTCCGGGGCTCGACCGCAGCCCGATCGGCATGATCGAGACCGGCGACCTGCGCCGCAAGAAACCTTTCTGGGCCAATCGCGATAAGTCCGCTCCCTGTTCCTATTACTGCCCGGTCCATATTCCGACCATCGACCGCCTGCGCCTCCTCCGGGAAGGTAAAGAAGCCGAGGCCTATGAGTTGTTGATGGATTACACCCCGCTGCCGGCTGCGGTATGCGGCAGCATCTGTCCGAATCTCTGCATGGAAAACTGTTCGCGCCAGGTGGTCGATGAAAAGATCGATGTGCAGATGCTCGGCCGCGCCGCCCGGGATGCCAAAACCCCGAAGCCGGCCAAGTCAATGGGCAAGAAAGTGGCGATCATCGGCGGCGGCCCGGGCGGGATGAATGCCGCCTGGCAGCTGGCCAAGGCCGGAATCGAGGCCCACATCTTCGAGAAGAGCGACAAGCTCGGCGGCAAACTGGCCCAGGTCATTCCCTGGGACCGACTGCCTCGGGCGATCTGGGAGGCCGAAATAACCCGCTTTATGTCGATGCCGAACATCAAGGTCAACTTCGGGGTCAATATGACCAAGACGAAGTTTGCCGAACTGAAAAAGAAGTACGATCACGTGATCGTGGCGGTCGGCACCCATCAGCCGCGGACCATTCCCTTCCCCGGTCACGAGCGGGTCATTCCCGCCCTGGATTTTCTTAAGGAAGCCAAAAGCGGGCATCCGCCCAAGGTCGGCAGGCAGGTGGTGATCATCGGCGCCGGCAATGTCGGCTGCGATGTGGCCTGTGAAGCCTACCGGCTCGGAGCCGAGGAAGTGACCCTGGTCGATATCCAGAAACCGCTGGCTTTCGGCAAGGAAAAGGAGGCGGCCGAGGAACTGGGCGCCACCTTCCAGTGGCCGGTCCAGACCAAGGAAATCACCGATGAGGGACTGATCGACGCAGCCGGCCATCTGATTCCGGCCCAGACCGTGATCATTTCGATCGGCGACGTTCCTGCCCTGAAGTTCCTGCCCGACACCGTCGAAGTGATGACGGTGGGCGGCGCCGGCTGGATCAAATGCGATGCCACCGGGCGCACCACCGACGACAAGGTATCCGCCGTCGGCGACGTCGAGAGGCCCGGCCTGGCCACCAACGCGCTGGGAGCCGGCAAAAACACCGCCGACGCCCTGATCGCCAGGTTCAAGGGCAAGGAATATACCCCCTTCGCCAAGGACGTGATCTCGCAAAGCGAACTGACCCACACCCATTACGAACCGATGCCGATCGCGGCCGCCTCTCCGGAGGAAGTGGCAGAACGCTGCCTGAGCTGCGGGACCTGCCGCGACTGCCATCTCTGTGAAACGATCTGCCCGACCCAGGCAATCTTCCGCGAGAAACTGGAGGACGATTCATACCGCTATGTGGCCGACGACGACAAGTGCATCGCCTGCGGTTTCTGCGCCGACACCTGTCCGTGCGGAATCTGGATCTTGCAGCCGTTTTAAATACCTGAATCGGTGAGCGTTCGAGAACGGTGCAGATGCAAGGCTGCAACTATGTTGATAATACTAATGGTATATCAACAAGTTGCCAACGCGACAGATGCGCCGTTCTCGGGCGCCCCGCAGGGCGGCGGGGTGAATCGAGGCGACCCGGTGAAAAACGATTAAATCACGTAACAACAAATGAATAAAACAAAATTCCCCACCAAGCCGTCACGGATTCAGGAAATAACGAGGGGTTAAAGCTTGACGGGGAAATCCCGTTGTGATACTTTCGCCGTACAAATAGCCGGGCCATTAGCTCAATTGGTAGAGCATCTGACTCTTAATCAGCAGGTTGAAGGTTCAAGTCCTTCATGGCCCACCAGTAAAATCAAGCACTTAGCCCAATCGGGCTGAGTGCTTTTTTGTTGTCCGGGGGATTTGATCCCCAAGGTTTTTGCGAAAGCAAATTTCACTGTGATTCTACCTGGCCTTTCAGGCTACTACTACCAGGCCGGGGAAATAATCCAGCCCGGGCCGTTTTTCAGGCATTTCCCCGGCGAACTGTTCCCGCTTCATAGGGATCTCCTTACTTTTACGCGCTTCTGAAATATACCCACCCCACGGATCTACCGCTAAAAATCGACATTGCGAGCCGTCTCCTTCCGCAACTTCCGGACTGCACTTTACCCGACCGCTTCTTATCCGGACAAATACCTGATGGCGCTTTGCAAATCTTTTCCGGAATGACAAGTTCCCCGGCAACACCACCAAGGCTCTCCCGACTTTCGGACAAGCCGGAAACCACAATTTGCAAAATAAGGGCAAACCCTACCTCAGATAAATTTGACTTCATTTCAGCTTTTATTCTAAAATATTTGCTGAGAGAGAAAATAATAAGGGAGGAGGGAATGATGAAACAGCTCTTGCTACTGGGAATAATCGCTATTTTTTGCCTGGGATTTATCGTTATCCGGGGAGACGGTTCTTCTGCGCGGAAGACAGGTGATGGATACAACCTGAAGTATTTAAAGGCAGCAGCTAACTACGAATACGGCCCCAGAGGAAGCATTAACAGCCCCACCGGTAAGGAATTGTTCCCGGCATACCCGGCAACTTTTGCCCGGAGTTACATGTACGGCCAAACCACCCGATAATCGCCAATTTTTTAACCACTTTCAACCTCTGGGCAGATCCAGAAAAAATGCGGGATTTACGGCTGGTAAAATAAGGAGAAACCTAACCTGTAATCGCTAGGTCATTTGCGGAAATAATCCTTGTGAAATGATATACCGCTCTGATATACATATGACATAAGGTTTTACTTGAAAAGCTCGCCAGCCACCCCCCCCGGCTGTCGAGCTTTTCTTTTGGATGGATGTTGCCCGGAGATAAAGAGCGCAGCCCTTGGCGTTCTTATTTTCCCGCCATGGGCCGTTTCGACACCGTTCCCGGCACATTCCTTCTTCAGCTTACCGATTCACGCCCAACCTTTCACCGGGGAATCGAAAGATTGCTCTCTCGACAACCGACCACATCGCGAAAATCATCAACAAAATATTTTTCCACGCCTCGTTGACATTCTCACTGCTCAGTTCCGGGGTGATGTAATGGTAATGGGCGCTGTCGACAATCTGCTCGCCCAGGTCCCGGGGGATGACAGGAGTTCAGCCTGACCCCGCGCCTGAATCCGTGACGGTTTTCGGTGATGAAGATCAAGAAGAAAATCAAACACATCCACCAGGGCACCGGATTCAGCCCACGGCAGAGGTGATAATTTCGATCGGATTCTCCTTTGACTTTGTTCGCCGTCTCCACTGTGCTAATATGAAGTAATCGACTTTGCCTTGCTGCTTCCCGGCACAATCAGGATTAACCCGGAGTCATCAATAGCCGACCTATTCACTACCCGGATATTCCACTGGGCGCAGAACCTACCTGGGCAGAACAAGGTGCTTCACCGCCCCTTGCTTAAAACCGGGAAAATCGATGGGAGAGCTGAAGAGCATGAAGAATAGGCCGAGAATCCTGCCCGATATCGCCGGAGTATACATCTTTGTCATGTTCGCGGCCCTGGTGGCCATAGGCGGCAAACACGCTCTTCGGGCCGGCGACACATTCTGGCATATCAAAGCGGGCGCCACGATGCTGGAGCGCCGCGGCCTGCTGAGCACCGATATCTTTTCCCATACCGCCTTCGGCAAGCCCTGGCTTGCCCATGAATGGCTTTCCGAAATCCTGATGGGGGCCATCCATCGGATCGCCGGTCTCGATGGCGTGGTTCTGGTTTTCTTTCTGATCGCCTCTTTTACTTTCTGGCTCTTGTTCAGACTGCTTAACCATTTCCATGGGGAAGGTCTTGCCGCCTTCTGCGTAACCGTCGCCGCCCTTCTCTCCCTGCCGCACCTCCTGGCCCGGCCCCATATATTCACCTGGATGTTCGGGGTAACCACCCTCTACATTTTGACGGTCAGGAGGGACAAGCTTTACCTGCTGCCGCTGATCAGCCTGGTGTGGGCCAATCTGCACGGCGGTTTTCTGATCGGCATCCTGCTGCAGGCCTTCTTCATCGCCGGCTTCATCCTGGACAACCACCCCCAATACCTGACCGATCGGAAGGAATGGCTCAGGATCCTCGGTCAATCCAGAAAACCGCTGCTGATTTTAACTCTGAGTATATTGGCGGCCGCCCTCCTTAATCCCCACGGCTATAAACTTTTTCTCTTTCCGTTTCAGGTGAGCAAAGAAATCTTCATGAATAACATCGGTGAGTGGATTGCCCCCAACCTCAGAAGTGAGTGGTATTTCAGATATTACCTCCTCGGCATAATCTTCTTCCTTACCTTCAACCTCCACCGGATCAACTGGACGAATCGCCTGCTGCTCATATTTTTCGTCAACGCCTCCCTGAGCCATGGCAGACATATAAGTCTGGCCGGCCTTTTTCTCGCGCCGCTGCTGGCGGAACTGCTCCAGCCCTGGAGTTTGCAGGTGGATCGTTTTTTCAGGCGCGAAAAGCCCGGCGCCAGGCAATTAAACCTGTCGCCGCTGACCGGTCCGCTGGCCACCGTACTTCTGGCGGCCTCGCTGTTGTTCGTCGGTTATGCAAATTATAATCCCGACCAGCAGCGCTCTTCGGTCATCTTTCCGCTTTCGAATAGCTTTCCCGCCCAGGCAGCGCAATTTCTCAAGGAAAATCCGCCGGCAGGCAAGATGCTTAACGATTACTTCATCGGCGGTTACCTGATTTATACCCTGCCGCCCTCCCAGAAGGTATTTATTGACGGCCGGGCCGACATGTATGGCGAGAAGATCTTCGGGGATTATCGGAAGATTGTGAATCTGGATAAAGATGCCGATAAGCTGCTCAGCAAATATGGGGTCGACTGGATAATCTACCCCGGCGACAAAGCCCTGATCCGTTATCTGAAGGGTACAGGGAATTGGTCCGAGACCTATCGTGATGAACAGGTGGCGATTCTGGAGCGAAATAGAATCTGATCATCATTGCGTAATTCGGAGGCCCAATACGGTGGTCGGCACAATACCCATAAGAAAAGTGGATCTAGCTGGCGGCCCCGACAAAGTTGCGATTTAAGATGGGGATTCCGGATAAATATAAGCAAAGAATTTTCCGGCTCGGCGCGGAGATTGCTAGGGATAATTTAGCCATTACCCTGCTTTTTTGCCTTTATCTCCTTGCCGCTTATCCGTTCGATACATCCGGACCAGTTCCATTTCATGCTGGTGCATCGTACCTGCAAGTCTGGATCTACCTGTTTCCTTTCGTCTTTTTATCAATTTTCATCATCAAGCTGATCCACAGACTACCTCAGGGATATGCCGGTCTGTTTGATACCTGGGAGGAGATGCGCCGCGACTATCTTCCCATGGATCGTTTAACCGGTTTTTTCATAGTTACCGTCTTCTGGCCCTTTTTCTTCAATGCCTTCATTGTCTTCAAACGGGCAATCCCACGAATCAATCCCTTCTGCTGGGATGAGTTTTTAATGAAAATGGACTACGCCATTCACCTCAATCATCACCCATGGGCACTACTCCACACCTTTCTCGGTGAGCCGGCCGTGACAAAGTTCATCGATTTAATCTATCTTGACCTGTGGATGACTCTCCTGGTTCTCAGCTTTTTCTGGATGGCTTGGCACCCGGACCGTTTCTTGCGGCTCAGGTTCTATCTCAGTTTTATCCTGACCTGGATTCTACTGGGCACCGCTTTCGCCATCTTTTTTTCATCGGCAGGCCCTTGTTTCTACGAAAAGGTCGCCGAAGCATCGGAAAACCCTTATGGACCATTGCTGGCATATCTCCATTCCGTAGACCAATTGACACCCTTGAAAGCTATCGCCGGGCAGAACTATCTATGGGCGTCTTTCAGCAAAAACTACCCGGCCTTCGCCAGTGGAATCTCGGCAATGCCGAGCATCCATGTTGCCCAAGTCGTACTACTGACCCTTCTGGCCTGGAACATCAATCGCGGGCTGGGAGCGGTTTTCGGACTGTACGCTTTTATAGTACTGGTTGGTTCAGTGCATCTCGGCTGGCACTATGCCGTTGACGGCTACTTCAGCATTGTCGCCACCTCGGCTATATGGTATGGGGTCGGCTGGCTGATCAATCACCGTTCGTTCCGGAAATTCTCTCCTTCCCTGAATCAGTGAGAACGGTGCAGATGCAAGGCGGCTACGATATTGATAATACTATCGGTGGACTGTGATCACTTACTCTTTTTCGGCCAGAACCAGGATCGACACCCCGAAAGGCAGATTGAAGCGGGGGACCAGGTGTCGCTCAATGGAAAAAATCTTCATCAGCAGCATATTCAGCGGCAAGGGGGGCATGGCCGCATCGCTGCCGCCCGCGCTGCCCAGCAAATTATTGATGCCCCGAACCGCACCAACCGCCGGAAACAGCAGGGTATTGAAATAGGTGGCGTGGATTATCCTGAAGCCGGCATCCTCGACAAGCCGCAGCAGCTCTCCCCGTACATAGCGTCTTTTATGGCGGTGGGAAACATCGTGCCCGCTCCAGAGGAACTTATAGGCCGGGACGGTCAGGAGCACTCCGCCACCGGTTTGCAGCTTGTTGCCGATCCCCTTGAGGGTGGCCGCTTCCTCTTCGATATGTTCGAGCACATCGAACAGGCAGATCAGATCGAAAAGCTGCCCGAAAGGGATATTGTCCGGCAGCCGACCCCGGAGCACCGGGCAGATCTTCCGGCTGTTCGCCATATCCAGGGCCTCTTCGTCAAGCTCCATGCCGTGGACGGTTCCGAAACCGGAGAGAAGTTCCAGGTTGCCGCCGGTGCCGCAGCCTGCTTCCAGAATCGATCCGGCGCCATGGGGGTAATAAGCGGCCAAAACCCCGCCGATTATCGTGCGCCGGGCCGCGAACCACCAGTGGAGCTCCTCGTTGGCGAACATCTCCCGATAGACTTCCTGGCGCAAATCCCTTTCTCCTAGTAAGCCGCCGAGCAGCCAGCCAGGGCGCCCCGGTACGCGGCGTCATCGATCCGCCATGCTTCCTTTAATTGCCCGATCTTCCGGGTAACCGCCGGGAGGTCTCCCCCTGTGCCTTTCAGCAGGACAAGCCAGGGATCATCCCAGTAGGCCGCGCCATATTCCCCGCCGGCCAGGAGGCACTCGGTGGAGGCGAGATATTCGGTGCGATCCATCTGCAGATGCCCGTCCAGCCAGTTGGGGTGATTTTTTTGGGGAAGACTCGCCGGATTAGCCGGCATATCGTTGATTTTGGCGGTCGGACTGGCCAGGCGCAGCACGATACCATCAGTTTCTCCGACACCCCCGGGATATAAGAAAATCTCAGGCCGCCGACTGAACTGGGCGCCGATATTGGCTTGAGCCGAAAGGGAAAAATCTTCGGCCAGCAGCAAGCGCACCTTCCGCAAACTCGGATCGGACCAGTTAAAATAATTGACCGGTTCCCAGATATTGAAGGCGCCCTTAAGGGGCAGCGGCAGGAAAAAATAGCCGCAAACCAGGGCGACCGCCAAGGAAATCCCCGAAAGCTCTTTTCCAGAAAACCTCCACTGGAGGGTGGACAACCTGGCGACCCCGCCAATAGCCGCCGCCGTCAAAATCGGAACCAGCCCCACCGAATGATAAGCCCAGATGCTTCGGGGCATCGGATTAGCCGACAGAGTATTCGCGGCCAGATCGGCCAAGCCGGGCAATAGAAAAGAAAAACCGAATAACGGCAGGACCACCGAGAAAGGGATAACGAGCAGCAGCCAGTAGATATGGCCGCCCATATCAATAATTCGTTGCCAGACAAAGCCGGGCCGAATCAGGAAGGTTTGGAGGATTTCCGGCGGCGAGCCCCCGAGCCAGCCGTATCGGCTCAACTGCCCCAATCCTTCCCCGAGCATGACCGGCTTGCCGATCGGCGAGAAACAAGGCATCGCCACCCCGAGGACCATAAAGAGGTGAGTAAGTCCAAGGCCCGAAATCACCACGGCCGTTTTCCAGGAGCGATGCTTGATCCACCAGAGGATCCCAAATCCAACGACCATCAGCCCCAGGTGCTCCTTGCAGAGGAGAATCGCCAGGGACGACCAGAACAGCATCCGTCCGTTTTTTTGGACTATGCCCAGAAACGCCGTGGCGATAAAAGGCACGGCCAGGGTAATCGGATGAAAGTCCCAGCCCCCCGCGTTCAGCAGGAAAGGATTGAACAGATAGATCAAGGCCCAGGCGATGCCGGCTTTCTCGGATTTTAATTGATGCTCGGCCAGAAGAAAGATGGGCCAGGCGCCAAGGGCCAAAGCCGCGGCCTGGGCGGCCATAAACCACTCGACCCCGGCATAAAGCCAGTAAAGGGGAACAAAGAGGAGCAGCACCGGGTGGAAATGAAAACCCAGCCAGTTCATCGTCACGCCGAACGGGTTGATCGTGGTCTGGAAAAATGCACCGTTCAGGGTATTCCACACCACCTGATCAAAAACGCCTAGATCATTGATGCTGCTCAAATACCCCCAGTGCCGGTTCATCCCCAGAAAGAAAAAGAGGCCGCCGTGGAGAAGGATGACAAGTTGTAGCGCTTTAACCTGGAATGAACCGCGAATCATGACCGGTTTCATCAAATCGAGTGCCTCAAATTCATCTTTAACAAAGTCGCAAAAAGTCACGGAATGGCTAAGCAAAAATACGCCACGACGCAGTAGATCGTACTTTTTGCTTAGCCATTATTTAAGTAAAACATCCATTGCCTGATAAAAACAACTCTAAAGAGATCAATATTCCCTCTCATGCCTCACGACGAACCAGGCGA
>JAWOIQ010000124.1:0-37872 GCA_046484585.1 Desulfurivibrionaceae bacterium
CTCTCGAATTCCACGGTGACCCCCGTCCCATCACCTACCACAGGATCGGAGTCTATGGGCTCCACGGTTACCTCGCTGCCCGGAGGGGTGGTTCCGGAAGCTGGGGTAGCAAGGAATATTTCACTATCCGAACTGTCCGAACCGACCGAACCCATCCAGACCACCTGTCCGCTGTCGTTTATCTGGGGTGCAATATCTTTATAAGTTTTGTCCTTAAGCTGGATGATAGTAGTTCCGTCATAGAGGAATATTTCACCTACCTTATTGTCCCCCCAAGCCTCCCAGACCACCTGTCCGCTGTTATTTATCTGGAGTTCGTAATTAAAATAGGAATCGTCCGTAAGCTGGGTGATAATAGTTCCGTCATAGAGGAATATTTCAGTATCCCAAAAGAACATTTGGTTATCCTTACCGTCCCCATAATCCATCCAGACCACCTGTCCGCTGTCGTTTATCTGAGGGCTGGAATCAAAATAAGAATTGTCCGTAAGCTGGATGATAGTAGTTCCGTCATAGAGGAATATTTCATGATCTGTACCGTCGTAACCATTCCAGACCACCTGTCCGCTGTCGTTGATCTGGGGTGCATGGTCAGTTGCAAAATCAGAATGATAAGAATTGTCCGTAAGCTGGGTGATAGTTCCGTCATAAAGGAATATTTGAAAAGCCATACCGTCCCAACCCTGCCAGACCACCTGTCCGCTGTTGTTTATCTGAGGACGGGTGTCAAAATAAGAATTGTCCGTAAGCTGAGTGATAGTAGTTCCGTCATAGAGGAATATTTCAATATCTGTACCGCTTTCCCCACCCCTCCAGACCACCTGTCCGCTGTCGTTTATCTGGGGGAAGTCATCATGATAAGAATTGTCCGTAAGCTGGGTGATAGTAGTGCCGTCATAGAGGAATATTTCACTATCCGTACCGCCCCCACCCCTCCAGACCACCTGTCCGCTGTTGTTTATCTGGGGTTGGGCATCATAATAGGAATTGTCCGTAAGCTGGGTTATTGTGTAAGTCCCAGCGGAAACGGGCAGGGTCGTCGCCAGGAGCATAATCAAACTTAACCATATGATTTTAAGTATTTCTTTCATCACTTTTCTCCTGAAATATTTTTTTAATAAAAAAAAGCCGGGCTGCCATAACATTATGGCAACTCGGCTGTCACTTGACCCGTGGCTTTCCGTCCCTGCTTGACCGTCGCAGAGTTGGCTTTATCAAATATTCCGCTACTAATATTTTACCCTCAAAGCTGCCGGCGAAATCAAGGTATTTATTTTCGGAAAGGGTGGAAGGGCGGGCTTGGCATCGGGACGGTTTCTTCGGGAAGTGTCGCTTATGAACCGGGCGGGCAGGTTGGTCTGTCCCGGCTTACCTGGCTCCGCCAAGCTCAAAGCGCAGGCCCAGGGAAATGAAATTGGATCCGCCCGCGTCCTTGAAGATGCCGAAGGCGCCTGAGCGGTGGTGGATGCGGAACATTATCTCCCAGTCGGCATCCGGCGGCCCGATGGTCACCTCGGTGGGCATGGAGAGGAGGGTGCGCACGGCTCCCCGGTCCGGCTCCTCTTCGATGGGCGGCCGGTCGAAGGCATGGGAGAGGCCGAGGCCGTAGGCGATCGAGGTGGCGACATACCGGCTCCAGGGGAAGGCGCGCAATCGGAGCAGGGCCGCGGTGTTCAATTCGAGATGGTTTTGCATGCCGCTGTGTTTGGCCACGTTGAGCTCCCCTTCCACCCGCAGGTGGTCACCGTAGTCATGGAGTTTTCGGCTCGCTCCCGCCACCCACAGGTAGGAGCCGCGCATCTGCGTATCCCCCCGGATGATTTCGTTCCACAGGTTGTCACTCCACTTGCCGCCATAGGCATAACCGGACCAGTCGCCCGCTTCGGCGACAGGCGGCTTTATGCCGGAGAGCAGCAGGAGCAGGCAGAGAAGGATAGAGGTCTGCAAAACCGCGGGCAGGATGAGCTTTGCGTGCATTGGAGCCAACCATTCCTTGTCATACGGAGGCTTTGCGCGGGGACATCAATTTTTCTTGAATAAATTTCGAATGTCCCGGGCATAGGAGATAAGAACAACGGCGATGATGGTTATCAGTATGTAGCGAATCGCTTGGAGGTTCTCTTCGAGATAGTCGAAAAAGAAGGTCCAGACGAGAATGGCGACCAGGGTTCCGAGAAATGTCGCCGAAAAATTTTTACTTATCCTGAATTTCAGTAAAAAGCCGATTATCGAGCCCATAACCGGGCCGGTGACCGGCAACGGGGTCATCACGAAAAGGAAGAGCCCGAGCCAGCCGTATTTTGCTATTTTTTCCTTGTGCCGTTTAGCTTTACGCTCAAGTTGTATGGCGTAGTATCTGACGACCCGGAACTTGATGTAATTATTGATGGACAGAGTGGATACCGAATAGGCAATACAGACGATAAGGACTTCCAGGTAGAAATTGTAGCTGATAGTCCAGAAATTATTAAGTCCGTTCATGATGCACAGGCCGATACCCGCGGCTCTGCCGCCGAAGGTATGGGCTGCAAAGACCAGGCTGAGAACCTGTACCAATTCCGTCTTGGACTCGTAAAAATACCAGCCCATTCCCGCCAGGAGGACAACCATGGAAACCCCGAAACAAAAAATCCACCATTCGACGGTCTTATAAATTTTTGTGTTTTGCTTTTTCTGAATCATCTCAGCTTATTATCCGGATTGCGTGGCCGCAACCATGTTAATCTCCCGAGCAGGCTGCGCCGGACGATTTTTGTGGATGAAATGTATCATATGGAACATTGGGTCAATAAGAAAGGGAAAAACAACATCCTGGCACTTCCCAAACGTTTCACTAAACGCGAAAAAATTTCCGGGGGGGACACCTTGAAATGTGACTTGGTCAAGGTGCTTTTGCATGGGAAAAGCAACCGTCTCAGCGATTGTTTGAGAGCCACTCAAAAGTCGTCATTTTCGGGCTTAGGAATTTTTCATTATAAGCTGTTTTTCATCTTTATTTCAATGGTGATTTTAATTCTCGGAGATCTGGTTGCAGTCCCGGTGATTTTATCATGCGAAGTCGGGGCTCCATAGATGATCATCGGGCCTTTTAACGATGTAGACAAGAAGGGGCGTAGATGGCAGACTGGAAATAATTCACCTGATTTTAATTACCGAACGATAAAAGCGAACCGGCCAATAGCCGGCACGGATACAGGATATGAAATTAACCGATCATCCTCAACTAGCTCTCTTTTCCCTGTTGGCGGTAGCCACCTCCGGTTTCGGACAGACCTTTTATCTCTCTGTTTTCGGTGGTGAGCTGCGGGGCGCCTTCGCCCTTTCCCATGCAGAGTACGGCGCCCTGTACAGCGGGGCGACGATTATCAGCGCCATGTTCCTGCTCCGTTTCGGTCACCTGGCCGATACCTGGCCCCTCAAGCGGGCGGTGATTCCGGCGATTGCGGCCCTGGCTGCGGGCTGTCTGCTGATCGGGGTTGCCGGCGGACCGCTGATTCTGGCTCTTGGTTTTCTCGGGATCCGTTTCGGCGGACAGGGCATGATCTCCCATTTGGGGATGACCTGTGCCGGCCGCTATTTTCCGGCAAGTCGCGGCAAGGCCGTGGCCCTGGCCGCCGCCGGTATTCCCCTGGCCGAGGCGATCCTGCCGGCCGCGGCGATCATGCTGATGGGTCTGGGCGGCTGGCGCCTGCCCTGGCTGGCGGCCAGCCTGGTTTTGCCGTTAATGATTCTACCCCTGCTCAGGATCCTGGTCCGCGGCGCTCCCGCCCCCGCAACCGGGCAGGGCCGCCGGGCTGGTGGAATCCGTCAATACAACCGGGGTGAAGCCTTGCGGGATCATGGTTTCTATTTTTTGCTGCCGGCCGCCATGCTGACCCCCTTTGTGGTCACCGCCCTGCTTTTCCACCAAGTGGCGATCGCCACCGCGCGGGGCTGGTCGCTGGAACTGCTGGCCGGGGCTTTCGTCGTCTTTGCAGGCGGGCATCTCGGTACTCTCCTGGGCGGAGGTTTTCTGGTTGACCGCCTGGGAGGAGGGCGTTGCCTGCCCCTGGCGATGCTGCCGATGGCCGGCGGGTTGCTGGCCTTGGCGGGATTTGCCGCCCCCTGGGTTCCTTTTTGCTATCTGGGACTGCTCGGGGTCAGTATCGGCCTGGCGACTACCGCCGGTGGGGCGATCTGGCCGGAACGTTACGGGGTTCTCCATCTGGGCGCGATCCGTTCGGTGGTGCATGCGGCGGTGATCATGGCCACCGCGGTGGCCCCGGTCTTGATCGGGCTGATGTTGGATGCCGGTTTCGGTGTTCCGCTGCTGGCCGGACTGCTGGCCGCCGCAGCTCTATTGGCCGCCGCCCTGGCCGCTTTGGCTCCGGCTCCGGCATAATTAAAGGCGGGAAACATGATCAATTGTAAGGTAGGTATCGGCCGGTTTCCGCGAAAAAGGTCCGGAGATCTATCCGCAAGGCTTCAGCCTGCCTGCGCTTTGGTTTGGCTTTGGTCTGGCGCGCTGTGATTCGGTGGAAGGTCCGATCCCTGGCCGGTTAATTCAACTTTCCACAATTTCCCTGGCCCATTCGATTACGGGGAGCAACCTTTCCGGGATGAGCTCTTCCAGGGCCTCGCCTGTCAGCCAGCGAAACTCGTGATGTTCCGGCCGACCGAGTTCGGGGTTCACGGAAAGGGTGACCGATGACTCTTCGGTCACGGCGAGATAATATCTGGCCTTCTTTTTTCCGTTCCGGTAGGGGGCGCTTTCCTTGAATATCCTGCCCCAGGGGAAGGAGAGGTTCTCCAGTCCGGTCTCTTCCGTTACTTCCCTTCGCGCGGCGGCAAAAGGGTCCTCTCCCGCCTCCACTTCGCCCTTTGGAAAATCCCAGTAATCATAGGCACGCAGCAAGAGGTAGAGCCAGCGACCCTCAAACCGGCAGACGATCACTCCTGCCGATAGAATCATGACGGACTTCTTTGAAAATCCTGCTTATACCCACAGGGCATAAGTTTTCCTGCGAGCAGACAAGCTGCGCAACTTCAGCTTTAAAGAGGTGCGGCGGGCAGGTCGGATTCACTCCATTCCTTCCAGCCGCCTTCGAGGGCGAAGACGTCTTCAAATCCGGACTCCTTTAATTTCCGCGCCGTTCCGGCGCTGGTATTTTCATGGGGTCAGGAGCAATAAAGGACCAGGGTCTGATCCTTGCGATAATATTTTGCCCATGCCTCCACCTTGTCAGGGTTATGGGCTATGGCCCCGGGGATTTTTAATGAGGACTCATCCTGATCCCTGCGGACATCGATGATAATCGTGGCCGGATCAGTAAGCCTTTCCCGCAGTTCCTCTTTTGTCATTCGCGGAATTTCCACTGTGTAACCTCCTGTAGAAGCCCGATTCCTGCAACGATTCCGGATGGCGGCCCAGCTTAAGGCCGAAGCAGGTCCATCTCGTCCAGTTTGCCGATCAGGGTACCGACCAGCGAGTTGATCGCGGATTCGATGTTGCCGTCCACCACGGTCTCGGATACAGCGCTCCAGATCAGTTCTTCGTTCTGGCTGTCATAGATATTGCTCTGCACCGTGACTGTTTTGTAGGTGCGGACGTAGCCCGGTTCACGCACGGTCTCATAACTTCTGTAGTAATAATCATACCAATACCGGTGGCGGAGGGGCGGCATAAAATAGGGATCCCGCAGATAATAGGTTTCGCCTGGATAATAGACCTGCCTGGTGTCTTTGCCGGTCACTTGCGAAATCATCATGGCGTCGAAGCCCTGGGCCGATATTTCCCGGGCAATCGTCTTTCGGTCGGGTCTCTGCTCCGGAAACAGAGAGTAGCCGGGTTCCGCCGATATTCCCAGTCGATTAAAGCCATTGCTCATGGCATTTTCGAACACCCTGCGGTAGGTCTCGTTGCCGGAAAGTCCAAGTATCAGGATTTTTTGAAAACCATTACCCTGATAATCCGGGTTGATCCAGGCCCCCTGCAGACGGGTAGCGGCGCATGCGCCCAGGGCCAGCAACAGCGAGGCCAGCAATATCCGGTAAAGATTGATTTTCATGAAAGCTCTACTTGCCCGAGTTTCAGCTATGCTCGTGCTCGTGATTGATATTCTCATCGGCAGGGTCGTGTCCCTCCGGATGGGGATGGGGATGGTCATGCTCGGTCTGGCCATGCCGGTGTCGGTGCGAATGAATAATGACCTGGCCGGTACCGCCGCATTTAACGCAGTTCTGGGTGCTGATTTTGCCTGTTCCCTCACATTCCGGACAATTTTCATTCATGACTGTTCTCCCTGTTCTTGATTTGCAAAAAAGCCCCCCGGCAAGAGACCGAAACGGCGGTTTCCGGCTCATCCTCCAGGTAAGTGGCCATCCCGAGACGTTTCGAGTTTGTCAAAAGTCCCGGTTATCAGGTTCGCAAACAGGGGCTTTGACGTTGCCGTCGCTTGCCCTTGTTTGTTGTGTATTTATAAATAATCATGCCATTTACGGCTCCTCCAGGTAAAGAGAATTTGCGGGAAGCCGGCCGGAGGTAAATTGCCCGACAGTGGCGATGCCTGGCCTAAATCGTTGCCGCCTCTCCATTGCCGTCTTTCGACTCCGGGGAAGGTGTCTCCCCCCGGTTAAGTTCGTCGAGCTGCCGTTGCAGATTATTCAGGGATTCATTTAAGCTGTTTAAGAGGTCGCGGCTGACCAGGGTCTTGACCTGTTCCAGGGAGCTTTCCAGGTCAGTGACCAGCTTGTCGAGATTCCTTTTGAGATTCCGGGCTTCTTCGCTGTTCGGGGCGGTACGTATCGTCTTTTCAAGGTCCCGCAATTGCCTCTCGATCACGGCAAGTGATTCTTCGAACTGTTGGGCCACTTTCGGCGACTGCCGTTCGTAAGTGTCCCTGGCTCGGCCGAGCTTCCCGGCCAGTTCGTCGGCCAGCTCCTCTGTTTTCCGCTTTAGTTCGTCCAGCATATTCCGCAGATGGGGCGGATGGTCCAGGCCCGCGACCACGCTGCCGTCGGTGAGCAGGATGCCGCCGCTTTTTTTCTGTTCGGTGAATACCGCCTGTCGTTCCGGGTGGTCGGGGTCATTGTCGATATAGAATATCGAATAGACGGTAAGCTGTTCTTTGTGGTCGGCATCGACATCCAGTTCGACCAGGTAATGACCCTGGGCGCTTCTGGTTATCTCCTCGACATCCCCGATATATTTATCGCGGTAAATGATCCGGTCACCGGATTCCAGGCCATGAATCCTGTTGAACTGCGCGACCAGCCGAAGATCGCCAAGGTCGCAGGCAAGCAGGGTGTTCAATAAAAGCAGAAGAAGGAGAAGTGGCGTGATGTTTTTAGACATTGGGAATTATTTCCTTTATTTTTCGGATAATGACCGGCTGGTCCTGGAGTTCGGTCTTGCCGATGAAATATCGGCGCCGCAGCCGCGGACCTTTTTATCCAATTATCTCAGATATTATCGACAATTTCATGAAAAAGTCCATGGTTTGCGGTTTGTTTAGCCAGGAGCCAGGAGCCAGGAGCCAGGAGCCAGGAGCCAGGAGCCAGGAGTGAGGAGTGAGGAGTGAGGAGTGAGAGTGAGGGGTTTAGGAGTAAGCTTTACGGATTCCGGGCTGGAGGTCGGCTTTGCGCCTGCCCATTTTGCAAATCATTGATTTGAGGTCATATAGCGGCGCATCCCGATGTTGAAGACGATGCCGAGGCCTAGAAGGGTGGTTATCAGAGACGAGCCGCCGTAGCTGAAGAAGGGCAGGGGCATCCCGACTACCGGCAAGAGGCCCAGCAACATGCCCAGATTGATAAAGGCCTGCCAGAAGAGCAGGGAGGCGATGCCGAAGCAGAGCAGGACCCCGAACTTGTCCCGGGCGGAGCCGGCGGCCTTCAGGGCCAGGAGGATCAAGAAGAAATAGCAGGCCAGAAAGAAGAGCGAACCGATAAAGCCCCACTCCTCGGCCCAGACCGAGAAGGCGAAGTCGGTGTGCTTTTCCGGCAGAAATTTTAAGTGGACCTGGGTGCCTTGCAGATAACCCTTGCCGAACATCAGGCCGCTGCCCACCGCGATCTTCGACTGGATGATATGGTAGCCGCTGCCGTGGGGATCCAGTTCCGGGTTGAACAGGGTGAGGATCCGCTGTTTCTGGTAGGGTTTGAGCATGTAAAACCAGCCGATCGGCATCAGGCAGATAATCGCCGAGGCCATGGTGACCACGGTTCGCACCTTCAGTTTGACGAACAGGGTCATCGAGACAAAAATCGTGATCAGCATCAGGGCGGTGCCGAGGTCGGGTTGTTTGAGAATCAGCAGGAAAGGCAGGCCGGTCAGGAGGATTGGGGCGATCAGCTCTTTCAAGGTGAAGCCCTTGCCGGTATCCTTGCGGTAATAGTAGCTGGCCAGGTTAATGATCAGGGCAAGTTTGGCCAGTTCCGACGGTTGCAGCCTGAAAAAGCCCAGGTCGATCCAGCGCTGGGTATGGGCCACCGAATCTCCGAACAACAGGGCTATGCACAAGAGGACCACGGTGATGATATAGATCGGATAGTTCAGGGTGAGCAGGATCCGGTAATCGACGCTGATTATTACCAGGATCAGGCCGGCGCCGAACACGTAAAAGTAGAACTGCCTGAGAAAGTAGGATGAGGCGCCTGCCTCCGCGGAGTAAGTGGCACTGTACAGGTTGGCCAGGCCCATGGCCGCGACGATCAGGACGGTGATCAGAAGGGTCCAGTCGAAGTTGAGCAGCAGTCTCCGATCGAATCTGAACATTTACGGTTGCTCCGGTTGGCGGCGCTCTTTCGAGGCGTCGGTCAGGTTAAAGTATTCCAGCAACACCTGTTTGGCAATGGGTGCCGCGGTAGAGCCGCCATGGAGGCCGTGTTCGACCAGGACGGTGACGGCGATCTCCGGTTTTTCGGCCGGCGCGAAGGCGGTGAACCAGGCGTGGTCCCGCATCTTGTAGGGAATCAGCTCCTCGTCATCAATATCCTCGATATGGGAAAGGCGGACAACCTGGGCGGTGCCGGTCTTGCCGGCGACGGTGATTTCGTCAAGGCGGGCCTCTCCGCCGGTGCCTTTGGAATTGTTAACCGCCGAGACCAAACCCCGTCGGATCAGCTCCAGGTTGGCCTCCCTGCCTTTGAATTCTCCGTTTCTGATCGGAGAAAACTCCTGAATCGCCTTGCCGTCAGGGTCGATAATTTCCTCGATGAACTGGGGCTGGTAGATGATGCCGCCGTTGGCGACGGCGGCGGTCATCGTATTGATCTGGAGCGGCGTGGTCAGATTGAAGCCCTGCCCGATTACGATAGACAAAGTTTCGCCGGGCTGCCAGGATTCCCGGTAGATCCGCCGTTTCCAGGCCGCGGTCGGGATCAGCCCATTTTTTTCATGTTCGAGATTGATGCCGGTTTTGTGACCGAGCCCCAGGTTGTCGGCATAGGCGGCCAGACTGTCGACGCCCAGTTCCAGGCCGATCTTGTAAAAGTAGACATCGCATGATTCGGCCAGGGCTCGGTCCAGGCCGACCTTGCCGTGGCCGCTTTTTTTCCAGCAGCGATAGTCCCGGCTGCCCAGCCGGAGCGAGCCCCGGCAATCGAAGACGGTATCCGGGGTGATGATCCCTTCGCCGAGCCCGGCCAGGGCGGTGACCATCTTGTAGACCGAGGCGGGCGGATATTGTCCCTGGATTGCCTTGTTGGGCAGAGGGTTGAGCGGATCGGTGAGCATCGCCTGCCAGGCCGTCCGGGAAATGCCGCCGACGAATTCGTTGAGTTCGAGGGGCGGCGAGCTGGCCAGAACCAGGAGCCGGCCGGTGTCGACCTCCGTCGCCACCACGGCTCCCGCCTTTCCTGTCAGGGCCTTTTCGGCGGCTGCCTGCAGATCGGCGTCGATGGTAAGCCTGATGTCGTTGCCGGTGAGCGGTTCCTTCTTGGCCAGCTGCTTTTTCTCGAAGCCCCGGGCGTCCACTTCGACCATCAGGATGCCCTTTTCGCCGCGCAGTTCTTTCTCGAAGAGTTTTTCCAGGCCCTGCTTGCCGATCCGGTCGCCGCCTTCATACTCGCCCCGCAGACTTTTTTCCAGTTCCGGCTGATTGATTTCGCCGAGATAGCCGATCATGTGGGAAGCAAGGTTGTCGTAGAGGTACTCCCGGGCCGGGACTACCTCGATGCGGACTCCGGGCAGGTTGAAATGGTTGTTTTCGATGTAGACCAAGGTGCGCCAGTCGATGTCTTCTTTGAGGAGCAGGGGCATGTATTTGGGGGTGTCTTCCCCCGCCCTGATCCGGTCAAGGATGGTGGTGATGTCGTCGCCGATGATTTTCGAGAGCCGCTTGATGACCTGATCCGGATCAGGGGTGTCCTCCCTGGTCCAGATCACGTTGAAACTGGGCCGGTTGGTAACCAGTAACCGCTTTTCCCGGTCGAAGATATTGCCCCGGGGCGCGACGATCCGCAATGCCCTGATCCGGTTCACCTTGGACTTCTCTTCGAATTCGTAACCCTTGTGGACCTGAAGGAACCAGAGGCGGACAATAATCACGAAGGCCAGGACCAGGACGACGGCGGTGGCGGCGGTCAGCCGCTTTTTGAGGAGGAAGAGCTCTGCCTCGTCGAGCTTGTTGATCCGGGTGATGGTTCTCTGCATGTAGGAAGGGGAGCGTTCTTGTTTCATGAAATAAACCTGTTGCCGCCTTTCCCTGTTGAAAAGATGCGCCGCCTGTCGGTGGCGAGCCGGGCTACGATTCGGCCCAGAACATGGAAGGAGGGCAGGGCGAGGATGGCCAGGATGAACATGTGCAGCAGCAGATCTCGCCAGGACCAGAGAATGTCGGTGCCGGGATTGAAGACCGACATATAAAGGAAGATGGCGCCGCTGCAGAACAGATAGGAGGCGGCGGCCAGCGGCGGCAGATGGACCGGTTCATCGATTATCACGTGGCTGGATGCATAGCGGATTGTCAGAAAAAGGCCCAGATATACGGCCGGATAAAGACCGGGCACAAAGCCGGAAAAGATGTCCATCATCAGACCGTAGATCATCACCAGGATAATGCCCCGGAAGGTATCGACTTTAACCGCGACAAAGAGGACCAGCAGAAAGAGGAGGTCGGGATTGCCGAGCCACGGGGGCATCCGCGCCAAAACAGTGGTCTGGACGATGAGCAGGCAAGCGCCGAGTATGATTAAAACCGTCAAGAACATGGGCTGGTTGGTTATTCGGTGAGCTGGTTCGATTTCATGATAACGATGACATTTTCGAGTTTTGAGAAATCAACCATCGGTTCAACCTCAATGTCCAGGAACATACCGCGCCGCTTGCTGACCACGGAAGAGACTCTGCCCACAGGCAGTCCTTTCGGGAATACCCCGCCGAGGCCGGAGGTGATCAGCAGGTCGCCGGGATTTATTTTATTGTTTCTCAAAACATAATGAAGCCGGTAGCTGTCGCCGGTGCCTTTGATGATTCCCTGGGTCCGGGTGTCCTGGATCAGCACCTCGATGGCGCTGTTCGGGTCGATGGCCTGGAGGACCTTGGCCCGGTGATTGCCGCCGTCAAGGATCTGTCCGACCACCCCCTCGACGGTGACCACCGGCATGCCCTTGCCGACCCCGTCGCTGATACTGCGATCGATGCTGAAGGTCTTGAACCACTGGGACGGATCGCGGCCGATGATTCTGGCCGTGATGGTCGGTTGGGGTATTTGTTCCTTGAAATCCAGGAGTTTTCGGAGACGGACATTGGTGGCCAGGGCCTCGCGGTAGTCGACGGTCAGCGCCTGATGTCTTTTGATCTCCTCCCTGAGCCGGGCGTTCTCCTTCTTGACCCCGATAAGGTCGATGTAGTCGTTCCGGATGTCGAGGCCGTAATTGATTATCCCGGTGACCCCGGACTGGGCCGTGCCCAGAATGTCGAAGATCAGCCGGTGGGGCAGGGTGAGTTCCTTGCGGCCCATAAAGGAGAGGGCCAGGACCCCGAACAGAACCACGCAGGTCGAGATAACCAGGAATTGTCGGATAGGGCGGGTTCGCTTACTTCTTTTTCTCATTTAAGGCGGACCTGCATGCGCTTTACTTAAAAAGATTAGGTCGTCCCGGCAGGGGGGGCCACCGTGGTGGTTGATTGTCAAACAGCAGGGGCGCGGGGACATCCGCGGGCGACAGAGGTCCCCTTGGAGGAGGTTCTTTAGAAATTGGTCATGACCTCTTTCAGCTCATTGATGTTTTCGAGCGCCTTGCCCGAGCCCATGACCACCGAGGACAGCGGGTCATCGGCAACAATGATCGGCAGGCCGGTCTCTTCCCGCAGCCGTTTGTCCAGATTCTTGAGCAGAGCGCCGCCGCCGGTCAGAACGATGCCCCGGTCGACAATATCGGCGGACAACTCCGGCGGGGTAATTTCGAGGGCCATTTTTACCGCTTCGACAATGGCATCGATCTGCTCGGAGATGGCGGCCTTTATTTCACCGGAATCGATGGTGAGGGTTTTGGGTACGCCGCTGATCAGATCCCGCCCCTTGATTTCCATGGTGGTGTATGGCGTTTCCGGCATGACATCGCCGACGATGATCTTGATCTGTTCGGCGGTGTGTTCGCCGATGGCCATGTTGTGTTTTCGTTTAATGTAATGAAGGATGGCTTCATCCATCTTGTCGCCGGCCACCCGCACCGAGCTGGAATAGACGATGCCGGCCAGGGAGATCACCGCCAGTTCGGTAGTGCCGCCGCCGATGTCGACGACCATGTTGGCGGTGGGTTCGGTGATCGGCAGTCCGGCGCCTATCGCCGCGGCCATCGGCTCGTCGATCAGGTATACCTCTCTGGCCCCGGCCGATTCGGCCGATTCCCGAACCGCCCGGCGCTCGACCTGGGTGATCCCGGAAGGAACGCTGATGATGATGCGGGGGTGGACAAGGGTGCGCCGGTTGTGGACTTTGTTGATGAAGTATCTGAGCATCGCCTCGGTGACTTCGAAATCGGCGATGACCCCGTCCCGGATCGGGCGGATGGCAAGGATGTTGCCGGGGGTGCGGCCCAGCATCTTTTTGGCTTCCTTGCCCACGGCCAGGACCTTGTTGCCCCTTCCGTCCTGGCGCACCGCCACCACGGAAGGCTCTCTGAGTACGATACCTTTGCCTTTGGCGAAAACCAGGGTGTTGGCGGTGCCGAGATCGATGGCCAGGTCGTTGGAGAGCCAGCCGAAAAGCGAGTCAAATGGAAAGAACATGGAGAAACGTTCCTCTTTGTGTAAAGGTGGGATTATCTTAAAATTCTTTATGAATTACGCTTACATATCTTAAACGGGGAAACAATACCAGACTATATATTGCTTGGCAAGGGAAATGGCTGGCCCCGCTCTTTAGAAAAATCTTGACAGCCCAAGGGGGGCATGGTAGTTAATTCCGGCGAACGACGGCGCGGCCACTCAGCGGTCCTGTCGGTTTGTTGTGGGGCTATAGCTCAGCTGGGAGAGCGCTTGAATGGCATTCAAGAGGTCAGCGGTTCGATCCCGCTTAGCTCCACCAAATTTAATAAAAAATCCTTTCGGGAAGGGCCTCGACGGTTTTTTTCGATAAGGTTGGCCCCTGTGGATTTAAATAAGAATTGGCCTTCTTTCGCCGCAGGGGCATTTTCATATTTGATATGGCGATAAAAACAGCAGATCAAAAGCAGCCCCCCCCTCCCAGACCGGTCTCGGACGACACCATCCTGAAGGTGGCCAAGGAGGTAGTTGTCAAGTTCATTGAGGTTGGTCGCCTCTCCCCCGCCAATTTCGACGAAACCTTCAAGGACATCTACCGCTCGGTGCGTGATTCCGTCCGCTGATGATCCGAAGATAATCCATGAATGAGCTCGACCCCGCCTTAAACATCTTTCCGAAAAAAATAGAACGTATCCATCTCATGGGGATATGCGGCACCGGGGTTGGCGCTCTGGCCGGCATGTTGAAGAAGGCCGGATTCGCGGTTGCGGGTTCCGACCAGCAGGTCTATCCGCCTATGAGCGATTTCCTGGCTGCTAACCAGATTGAGGTTTTTGAAGGTTACGGGCCGGCCAACCTCGCACCCCGTCCGGACCTGGTGGTAGTCGGCAACGTGATCAGGCGCGACAACCCCGAGGCGGCTGCCCTGGCCGAACTCGGGATCCCCTATGTCTCGATGCCCCAGGCTCTGGCCCATTTCTTTATCGGCAGCCGCGAATCCCTGGTGATTACCGGCACCCACGGCAAGACCACCACTTCATCCATCCTCGCCTCCCTGCTCCATGACGCCGGTCTGGAGCCGGGTTTCATGATCGGCGGCCTGGTCCGAAAGTTCGACCGCAATTTTAATCTCGGCGGGGACCGCTACTTCGTCGTCGAGGGCGACGAATACGACACCGCCTTTTTCGACAAGGGTCCCAAGTTCCTTCATTACCGGCCGGTTGTCGCCGTCATTACCGGGATCGAGTTCGATCATGCCGATATCTACGCCGACCTTGAGGCGATCAAAAAATCATTCAGGCGTCTGGTTGAAATTATGCCTGCCGACGGCTGTCTGGTCGCCTGTCTCGATGATCCGGTGGTCCGGGAAGTGGTCGCCGGGGCAACTTGCCAGGTAGTCGGCTACGGACGCACCGAACGATGCGATTGGCGCCTGGCCGGGGTAGAGGTCGGCCCGGCCCGGACCAGCTTCGAGGTTCTGAAAAACGGTCAATCCTACGGGGAGTTCACCAATATCCTGCCGGGAATTCATAACGCCTTGAACAGTCTGGCGGTGATTGCGGTGGCGGATCGGCTCGGCCTGGACAGTGAATTGATCGGCCGGGGGCTCGCCGGCTTCGGCGGGGTGAAGAGGCGTCAGGAGGTTCGCGGAGTCGCTGCGGGGGTGACGGTTATCGATGATTTCGCCCACCATCCCACCGAGGTCCGGGAGACCGTGGCCGCCCTGCGCATGATGTATCGGGGGCGGCGGTTGATCGTGGTCTTCGAGCCCAGAACCAACTCCAGCCGGCGGCGAATCTTTCAGGATGTCTATCCCGACTGCTTCAGCGACGCCGATCTGGTCCTGATCAGGGAGCCGGAACCCCTGACAGACATTGCGGTCGAGAAGTTATTCTCCGCCAAGGAGCTGGTTGCCGCTCTGCACGCCCGGAAAATTCCCGCCCATTATTTTTCCACGACCGAGGAGATAATAGATTTTCTGCTGACCAATACCTCCGAGGGAGATGTCGCGGCGGTTCTTTCAAATGGCGGTTTTGATAATATCCACAGTCGCTTGCTGGCCGGACTCGGCCGTGAAAAGATAAGTTGACGACTGCCACAATGTGCTGTTTTCCCAAGGGTGTAAAGGTTTTCCAAACTGAATGACAGTTCAGTATTTCCTTGACAAGGCTTGCCCGGTGCGATAAAAAAATGCAATTCACATTCTGGCGGGGTATTGATTTTCCGCCCGGAATCCCGACATCAAAGCCGGGTTTTCACGATCAGCTACTGTAGACAGATTAATCAAGTCTTCAACCTCTTAAGGGAGGCGTCATCGTGGGACAACAAGCTTTAACCGATCTTCTCTATGTCGCCGCTTTTTTCCTGGGCGGCCTAGCCTTTGCTGTCGGCCCCTTTGTCATCTCCTTCCTCATTGCCCCCCGCTACACCAGAAATACCAGAAATAAAACCGATCAGATCATTGAGTGCGGCATGGAGCCCATCGGCACCGCCTGGATTCGCTTCGGCATCGTCTACTATCTCTATGCCCTGATGTTTCTTGCCTTTGCTGTCGATATCTTGTTTCTGTTTCCGGTGGCCATGGCTTATAACGACGGATATCTGATCCGCGATTTCGTCGAGCTGGTTATCTTTGTCGGCGTTTTGTCGCTGGCCGTGATCTATGCGTGGAAAAAGGGAGTGTTCAAGTGGGGAAGGAAAGTCTACAGTCAGCAATAATCAAGTTCGCGCCCCTCGATAAGCTGCTCGCCCTCGGCCGGGCTAATTCGTTGTGGCCGATGACCTTCGGCCTGGCCTGCTGTGCCATTGAAATGATGGCAACCGGCGCGTCCCGTTTTGACCTGGCCCGGTTCGGCGCCGAGGTCTTCCGCCCCTCTCCCCGGCAGTGCGATGTGATGATCGTCGCCGGAACCATCAGTAAAAAAATGGCCCCCGCCGTGCAGACTCTTTACGATCAGATGCCGGAGCCCAAATGGGTGATTGCGATGGGCAACTGCGCCATCTCCGGCGGTCCCTTCGTCTTCGAAGGTCAGTACGGCATTGTCGAAGGCGCGGACAAGCTGTTCCCGGTGGATGTCTTCATTCCCGGCTGCCCGCCCCGGCCCGAGGCCCTGATCGAGGGAATTCTCGAACTTGAAGAAAAGGTTACCGGTCATCGGCGATGGCCCCGTGTGGAGGCCGTTTGAACATGTTAAGCGAGTTGAAAAGTGAATTTGCGTCTCTTGCACCGCTGGCCCTGATCGAGACCGACTATAAGGTCAAGGGCTATCATCTTGATGTGGAAGTCGGACCGGACCGGGTCGTCGACGCGGCCGAGCTTCTGGATCGGCTTGGTTTCTTTCTGGAAGCGATTACCGGAGTGGACTGGCTGGGCAAGACCCCGGTCGGCAATCAACCGGATCCGGTTTCAGTTAATGAGCAGAACCCTGAAGCCGCCGAGGCCGAGGGGGAGGCCGGTTCCGATGCCCCCGCTGATAAAATGGAAGTGGTCTACGACTACAACCGGACCGATGGCAAGCTTTGCCGGGTCGTGGTGCGCTGCCGCCTGGATCGGGCCAAACCCGAGCTTCCCACCGTTTCCCGCCTGATTCCAGGGGCCGACTGGCATGAACGCGAGACCCATGATTTCTTCGGAATCATCTTCACGGGACACCACGACCTCTCCCCTCTGTTGCTTCCTGAAGATGCCGACTTCCATCCCCTTCGCAAGGACTTCAAGGCATGAATGATCTAGCCCGCAGCCCGAATCAGGAAACCTTCGTACTCAATCTGGGTCCCCAGCACCCCGCTACCCACGGCGTCCTGCGGGTCAAGCTGACCATGGACGGCGAATACATCGTTGACGCCGAACCGGTGCTCGGCTATGTGCACCGGATGCATGAAAAGATGGGGGAGAACCGGACCTGGGTCCAGTTCATGCCGAATACGGCCCGGTTGGACTATCTGGGCGCGCTTTCCTACAACCACGGTTACGTGAAGGTGGTCGAACAGGCCATGGGGTTGGAAGTGCCGGAACGGGCCGAATACCTTCGGGTCATTACCGTCGAGCTGAACCGCATCGCCAGCCATCTTCTCTGGTTCGGGGCCTTTGTCCTCGACCTGGGCGGCTTTACACCGCTGCTTTATGCCTTCGACGATCGGGAGCATATCCTTGATCTGCTGGAGTCGGTAACCGGTTCCCGGCTGACCTTCTGCTACTACCGCTTCGGCGGACTCTGTAACGACGTCGACGATGCTTTTATCACCGGTACCCGCGCTTTTATCAAAAGGCTGCGCAAGCGGCTGCCCGACTATCATAATCTGGTCACCAAGAACATTATCCTGATCAACCGTCTTAAGGATGTCGGGGTGCTGTCTGCCGAGATGTGCCGGAAATACGGGGCCACCGGCCCGGTTCTGCGCGGCTCCGGGGTTGATTACGATGTTCGCAAAAACGAGCCGTATTCGATCTATCCGGAGTTGGATTTCGATGTTCCCGTTTATTCCGAGGGAGATTCCATGGCCCGCTACATGGTCCGCATGGATGAGATCGATCAGTGCCTGCGGATTGTCGAGCAGGCCCTGGATAAATTGCCGGAGGGACCGGTGATGGCCGAAAAGGCTCCGAAAATCCTGAAACCGGCGGCGGGTGATTATTACAGCGCGGTCGAGGCGGCCCGGGGCACCTTCGGGATCCGAATCGTCAGCGACGGCACCAACACCCCGTACCGGATGAAACTGCGGTCGCCGACCTTTTCCAATCTGAGCCTTTACGGCGAGGCCAGCCGGGGTCTGCTCCTGCCCGACGCCCTTGCCCTGATGGGCAGTCTGGACCTGGTCATCCCCGAGATCGACAGGTAAGGAGAGGACTGATGACTTTAACAGAACCGTGGCGTGTGCTGGCCTTCCTGGTCGGGATCATCGCGTTTGTCGCCCTGAACGCCGCCTATCTGGTCTGGCTGGAACGGAAGGTCGCGGGCCATATCCAAGGCAGGATCGGACCCAAGGAAGTCGGACCCTTCGGACTGCTGCAGCCGCTGGCCGACGGCATCAAGTTGATGTCCAAACAGCTCCTGGTTCCGAAGGGGGTGGATCCCCTGTTGTTCAAGGTGGCGCCGCTTCTGGTCCTGGTCCCGGCGGTGATGTCCTTTGTGACCATCCCCTTCAGCGAAAATCTGGTGGCCAGAAATATCGACATCGGTCTCTTGATGATCTTTGCCTTTGCCTCGGTCAATGTTATGGGGCTGTTGCTTGGAGGGTGGGGGTCGAACAATAAATACGCGGTGATCTCCGCGGCCCGGGCCGTCTCCCAGAACGTCGCCTACGAGATCCCGATGCTGATCACCGTGGTCACCATGATCATGCTTACCCGCACCATGAATCTGAATGAGATGGTGATCCAGCAGGGCGGGGGGATCTTGAACTGGCATTTCTTCGCCAACCCCCTGATGCCCTTCGCCTTCCTGATCTTTTTTGTCTGCGCCCTGGCCGAGACCAATCGGGCCCCGTTCGATCTGGGCGAGGCCGAAAGCGAGCTGATCGCCGGCTTCCATACCGAATATTCCGGCATGGGTTTCGGGGTCTTTTTCATGGGTGAGTATGCCAACATCATCATCGGCTGCAGTCTGGCCGTCATCCTTTTCCTGGGCGGCTGGCAGAGTCCTTTCGAATTATTGTCCGACCAGGGGCTTTGGGGCGTTTTCTGGTTTCTGGCCAAGGTCTATTTCCTGATTTTCTGCGTGATGTGGATCCGCTGGACCTATCCCCGGACCACCCTCTGGGGGCTGCTCAATCTCTCCTGGAAAATCCTGATCCCGATCTCGCTGCTTATCCTGCTGCTGACCGGCGCCATGATCAAGGTCTGGCCCCTTATTACCGGAGCGTCATGAAATGAGTGGATACTTTAGAGAACTGTTTGGCGGCACTAAAAGCCTGTTCGTGGGGCTCGGCATTACCTTCAAGTATATGGTCAAGCCGGTGGTCACCGTCCAGTATCCCCATGAGACCCTGGTGATGCCGCCGCGCTTTCGCGGCCATATAGAACTGGTCGGCGACGAGGAGACCGGGGCGCCCAAATGCGTGGTCTGCGGGATGTGCCAGAAGGCTTGTCCGAGTAATTGTATAAGTTTGACCGGAGAGAAGCCGGAGGGTGGCAAGAAAAAGGTGCTGACCGGCTATATTCTCAACTTTACCACGTGCAGTCTCTGCGGACTTTGCGTCGAAAGCTGTAAATTCGACGCCATCACCTTCTCCAGGGATTACAATCTCGCCGGACCCCGGAAGGATGCCTATATATTCGACCTGAAAAAAAGACTTGAGGAAAAAAGCGGATGATATCCCTGTTCACTGCGGAAGGTCTCGCCGGCCTCGTTTTCCTGTTTATCGTCGCGGTCACCGTCGGCGGTGCGCTGATCGCCGTAGGTTCGCACCGGCTGCCCCGTGCGGTTGCCGGCCTCGCCATCTGTTTTATCGGGGTGGCCGGGCTCTATTACTTTCTGCTCAGCCCCTTTGTGGCGGTTATGGAAATGCTGATCTACGTCGGGGCCGTTTGCGTAACCATCGTCTTCGCCATTATGCTGGCCGATCCCGGCGACGAGCAAAAAGTCGGGCGCCGGAGCGCGATCGCCGCTCCGGTCAGTTTCGGGGTAGGGGCGCTGCTCTTCTGGGGGCTGGCCCTGCTCGGCATCAATACCATGTGGCCCGCGGCCGCGGCCAAGGTTAACACCGGTTCGGTCACGGATATCGGCCACGCTTTAATCACCAACTACGGCATGGTCTTCGAACTGATCTCCCTGGTGCTGTTGCTGGCCATTATCGGTTCCCTGGTCCTGGCCCGGGGCGGAAGGGGTAAATCATGAGCATCCTGAATTTAAGTAACTTCCTGGAGGTTTATCTGGTGATCGCAGCCCTGCTTTTTGGGATCGGGATCTTCGGGATGCTCTATCAGCGCACCATGATCGGCATGTTGATTTCCTCCGAACTTATTCTGGCCGCCGCCTCGCTTAACTTTATGGCCTTCAGCCGCTTTCTGGCCCCGGACCCCACAACCGGCCAGATCTTCACCCTGTTCATTATGGGAATCGCCGCGGCCGAGGCGGCCATTGCCCTGAGCATCATCATCGCCGTTTATCGCAATTACAAATCGATCGACACCGAGGATGTTGCCAGCCTGCAAGGCTAATCAGATAGAGGAAAATGGCCCATGGAAATAGTATCCTGTAAACTTTTATATGCCCTGCTGACCCCGCTGATCGGTTCTTTGGTGGTGATGCGCTGCGCCAGATATCCAAACCTGCGGGAGGGCGTCTCTTTCGCGGCCTCGGTTATCATGTTCGGTCTGATTATCTCGATGGTTCCCGAGGTTCTGGCCGGTAATCGGCTGGTCTATAATCTTTTTAACATCCTGCCCGGGCTCTCCGTAACCCTGAGGGCCGACGCCTTTTCAATGATCTTCGCCGTGGTCGCCTCCTTCCTGTGGATCCTGGCCGTATTTTATTCGATGGGCTATATGCGCGGCCTGAAGGAGCACGCCCAGACCAGGTTTAATGCCTGTTTCGCCCTGGCCCTGTTCGGGGCGATCGGGGTGGCTTTTTCCGACAACCTTTTTACGATGTACCTTTTTTACGAAATCGTCAGTGTCTGCACCTATCCGCTGGTCGCCCATCATCAGGACGGCGAGTCCTACAGCGGGGCCCGCAAGTACATCATCTATCTGACCACCACCGCCAAGGGGCTCTTGCTGCCGGCCATGATCCTGATCTATGTGCTGACCGGCACCCTCGATTTCGCCAATAATATCAGCACCGGGATCTTCCCGGCCGATGTCAACTCCGCCCTGGTCACGATGCTTTACATCTTCTGCCTGCTGGGCTTTGCCAAATCCGGGATCATGCCTCTCCATAACTGGCTGCCCTCGGCGATGGTGGCCCCGACTCCGGTCAGCGCCCTGCTCCATGCCGTCGCGGTGGTAAAGGTCGGAGTGTTCTCCACCACCCGGGTGATGCTCTATGTCTTCGGAACCAGCACCATGGAGGCCCTCAACCTGGGAATTCCGACCGCCTACTTTGTCTCCTTCACCATTCTGACCGCTTCGGTCATCGCCCTGAGCAAGGACAATCTCAAAGCGCGACTGGCCTACTCGACGGTCAGCCAGCTCTCCTACATTATTCTCGGGGTCGCCCTCCTTACCACCAGCGGCATTCAGGGAGGCCTGGTCCATATCGCCAATCACGCCTTTGCCAAAATCACCCTGTTCTTCTGCGCCGGCGCCATCTATGTGGCGGCCCATAAAAAGAATATCTCCGAGATGTCCGGGCTGGGCCGGACCATGCCCTTCACCTTCGCGGCTTTCGCGATCGCCTCCCTGAGCATGATCGGGGTGCCGCCGGTGGCCGGTTTTGTCACCAAGTGGAAGCTGTTGATGGGCGCCCTGGAGATGGAGGCGCACTACATCGGCATCATTCTGATTCTGTTGACCAGTACCCTCTTGAATGTCGGTTATTTCGCTCCGGTCACCTATAAGGCTTTTTTCGGCAAACGACCGGCCGGGGAAAGTTTTGAAGGGATTCGGGAGGCGCCCCTGGCCATGTTGATCCCATTGATGCTGGCGGCGGTGATTTCGGTGGTGATCGGGATCTATCCGGATTTTATCATGCACTTTGTCAAGGCGGTGACGGGATGATTGTCCAACTGATTGATTTTTTACGCAACCGGCTCACGACCGTGATCAGGTTGAGTTATGTGGGCTTGGCCCTCCTGGTGGCCTGGGATATAATCTTTGTCGACAAGGAGCACTTTGCCCACACCGCCCCGGAGCACTGGCCCTTTTTCTGGGCGATTTTCGGGTTTGCCGCCTGTGTTTTGATTATCCTGCTCTCCAAATGGTTCGGCCACGTTCATTGGTTCGGCGGCAAGTTCACCATCATGGCCCCGGAGGATTATTATGATAAGTGATCTCTGGGTCCACCCGGCCCTGCTCCTGATCCTGGGGGCCTTCATTCTGCCTTTCGTGCAAAGGGGCCCCCTGCGAAAAATTTTTCTGATCGCGGTGCCCTGCCTCGCTTTCGGGGTTACCTTTTTCATGGAGTCCGGGGTCTTCGCCACCGTGCATTTCATGGACTGGCAGTTGACCTTTGGCCGGGTTGACCAGCTCAGCAAGGTCTTTGCGTATATCATGACCCTGATGTGCGTGATCGGCACCATTTACGGTCTGCATGTCGAGGAAGACGCCCAGCATATCGCGGCCTGGCTTTATGTGGCCGGTTCCCTGGGGGTGATTTTCGCCGGCGATTATCTGGTCCTTTTCCTGTTCTGGGAATTGATGGCCTTTGCCTCGGTCTTTCTGGTCTGGTTCCGGCGGCGACCGCAGTCGCTGGCTACCGGTTATCGTTATCTTCTGGTTCACACCTTTGGCGGCCTGGTCCTGCTGGCCGGCATTATTTTGCGGTACAAGGCGACCGGCGGCGATATCTCCTTCAACCTGCTGGCCGATGCGGCCGGCGGTAACCCCGGTTTCAGCCTGGATGACATCGCCAACGTCTCGCTCCCCACTTTTCTGATCATGGTCGGCTTCATCCTGAACGCGGCGGTACCGCCGCTGCATGCCTGGCTGCCCGACGCCTACGGCGAAGCAACCGTTACCGGCGCGGTTTTCATGTGCGCCTTCACCACCAAGACCGCGATCTATGCCCTGGCCAGGAGTTGCGCTGGCATGGATATTCTATTGCCCCTCGGGGTGATCATGGCCCTGTACGGTGTGGTTTACGCGGTTCTGGAGAACGATTGCCGGCGCCTGCTGGCCTATCATATTGTCAGTCAGGTCGGCTATATGGTTGCCGGGGTCGGGATCGGCACCGCCATGGCCATCAATGGCTCGGTTGCCCATGCCTTTGCCCATATCCTCTACAAGGGCTTGTTGTTCATGGGCTGCGGTTCGGTGCTCTACATGACCGGCAAGAGCAAGTTCACCGAACTGGGCGGTCTCTACAAGAAGATGCCCCGGGCCTTTATCTTTACCCTGATCGGCGGCTTGTCGATCTCGGCCTTCCCGCTGTTCAGCGGTTTTGTCAGCAAGTCGATGATCGTCGCCGCCGGTTTCGAGGAGCATCTCTACTGGGCCGCTTTCCTGCTGACCCTGGCTTCGGCGGGTACCTTTCTCCATACCGGGCTCAAGGTTCCTTATTTTATCTGGTTCGGCAAGAACAACTGCAGCAAGGAGACCTGGGAGAAGGCCGCCGATCCGCCCGCCAATATGCAGTGGGCCATGGGCATCGCCGCTTTTTTCTGCATTTTCATCGGCTGTTATGTGCCCTACCTCTACAACATGCTGCCGTTCCAGGAGGAGGCCTGGCACTACGCCGGAGTGGTGTACAGCTCCTATCATGTCTCGGAGAGTTTGCAGATCCTCCTGTTTACGGCCCTCGGTTTTTTCCTGCTCCTCAAAAAACTCAAGCCGGAGCCGACTATCAGTATCGACATGGACTGGTTTTATCGCATGGGGGGGCGCGGCTTTCAGTGGCTCTCCTGCAAGCCGATTCAGACCGTTGATAACGGGGTCAGCGAAGCCTATCGGTATCTCGGCCTGATTCCGCTGATGACCGTATCCCGGTTCTGGTCCTGGTTCGACTGGCATGGCATAGACGGCGTGGTCGATGGCATTGCCCGGGGAGTGCGGGGAGTGGGCGGCGCTGGCCGTCCTTTGCAGAGCGGCCGCCTGCAGAATGGTATTTTGCTCGCCGCTTCGGTGTCGGCGGTTATCCTTATTGTCTACGTGTTGAGTTAATCCAAGTCATCTGGGGAAAAAAATGGATGATGTTCTGATCATAAAAGACGGGGTCATGCCCTTTCTGAGTATTCTGATTTTTTTGCCACTGGCAGGGGCTCTGGGCCTGTTTTTGATCGGCAATGATCATTTTGCCAAGATCTGGAGTCTTTTGGTGACCCTCGCCACGGCCCTATGTTCGCTGCCCCTTTATTTCGGTTTTGACCTGACCACGGCCAAATATCAGTTTGCTGAACATCATGCCTGGATTCCCGCCTGGGACATCAACTACACCCTGGGGATTGACGGGATCAGCCTGCTCCTGGTTCTGATGACCACCCTGATCATGCCCCTCTGCGTGCTGGGCTCATGGTCATACATCCGGAAGCGGGTCCGGGAATTCATGGCCTGCCTCTTGATCATGGAAACTTCGATGATCGGGGTTTTCGTCGCCCTTGATTTTGTCCTGTTCTATATATTGTGGGAAGCGATGCTGATCCCGATGTATTTAATGATCGCGATCTGGGGCGGCCCCCGCAAGGTTTATGCCTCCACCAAATTCTTTCTCTACACCCTGGCGGGCTCGGTATTGCTGCTGGTGGCGATTATCGCCCTTTACCTGCAGAACGGTTCCTTCTTTATTCCGGAGATGATGGGGCAGGAATACTCGTATCTCTTTGAGATTCTGGTTTTCTTGGCCTTCTTCCTGGCCTTTGCCATTAAGGTGCCGATGTTCCCCTTCCATACCTGGCTGCCGGCCGCCCATGTCGAGGCGCCCACCGCCGGCAGCGTGATTCTGGCCAGCATTCTCCTGAAGATGGGAACCTACGGGTTTTTGCGTTTTTGCCTGCCGATCACCCCGGAGGCAACAATCACTTTTGTGCCCTATATCCTCTGGCTGTCGGTGGCCGGCATCCTCTACGGCGGTTTTACGGCCCTGGCCCAGCGCGACATGAAGAAACTGATCGCTTATTCCAGTGTCGGGCATATGGGCTTTGTCACCCTGGGAATCTTCGCCCTTAACAAGTTCGGCGTTGAAGGGGCGATCCTCCAGATGATCAATCACGGCGTCACCACCGGCGCCCTTTTTCTCTGTGTGGGCATGATCTATGAGCGCACCCACAGCCGCGAGCTGGCCGATGCGGCCGGGGTAGGGAAATTCATGCCCTGGTATGTGACGTTTCTGGCCTTCTTTTCGCTGTCGTCGCTGGCCTTTCCCGGGACCAATTCCTTTGTCGGCGAGTTTATGATCCTGGTCGGCGCCTTTACCAAATATAAAATCATCGCCGCCTGTGCCATCCCCGGAGCGGTGCTCGCCGCCGCTTATATGCTGCGGATGCTTCAGAAGGTGGTCTGGGGCGGCACTGACAATCCAGACCATGCGGGGTTGCTTGATTTGAACTTTCGCGAATGCGTCACCTTGGCGCCCCTGTTGATTTTTGTTTTCTGGATCGGTCTGTCACCGGAGCCCTTTATCGAAGTGATGCACGTCAGTGTCACTCATCTGCTCAACCAGGTTAACGGAGCGATGGTCGATGCTCCGGTGGATCTGGCCAGACTGATGCTGCCGTAGTTTGGTAAGCGATCACAGGGTACCGAATCTGCTGTGCTATCGTCCTGCTCATGTACATCAGTACACATCGCAGGCCGATGCATTGCATCTCCGGCACCCTGTAATCGCTTACCGGCTGGGAGATTGGCTAATCCTGGGTGGCTTATCCCGTGATCGGTTACGTAGTTTGTTATCGCGTCGGTTTTCATTTCGCGACCGACGAGTGCCGGTCGGGAACTGCTGAAATATTTGAGAAGGTGAAAAATGGAAAGCATGTTGTTTATCCCCGAAATATGGGTGTTACTCGGAAGCCTGATCCTGTTCCTGATCTCGGTTATGGACGGAAGCGGCAGGGGTGCCAGGTTCTGGGCCGGGTTGATCGCCGTCGGCGCCATTCTCCTGACCGCGGCTACCTTTTTCAGTGAAGGGGAACTTTTTTTCGCGGCCTACAAGGTCGATCTTTTTTCCCAGCTTTTCAAGTTGCTGGTGGTCACCGGCTTCGGGGTAGTGGTTCTTCTCGGCCAAGATCTTCGAGGGGTTGATGAAAAGATCAAGCCCGAATATTATCTGTTCCTGTTGTTGAGTACCCTCGGTTTGATGATGGTGGTCAGCTGTGTCGAGTTACTGTCGCTCTTTGTGGCCCTGGAGCTTTCCTCATTCGCTCTTTATCTCCTGGTGCCGATGCGCGACGAGCGGACCGGTACCAGAATTCAGATGGAATCCGCCGCTAAATACGTGATTTTCGGGGTTATGGCCACCGGCATCATGCTTTTTGGCATGAGTTATCTGTTCGGCCTGACCGGCACCACCTATCTGGCGGAGTTGCTTCCGAAACTGCATGGCATCGGGATGCAGCCGGCGGCTGTCATCGGGATCACCATGGTGCTGGCCGGATTTTTCTTCAAACTCGGCCTTTTCCCTTTTCATTTCTGGCTGCCGGACGTTTATCAGGGCGCCTCCAACGAGACCACGGCCTTCATCGCTTCGGTTCCCAAGCTGGCGGCGGTGGCCTTGATTATTCGGGGGGCGGCTTTGTATTTACCTGACGGTCAGGCGGCGGGCTCACTGATTGCGGTCCTGGCAGTGGTCTCGATGTTCTATGGCAACCTGTTGGCCTTGGTGCAAAAGGACCTGAAAAGGATGTTGGGCTTTTCCGGGATCGCCCATGCCGGCTACCTGATGCTCGGGGTTCTGATCTTCAAAGAGTCCGGCTACGCGACCTCCGTCTATTATGTGATCGGGTATCTGGTCATGAATCTCGCCGCCTTCCTGGTCATCTGCAATGTCGCCCGGCAAGGGGAAAATCTGCTGGTGGAAGATCTCAGCGGATTATCCCGGCGAGCCCCCCTGATGGCAGCGATTCTGGCGGTGGCTATGTTCGCCCTGGCCGGAATTCCGCCCTTTGTCGGATTTATGGGTAAGTTTATGCTGCTGGCCGGGGCGCTGCAAGCCGGGCACCTGGCTCTGGTCGTCATGGCGGCGCTTAATACGGCGATCTCCATCTACTATTACCTGTCAGTGGTTCGGGTTTCCTACTGTTCCGACTCGGATGATGTTGAAACGATCCAGGTTGACGGGTTGGTGAAACTCGTCGGCGTTCTGCTGGTGGCGGTTATTATCTTCATGGGGGTTGCGCCTAATACCATCCTGGAGCTTGCCGCCGAAGCGGTTCGCAACATCCTTTAAGTTAACCGTCCGCGGCGCGGAAGATGAGCGGCACCGGCTCTGCGCCGCATCGGGCCAGCCCGGGGATCGAGACCCCGCCCGGCTCCCCGGCCGGGACCTTGAACACCGGTAGGTGGGCAGAGCAGTAAGTAAGCAGCTTCAGAGCCTTGCGCCCGCTTGCCTTTTCCGGCTCTTCGGTTGTTCCCCGATTTGGATGTAAATTTCATAACCTCCTGTAATCCTGTGGCAATGCGCTTCTCTGTGGCCGCACCCTCTCTTTTTATCCCCCTTGACATATCAGCATTATTCAGTATATTGTCGTCTTGATGCGGGAATAGCTCAGTTGGTAGAGTACAAGCTTCCCAAGCTTGGTGCCGCGGGTTCGAATCCCGTTTCCCGCTCCAGCTTTTTTGCGGGGTTGTCCGGGGTGATGTTACCGGGCTGTGGGCGATATATTGTCCACGACCGGTTTTGTCGGCCGGTTGCCGGCGGTTGGTTGCGCTTGGGCGCGGCCGTTTGAAAATCTTTTCTTGTAAAGGGAAAGTGGGCTGGTTGCCCGCTTTTTTTTTTATATTATCCTGAATCCGTGAGCGTTCGAGGACGGTGCAGGTGCAAGACGGCAACGATGTTGATAATACTGATGGTATATCAACGAGTTGCCAACGCGGCAGATGCGCTGTTATCGGGCGCCCCGCAGGGCGGCGGGGTGAATCATGGTGACCCAGGAAAAAACGATTATTTGATGCAATTACAAACTGATAAGTGAAATTTTCCACGGAGCCGTCACGGATTCAGGATTATGTCAGACTTTGGTACGGATAACCAAAACCCGGTTGTGCAGGCTGTTACCGCGCTGATTGAACCGGTTGTCGATGATCTCGGTTATGAACTGGTGGAAGTTCAGTTCAACCGGGAGCAGCATGGCCAGATTTTACGGATCGTCATCTATCAAGAATCCGGAATCGGAATTGATGATTGCGCCCGAGTCAGCCGCGAGGTTGCTCATCTGCTTGAAGTGGAGGATCCGATCGATCAGGCCTTCAGGCTGGAAGTTACTTCCCCCGGTCTCGATTGGCGTTTACGGAATGAGCGGGATTTTGTCAGGTTTAAGGGCAAGAAGGTCAGGATTGTCCTTGTCGATCAGCCCGAAGCGCTAGTCGGCCTGATCGGTGAAGTTGAAAACGATGAAGTGGCCATTGAATCGGAAGGTTGTCGCAAGCTGGTCCCTTTTGCTTCGATCAAAAAGGCAAAACTTGTAATTGAATTTTAAACCTCGCTATACTACTAGGCGAGTCGCATCTTCGGAAAGGGTATATCCGGAATGACAAACGTTTTTTTGGAGATAGATTATGTTTTCTGAGTTGAGCAGAATTGTTGACCAGATCAGCAGAGATAAAGGGATTGATAAAAACCAGCTTATCGAGAGCCTGGAAGAGGCGGTAATGCAGGCGGCCAGAAAAAAATTCGGGCAGCGCCGCGATATGGAGGTCAGGTTCAACGAGGAACTTGGTGAAATCGAATTATTCCAGTTTCGCACCGTCGTTGATAAGGTCGAAGACGATCAGATCGAAATTTCCCTTGATGAGGCCCAGGCCTTGGACCCTGAAGTCGAGCTCGGTGATGATATCGGTTCGAAGATGGAAAATGTCGCCGAACTGGGCCGGGTTGCCGCTCAATCCGCTAAACAAGTCATCATCCAGAAGATGAAGGATGCTGAAAGCGATGTTATTTACGAGATGTACAAGGGGCGGGAAGGCGAAATCGTCAATGGAATCGTGCAGCGCTTTGAACGGGGCAGCATCATCGTCAATCTCGGCCGGACCGATGCGGTATTGCCGGCCAGCCAGCAAATGCCCAGAAGATCCTATCGTCCGGGGGACCGGATCAGGGCCTATCTTCTGGAAGTAAAGCATACCACCAGGGAGTCCCCATTGGTTCTGAGCCGAACCGTGGATGATTTTCTGGCCCAACTCTTCGCCGAAGAGGTCCCGGAGATCGCCGAAGGGGTGGTTAAAATAATGGGGGTTGTCCGGGAACCCGGCTCAAGGGCCAAGATCGCGGTTTCCTCCTCTGAATCCGACGTAGACCCGGTTGGCGCTTGTGTGGGCATGAAGGGCTCCAGGGTGCAGAATGTGGTTCAGGAACTTCAGGGTGAGAAGATCGATATCGTGCCGTGGAGTCCCGATCCGGCCCGTTTCGTTTCGAACGCGCTGGCCCCGGCTCAGATTTCCCTGGTAGTTGTCGATGAGGCCCGGAAGACTCTTCTGGTCGTGGCCCCGGACGATCAGTTGTCCCTTGCTATCGGCCGCCAGGGGCAGAATGTCAGGTTGGCCTCCAAGCTGTTGGGCTGGAACATAGATGTCAAGGGCGAACAGAAATACGCGATGTCCCTGGATGACGATTACCAATCCCTGCTTGCGGTTGCGGGTGTCGACGACAAACTGGCCGAGAAACTCTATTATGCCGATATCACTTCGAGCGCCCTCCTGGCCGGAAGTAGTGTCGCTGAGCTCATGGAGTTGGAGCTATTTGACGAAGAGACCGCTAAGTCGTTGATTAAGGCGGCTGCGGCAGTTCCCGCTCCCAGCAGGGAAGAAGCGGCCGAGGAAGAGCGGGAGGCTGTGGAGGAGGAGCAGGGCGAAGAGAGTGTCGATCTGACCGGCAAGACCAATGCCGAACTTCGAGAGCTGTGTGCGGCCGCCGGGATTACCGGAGTCAGCAAGAAGACCAAGGATGAATTGCTTGCTGTATTGCGGGATGCGGAATCGGCTGGTGTTGGCGATGAAGGTGAGGCGGCTGACTGAACGGGCCGAGGGGCCGGTTCGGACCTGCCTTGCTTGCCGCGGAAGGTTTATGCAAAAAGAACTGCTTCGTTTCGGGTTTGCCGGAGCGGGACAGGTGGAAATCGATCCCGGCAAAAAACTGCCCGGCCGGGGCGTTTATTGTTGCCGGCGGGCTGCGTGTTTGAAGCTCTTTGTCAAGCGAAAGGGCAAGATACTGAAAGCCTTGCGGATTGGGAAGGCTGACTGCGGTTTAGTTGAGCGTCTGATTGATGAGTACCGCTAGGATGACGTCAATTGTTTTTAATTAATCTTTGGATAATGAATGTTAACCTGATAATTTCTGCCTTTACCTTGATGGGAAGTCTGAGGCAGGCGGGTTGTTTGGTTCGGGAGTGAATAATGGCTAAGGTCAGAGTTTATACATTGGCGAAAGAAGCCGGAATAGAAGGCAAGGAACTTGCGGAGAAGCTGATAGACATGGGCTACGATGTGAAATCCCACAGCTCTTCTCTTGAGGAGGCTGATGCCGATGAAGTGCGCCAGAAACTTGGATTGATCGAGACCAAGACCGAGCGGACCAGGATTCAATCCAAGGGTAAGACCACCATAATCAGGCGGCGTACCAAAAAGGTTCCGGCGGAAGAAAGCGCTCCTGCTCCGGAAATCGTGGAGCCCATCGAGCCCGTGGCCGAAGCAGTTGAGGCGACCGGCAAAGAACCGGAGAAGGAAAAAGTCGCCGAGGAGCCGGTGATTTCCGATGAGGTAGCAGCCCCTGTTTCGGTACCGGAGAGTGACGAAGAAGTTTCCGCGCCGGAAACCGCCGCGGAGGCGGCCGAAGAAAAAAGCGAGGCCGGCCAGGAAGCGGTAGAGGAAGAGGTCGTCCCCGAAAAGGTGGAGGAGCCCAGCGAGGCTGAAGCTGCCGAGGCGCCCCCGGCTGAGCCGGAAGCGGAGGCAGAGCCCGTCGCTCCGAAACGATCGGGCGGCCTGGCCAGGGTAATCAAGAAGGCGGCTATCATCATCCCGGAAGAAAAGCCGAGACCGCCCCGGCCCAAGAAAAGCGAGAAAAAAGGCAAGCCCCCCGCCAAAACCGGCGGGAAGCCCGGGGTTGATACCTCCGATCCGGCCAAACCCGAATTTAAGGGGGAAGAGGGCGGCAAGAAAGGCAAACGGTATGTGAAATTTTCACCGGAACCATCCCGGGAGCGCCTCAAGAAAACCGGGGGGCGCAAAAAAGGGCGGGTTGCCGTCGATATGGAAGATGTTGACGCCTTTGGCGGTCGACTGGCCGGTAATCTCCGCATGGGCGGCCGGGGTCGGCGCGGCGGCAAGAAGAGCAAGCAGCGGGCCAATGAGCCGGCCGCCGAGACCAGGGCCATCAAGAAGCGGATTAAGGTCTTTGAGTCCATCTCGGTCGGGGACCTGGCCCACCGGATGGGGGTGAAGGCCAATGAGTTGATCGCCAGCCTGATGAAATTAGGAATAATGGCCACCGTCAATCAGACTCTTGATGTCGATACCGCCACCCTTGTGGCCAGCGATTTCGGCTTTGAAGTGGAACAGGGGGTTACCGAGGAGCAGAGCGTTATCAATCTTGAAGAAAGCTATGCTGGCGGAGAAGAAATTGCCAGGCCTCCGGTGGTCACAGTAATGGGCCATGTCGATCACGGTAAGACCTCGATCCTGGACGCTATCCGTAAAACCGATGTGGCTGCCGGCGAGGCGGGAGGGATTACCCAGCATATTGGAGCCCATCACGTCAGATCGGTCCACGGCGAGGTGATTTTTCTTGACACCCCGGGTCATGAAGCCTTTACCGAGATGCGCTCTCGTGGCGCCCAGGTCACCGATCTCGTGGTACTGGTGGTGGCGGCCGACGACGGCGTCATGGATCAGACTCGCGAGGCCATCAATCACGCCAAGGCCGCCGGGGTTCCCATCGTGGTGGCGATAAACAAGATTGACAAGGAAAACGCCAATCCCGACCGGGTCAAGGGCGAATTGGCCGAATATGATCTTGCTCCGGAAGAGTGGGGCGGTCATACTATCTACTGTGAAACTTCGGCCACGGAAGGTATCGGCATCGATGAATTGATGGACCAGATTGCCTTGCAGGCTGAAATGCTGGAGCTGAAAGCCGATCCCGATCGTAAGGCCACGGGCTGGGTTGTTGAAGCGCATCTCCATAAAGGCCGCGGTGCGGTGGCTACCATCCTGATCAAGCAGGGTACCGCCAAAATCGGCGATTGCTTCGTGGTAGGTGAGCATTACGGCCGGGTCCGGGCAATGCATAATGACAGGGGTGAGGATATCGATACGGCCGGGCCTTCCATGCCGATCGAGATTCACGGTCTGAGCGGAGTGCCCCGGGCCGGCGATGAATTCATCGTCGTACCGGACGAGAAAATGGCCCGTACCATCAGCAGTCAGCGCCAGATCAAGCATCGGGAAAAGGAACTGGCCACCACCACCAAAATTTCCCTGGATAACCTCTTTGAACATCTGGAGGAGGGTGAGATAAAAGAGTTGCGTGTCGTTTTGCGGGCCGATGTTCAGGGTACCTTGGAAGCTTTCAGCACCGCCATTGAAAATCTCAGCACCTCCGAGGTCAAGGTGAAGATCATACACAGCGGCACCGGTGCTGTGATTGAATCCGACATTCTGCTGGCCGCCGCTTCCCAGGCCCTTGTTTTCGGTTTTAACGTCAGACCGACACCCAAGGCCAGGGAACTGGCCAAGAACGAAAATGTTGATATACGTTTCTACGATGTTATCTATCATGCCCTGGATGATATCCGCCTGGCGATGACCGGCCTGCTGGAGCCGACCTTCGAGGAAGACTCCATCGGTGCCGCCGAGGTCAGGGATATCTTCACCCATCCCAAGGCCGGGACCATTGCCGGCTGTTATGTGACCAGTGGTCATATTGACCGGAAGGCTCAGGTGCGGCTGGTTCGTGACGGGGTAGTGGTCTACACCGGCCGGATCGATTCACTGCGGCGCTTCAAGGATGATGTAAAAGATGTTAAATCCGGTTTCGAGTGCGGAATCAGCCTGGAAAAATATAACGATATCAAGGTCGGTGATATTATCGAGGCCTTCTTTATGAAAGAGGTTGCCGGGGTCCTGTAGAGAGATGACCGCTAAAAAATCACGACCAAGGTTCGCTCTCCCCGAGCTGGGCGGCCGGCAAGAGGGGCGGCGACCGGCCCGGGTCGGTGACAGTATAAAGCAGGAAGTCGCTCTGCTGTTGATGCGGAAAATCAAGGATCCGCGGCTCTACAATGTCACAATTACCCAGGTGAAGGTTACTCCCGATCTGCGCCGGGCCTGGATTTATTTCAGCTGCCTGGATGAGGATGTCAAAGAGGTGCTGGCCGGCCTGAACAGTGCCAAAGGCTTTATGCGGACTCATCTGGCCAAAGTGATGGGCATGCGCTATGTGCCGAACCTTGAGTTCCAGCACGATCTGGCCGGCGAGCGCATGGCCGAAATGGATAAAATATTCCGAGAGATTGCCGAAGAAGATGATTCCGGTACCGAATGAAATTCTGAGTACCCTGCGAGCGGCGAAGAGAGTTCTGGTTGCCTCGCACATTTATCCGGATGGCGATGCTCTGGGTTCGCAGCTTGCCCTGGGGGAATGTCTGGAGACGCTCGGCAAGGAGGTTTTTTTCTACAGCGAGGAAGAGGTCGGGCATCTTTATGATTTTCTGCCGGGTTGCGAGAAGCTGCGCCACTCGCTGCCGGATATCTCCGGGTTTGACTGCGTTGTCAGCCTGGATTGCGCGGATGCGCAGCGGTTGGGAAAGGGCGCCGAGCAGTTGTTGACGGCTGAACGGGTGATCATGATCGATCATCATGCCGGACACAAGCTTTTCGGTGATCTTCAGTGGGTCGATCCGGACCGGGCTTCGACCGGTGAGATGGTCTACGATCTGATGGTACCCCTGGGCGTGGAAATCCCCTACGATGCGGCCTACTGCCTGTATGCCGCCATGGTTTCCGATACCGGTTCCTTTATGTACTCGTCGACCACCTCCGATACTTTTCGGGTGGCGGCCGAATTGGTCAACCGGGGCGTTAAGCCCTCGGATGTCGCCGGCCGACTTTTCGATAATTTTACAATCAACCGCCTGCGGCTATTGAAGCTGGTCCTTGATTCCCTGGAGGTCCACGCTGATGGCCGGATCGCCCTTATCACCGTGACCCCGGAGATGTTCAGCGAAACCGGGACGGTGGCGGCCGATACGGAAAGTTTCGTCAACTACCCGCGCTCCCTGGCTTCGGCGCGGGTGGCCGCCTTTATTAAAGAAACCCGAAACAACGTCATTTCAGTGAGCTTGCGCTCCAAGGGTGATGATTGCGACGTTGCCGCCGTGGCCGTTGAATTCGGCGGCGGCGGGCATCGTAACGCGGCCGGCTTTAAAATTGTCGACGGAGACCGGGCGAAGGTCAGCAGGGAGTTATTGCAGAAATTGGAGAAACTGGTCGCACCCCTTTGAGTCCGGAAATGCCGGTCTGGCGTCGGCTGGAGCTTTGATTTTTATTTATGTCGGAACAACCTGGAAAAACGAGCCCCATGGAATCGGGGATCTTTACGATTGATAAACCGGCCGGACCCTCGTCGTTCAGGATGGTGCAACTGGTCCGGAGGGCCTTGAAGATCAAGAAGACCGGTCATGCCGGTACCCTCGACCCTTTTGCGACCGGTCTGCTGATAATATGTTCCGGCCGGCCGGCCACCAGGTTGATCTCGCGGTTGATGGACGGCGAAAAGATCTATGAGGCCACTATGCGGCTCGGCGTCGAGACTTCGACTCAGGATCCTGAAGGAGAGATTGTTGCGGAGCGCCCGACAGTAGATATTACCCCGGCCCGGGTAGAGGCCTGCCTTGCCGGCTTTCTCGGTGAGCAGCTTCAGATGCCGCCTATTTATTCGGCTTTGAAGCATAAGGGCAAGCCCCTTTATCACTATGCCCGCAAGGGTATCGAAGTAGAGCGGCAGCCCCGGTTGATTACGATTTCTGCCTTGGAATGCCTGGACCTCGGCCCTGACAGGATTACGATCAGGGTCTCTTGCGGCAAAGGCACCTATGTGCGGACCCTGGCCGCCGATATCGGCGATAAGCTTGGTTGCGGAGCCCATCTGACCGCCTTGCGCCGGGTGGGCAGTGGTTTTTTCTCTGTCGCGGGTGCGGTTGCCGGCGCCGAACTTCTCGAACCGATCCGGGCTAGAGAGGCCCTTCTGGACAACAGGTTAACCGTGGAGGAGTTTGAGGCCCGGTTTGCCCTTTAAAATAAGATAGCGTCGCCATTTTTTTAGCAGCCGGCCGAGACTTTTTAAAAGTTCATTAAATAAGTGCAGCAAGTAGGAATCGATGGCTGGAAGGCTATGATTTCCTGAATAAATAATCCTTTTGGAGGAAGTAAGTCGTGACACTTAATGCAGAAAACAAAAAAGAAATCGTTGGTAAATTCGGCAAACATGAAAAAGATACCGGTTCCCCCGAGGTCCAGGTCGCCTTGTTAACCAACCGGATAACTTATCTGACTGAGCACTTCAAGAGCCACAAGAAAGACCACCATTCAAGGCGCGGACTTCTGAAGATGGTCGGGCAACGCAAGAGTTTGCTCAAATACCTGAAAAAAAAGGACATTGAGAGATATCGGGCCGTAATCAGCGAGCTCGGGATCAGGAAGTAAATTCGTAAGCGATCACAGGGTGCCTCTGCTGTGTTATCGGCCTGCTCATGTACACCAGTACACATAGCAGGTCGGTGCCTTGCTTCCTGTAATCGCTTACCAGATGTGAGATTGGCCAATCATGGGCGGCTTATCCCGTGACTGGTTACGTAAATTCGGTTATTGCCGGCTTGTGGGATCGGTTGACAATGGGGTCGTCTGATCAAAATGAAACACGGGCGTTGTGCCTATTTCCGGCCAATAACTGTCAAGGAGATTGAATGTATAAGAAAGTGGAAGTAGAAATAGGCGGACGGAAACTCGCCATAGAAACCGGTAAGATCGCTAAACAGGCCGGAGGTGCGGTTGTGGTGACTTACGGTGACACCGTGGTACTGGTTACCGCTACTGCCGCCAAGGAACCTAATCTGAACGTAGATTTTCTGCCCTTGACCGTTGAATATCAGGAGCGTTTTTACGCGGTGGGCCGCATTCCGGGCAGCTTTTTCCGCCGGGAAATCGGGAGGCCTACCGAAAAGGAGACCTTGACCTGCCGTTTTATTGATCGACCGCTGCGGCCGCTGTTTGCCGAAGGCTACCAGAATGAGACCCAGATTATCGGGACGGTTCTTTCGGCCGATAAACTCAACGACCCGGATATGCTGGCCATGATCGGCGCCTCCTGCGCCCTGGGCATCTCGGACATCCCTTTCCAGGGACCGATCGCCGGGGTCAGGGTCGGTTATATCGACGGCGAGTACGTTTTAAACCCCACCCAGGACCAACTTGTTGATTCCCGGATGGATCTGATCGTCGCCGGTTCCAAAGAGGCGGTGGTTATGGTTGAGGGCGGTACCGACAGCCTTTCCGAGGAAGAGGTTTTGGCCGGCATTTTCTTCGGCCACGAGAGTCTGCAGCCGATTCTCCAAATTCAGGAAGAGCTGCGCGAGGCGGTCGGCAAGGCGAAGATGAAGGTCGAGCCCAAACCGGTCAACGAGGAGCTCCGTAAGCGGGTTTCCGAGGTTGCCGCCGCTGACATGGTGCAGGTGATCACCACCGTTGACAAAATGGCGCGCGGCGCGGCCCAGAAGGAACTGCAGAAGCGGGTGGTCGCGGCCCTGGCCGAGGAGTTCCCCGAATCCGAGTCCGAGATCAAGGGGCATTTCAAGGATCTTAATAAGCAGATGATGCGCGATCGGATCGTCAAGGACAATGCCCGGATCGACGGGCGGCGGATGGACGAGATCCGCCCGATCAACTGCGAAGTCGGCACCCTGCCGATGGTCCATGGTTCCGCCCTCTTTACCCGGGGCGAGACCCAGGCCATCGTCACCGCCACTTTGGGCAGCGGCGAAGACGAGCAGCGGGTTGAGTCCCTTTACGGCATGGATTTCAATCCCTTCATGCTCCATTATAATTTTCCTCCTTACTGCGTCGGGGAAGTTCGCTTTCTGCGCGGACCCAGCCGGCGGGATATCGGTCATGGCGCCCTGGCCACCCGGGCCATCAAAGCGGTGTTGCCGGATCACGAGGAATTCCCCTACACTCTGCGGATTGTTTCCGAGGTTACCGAGTCGAACGGTTCCTCTTCAATGGCTACCGTCTGCGGCGGCAGCATGGCGCTGATGGATGCCGGCATCCCGATCAAAAACCCGGTGGCCGGGGTGGCCATGGGCTTGATCAAGGAAGAGGACAAGGTCATCGTGCTCTCCGATATCCTTGGTGACGAGGATCATCTCGGTGACATGGACTTCAAGGTAACCGGTACCGCGGAGGGGATCACCGCCCTGCAAATGGACATTAAGATTGCCGGGGTCTCCAAGGAGATCATGGGCCAGGCCCTTAGCCAGGCCCGGGACGGGCGTCTGCATATCCTCGACAAAATGAGCGAGGGCATCGGTACCCATCGGGCGGAACTGCCCGAGCACGCGCCGAAAATCTTCAGTCTGCAGATTAATCCGGACAAGATTCGCGACCTGATCGGTCCCGGCGGCAAGGTTATCAAGGGGCTCAGTGCCGAATACGGCGTCAAGATCGACGTAGAGGATTCCGGTAAGGTCAGCATCTTTGCCCCTGACGGCAGGGTCGGCGATGAAGTTACCGATAAGATCAAGGCGATTACCGAGGAGGCCGAGATCGGCAAGGTTTATACCGGCACAGTCCAGAAAGTCGTCGATTTCGGCGCCTTCGTCGAGATTATGCCCGGTACCGACGGCCTGGTCCATATCTCCGAACTTGATACCAAGCGGGTCGAGAATGTCAC
>JAWOIQ010000127.1:0-8320 GCA_046484585.1 Desulfurivibrionaceae bacterium
CGGTGGCCGCCTTCGACAAGTATGCCGCCGCCTTGATCATCGTCGATTTCGGCACGGCGATCACCTTCGACTGCGTTTCCCGGAAGGGCGAGTATCTGGGCGGCATTATCACCCCCGGCCTGTCGATCTCCCTTGACGCCCTGGGCCGGAAAACCGCCAAACTGCCGCGGGTCGATATCACCGTTGCCCCAGCGAAGGCCATCGGCAAAAACACCATCGAGGCGATCAGGTCGGGAGTCCTGTTCGGCTACGGCGGTCTGGTCGAAGAACTGATCAGCAGGATACGCGAGGAGATGACCCCGGAAAAGCCCAAGGTTATCGCCACCGGCGGCATGGCAGCCTTGATCGCCCCCCACGCCCCCTCCATCGAAGCGGTGGAACCGATGCTGACTCTGGAAGGACTGCGCCTGCTCCATGCACGAAACAGCTGAACCGATCATTATCCCGCCGCGCCTGAAGCCCGGGGCGACCATCGGCCTGGTCACCCCGGCCGGGCCGATCCGCGACCACGCCAAGGTCCGAAGCGGCATTGCCATACTTGAGGAGGCGGGATTCAAGGTCAAGCTGCCGGCCGAGCTGAGCGGGGATGACTACCTGGCCGGCAGCGACAGGGAACGGGCCGGGCAGCTCACCGGGATGTGGAACGATCCCGAAGTGGGGGCGGTGCTGGCGGTACGGGGCGGTTACGGAGTCTTGCGCCTTCTGCCCTATCTCGACACGGCCCGCTTCCGTGAAAACCCGAAGATTCTGGCAGGCTTCAGCGACATCACCATTCTGCTGAACGAAATCCAGCGCCGCACCGGGCTGGTCACCTACCACACCCCGGTGCTCACCACCCTGGCCGCCAGCGACCAGGCCTCCCGGCAATCGTTTATCGAAATCCTGACCGGCCCACCCCGGCCGATTTCACCTCCGGAGTTGCGGATCCTGACCGGCGGCCAGGCCGGGGGCCGCTTAATCGGCGGCAATCTCGCCAGCCTCTGCCATCTGCTCGGCACCCCCTACGAACCACGATGGGATGGGGCAATTCTCTTTATCGAAGATACCGGGGAGCCGGTCTACAAGATCGACCGGATGCTGACCCAACTTCAGGTTTCGGGCAGAATGAGCCGCCTGAACGGTCTGATTCTAGGGACCTTCAGCGAAGACGATGAACGGTGGGACCATTGGGCGGGGCAGATCTGGAAACGGGCGCGGCAACTTGCCAGGGGCAATATACCGCTCTGGGGTAATTTTCCGGTGGGCCACGGCGCCAGGAATTTAAGTCTGCCGGTGGGAATGACCGTGGTCATGGATTCGACCGAAGTGCGCCTCGAATTTATCGAAACTTGACCGGCCCCGCTTCTTCTATCCTGAATCCGTGAGCGTTCGAGAACGGTGCAGATGCAAGGCGGCAACGATGTTGATAATACTGATGGTATATCAACGAGTTGCCAACGCCGCACCCCAAGGGCACTTCCTGCGGGGCGCAGATGCGCCGTTATCGGGCGCCCCGCAGGGCGGCGAGTGCATTCCAGCCGCCACGGATCACTGTCTGTATTTTACGTAAGAACAATCACATATCGTGAATCAATCCACTAGGCCGTCACGGATTCAGGTCTATCAAAGCCGCCACCCGGTCATGGAGAAGATCGGCCAGGGCCTGCTTCTGTTTCTGACTGAAGTCCCGGCTTGAAACCGGCCGGCCCACCCTGATCATGATCCGGCCCGGCCTGGGCAAAAATCTTCCCTTGGGCAGGACGTCATAGCCGCCGACCAGGGCCACCGGCGCGACATCCACCCCCGATTTGATCGCCAGATACATCCCCCCTGATTTAAAGGGCTGCAAGTTGCCGTCGCGGGTCCGGGTCCCTTCCGGAAAGATCACCACCGAAGTGCCGGCAGCGATCCGCTCGGCCGCCTCGGCCAGACTTTTCATGGCCTGCCTGCCGTGTGAGCGGTCGATGGGGATGCTGCCGGCCAGACGCATGCCCCAGCCGACCAGGGGAATCCGGAAGAGCTCCTTTTTGGCCATCCAGCGGAAATCCACCATCAGGTACCCGTCCAGGGCGAAGATATCGAACTGGCTCTGGTGGTTGACGGCGAGGATATAGGGCCGGCCGGGATCCAGGTTCTCCAACCCCTCGACCTCGACTTTTACTCCGAAGGAACGGGCGATCACCCTGCTCCACCAGCGCGGCGCCGCCTTGATCCGGCTAGTCGAAACCCGGAACAATAAAATACCGATAACCACCCAGAAAATCGTGATCAGGGTACTTACCGGCACCACCACTGCCAGCACCAAAACAGCTCTGAGGTAATTTATTAAAGCCATATCCCGAATTAGTGCTCCGCCGCCCGAGTTTATCCTTTTGGAAAATGGACAGGAGGCGGCTGCCGATCCTTTATCCTATTGATTTGATTAGCAATCGAAGTTACCATAGCGACTTGGTCATGGCAAGTTCATTAAACCCGCGTAACCGTTCAGCAGCACCACATCTTCGGACGATCGGCCCGGCTTACGTACACGAGGTACGCGGCGCCGGTCCGCTTGTCCAAATCCGCACCACTGCTGAACGGTTACAGTTCGGCGGTTTTGGGTACTTTGGCGACCGCCCCGATGAACGGTTACAAACCCGCCGCCTGAATAACGTCTTCTAACTTGATTATGGCTATAAATCAGACTCAGCTAAAAATTCGATTTTCCCGTGCTCCGTTGATGGGTACTGGATTCCGGCTTACAGCATGCCGGAATGACATTTAATACGCCGGGGCGTCATTCCCGCATGTTTTTAGCGGGAATCAAGAAGTTGTAGCTGAGTTTCATATAGAGCCACTAACTTGGATTAATCGCTTGATTTGCTTTGTTTATCGATGCCGGAGCCATCTACCTGAATCCGTTATCGGGCGACCTTCCGCAGGGCGGCGGGGTGAACCCTGGCAATCCATGGAAAACGATTATATTAATGTAATTACAAACTGATAAGTGAAATTCACCACGAAGCCGTCACGGATTCAGGATCTATTTCACGGCTCGGCAAGTGAGGATCTCGATGCTCCGTTCCCCATATACCCGCTATGAAAAACTTTACGTCTACCACTTGGACGCGGCCGACCTGCCGCCCCTGAACGATCCCGACCTGATCGGCAACTGGGTCGAGGACGGCAACCCGATTCTCTTCTTCCATCGCTCCAAGGACAAACTGATCGAGAACTTGTGCCGTGAGCACGGCTGCCTGGTGATCTATCAGGCCGAACTCGACTATGCCGACTGGGAGGCGGGCCAGCGGATCGAACCGTTCACGGTGGCCGATATCGCGATCGCGCCGATCTGGGAACCGGAGAAAGCGGAGATCGTCCTCGATCCGAGCGTGATCTTCGGCACCGGCTTTCATCCGTCAACCCGGCTCTGCCTGGAGACCTTGATCGAGTACTGCCGCAAACCGGAATATGCCCCTCGCACCATGCTCGATCTCGGGGCCGGCACCGGCCTGCTCTCCATTACCGCGGCTCATCTCGGTCTGGACCGAATCACCGCGATCGACAACAACCCCCTGGCCTGCGAAGTGGCCGAAAAAAATGTCGACCTGAACGGCCATCAGGAAATGATTGAAGTCCGTTGCGGCGATCTCCGGAACGACCCGCCCGACACCGGCGTCGACCTGGTGGTTGCCAACCTCTACCACACCCTGCTGGCCGGGTTGTTCGACACCCCCTCGTTCTGGCGGGCGAAGCTTTACATCGTCGCCGGTTTCGTCCCGCCCATGGAGGAAGAACTCCTGGCCGCCCTGCCGCCGCGCCGGATCAGGATGCTTGAAAGAAAGCGCTCCGAGCGCTGGTGCCTGTGGGTTTTACAACCACTGAATCCGTGACGGCTTAGTGAGGAATTTTGTTTTATTCGTTAGAAGAATCAGCCTTCACCGCCAATCTGATTGCCTTGAACCGGACCACCGTTTCCGGCTTCGGTAAATGGCTGTTCAAACCGGGCATGGCCTACGGCGACCGCCGCAAATGGTGGGATAACCGGACCCTGCGCCCGAAAGGCCACGAAGGAGTCGATCTGGCATCCTATCTTGACCGGTCGGGCCGGGAGTGCCGGCTGGGAAGCGGCATCGTAGTCCCGCCCCTCCATCCCGGCCGGCTGGCCGGAACGATCGCCGACTTCATGGGCCGCACCGTCATCGTCAGGCACGAGATCACCAACCGGCGGGGTCTGACCCTGTTCGGCTTCTATGCCCATCTGCTGCCGGCCGGCGATCTTGAAACAGGCAAACTTCTCCCGGCAACCGGCGGTCTGGGAAAGATCGCCCCGGGTAACGAAAGCTGCCCGGGCCACCTCCATATCTCCACCGCCTGGCTGGCCTCCGGCTATCCAATCGAACAATTCGACTGGCGCCGCTTCGAAGAGAGCAAGGCTTTTGTCCCCTGCAATCCGGTTGACTTCCTGCCGCTAGCGGACCATCATTTATAGTACCCTGAATCCGTGAGCGCTCGAGAAGAGCCCGGATAATATGGACTGCGTTTTAAACAAAGGATCACCGGAGAAGCAAAGATGACGGCCAGGATCGGCATATTCAGCGATGTACACGCCACGCCGGGGCCGGCGAAAGAGGCGCTGGCGATCTTCAGGGCAGAAAAGGTGGCGATGACCCTCTGCGCCGGCGACCTGGCCGGCTACGGCGACGAGCTCGAAGAGACCGTCGAGCTGCTGAAGGAAAGCGGCTGCGAAATAATCCGGGGCAACCACGACGCCTGGTACCTCGACGACCACTCCGGCCAAGGAGAAACGCCGGTCACCCGTTTTCTCCGCCGCCTGCCCCTCAGCCGGGAGTTTACCATTGAGGGCAAACGGATCTACATGGTCCATGGCAGCCCCGGCCAGCCGCTGACCGGCGGAATCAGGCTGCTCGACGAAAGGGGGGTGATTCTGCCCGAACTACGGGCCCGGTGGCGGAAAGAACTGGAAGAATTCCCCGCCGATGTCCTGATTGTAAGCCATACCCATCAGCTCTTTGCCGAAAAGCTCGGGCACCCTCTGGTGATAAACCCCGGCAGCACCAAATTCAATCATAGCTGCGGCATCCTCAGCCTGCCCGATCTTACCTGCGAGATCCGGTCCCTCTCAGGTAAAACCCCACTGAAATCCTGGAACTGGGAAATATACCGCCGCAACGGCTAGTACCCCGTAACAAACGGCAAGGGTTCGCCCCTGCCCCGAATTGACTTTCAGATCAGGCTTGCCTACACTTATACCACAAGGGCATAAGTTTCGTTTGCACCCTAAAGGGCATATAAAAGCAGGCCAGCTGCTCAACTCCTCTTTAACTTGTGTCCGTCAAGAGATATGGACAGGCGTCAACTTATCCTCGGCGGCTCGGCCTGCCGCTCCTCCCGGGCGGCCGGGACCGAACCGAACGTCGACCGGGAAAGACCGAAAGAGCCGATGAGTCTATCCGAACCGTTTTGCAAACCGGCCGCCGCCGCGATTCTCACCTTATGGATGGTCCTGATGCTTATAGCCGATGCTGCCCCGGGCAGCCCTTCCGGGACACCAACCGCCGAGGGCAAATCGCTGCGGTCCAGACTCGCCGACCATGTCCGCGTTCTGGCCGCGGAGATAGGTGAAAGGAACCTCTTCCATCCGGAAAAGCTGGCCCGGGCCGCCACTTATATCGAGGCAGCCTGGCTGAAGCAGGGCTATGAAGTAAAATCGCAGGAATATCAGGTGGACGGGACAGGGGTCCGCAACCTCGAGATCGAGATCACCGGCGCCCGCTACCCGGAACGGATCATCATCATCGGCGCCCATTACGATACGGTGGCGGGCAGCCCCGGCGCCAACGATAACGGTTCCGGGGTCGCGGCCCTCCTGGAAATCTCCCGCCGATTCAGTTCCGCGACCCCGGAAAAAACCGTGCGCTTTGTCGCCTTTGTCAACGAAGAGCCGCCCTTCTTCATGTCCGGCCTGATGGGCAGCCGGGTCTATGCCGCCCGCGCCCGGCGGAATAACGAACAAATCGTCGCCATGCTCTCCCTGGAAACCATCGGCTATTATTCCGAGGCGCCGGGCAGTCAGCGCTATCCGTTTCCCTTGCGCCTCTTTTATCCGGATACCGCGAACTTTATCGGCTTTGTCGGCAATCTCCCTTCGCGAAGGCTCCTGAAGAAGGTAAGCGACAGCTTCCAAAGGAATTCAGCTTTCCCGGCCGAGAGACTGGCGGCGCCGAGCTGGCTGACCGGGGTCGGCTGGTCGGACCACTGGTCTTTCTGGCAGGAGGGCTACCCGGCGATTATGGTGACCGACACCGCGTTTTTCCGTTACAATCACTACCACCTGGCCGGCGATACCCCCGACCGGCTGGACTATGATAAAATGGCGGAAGTTACCGCCGGCCTATACCGGACCATCGCGGAACTAGTGTCGTGTCAACTCTGAACTGTCGCATCTCGCTTGCCCTTTTTCATGCCTGCCGCGTTGCGGCTTCAGCCACATAGCGCTGCTATGCTCCTGAAGCCCCGCCTTACAGGCATGAAAAATTGCGGCGCGATATTACAACATTTCATCCTTGACATGACACTAGACGGAAACGGTGCCGGCCGGTAACTTTTCACCAGGGGACAAGACTATGAAGAGAATTATCGACACCGAAAAAACCCCGATCAAGCTCTGGCTCGACGATATCGAACCGGGCACCATGGAACAGGCGGCGAACCTGGCCAACCTGCCCTTTGTTTTCAAGCATGTCGCGGTGATGCCCGACGCCCATCTCGGCTACGGCATGCCGATCGGCGGAGTGATGGCGGCGCTGGGCATGGTGGTGCCCAACGCGGTCGGGGTCGACATCGGCTGCGGGATGTGCGCGGTCCAGACCTCGCTTACCGACATTTCCACCGACAAGCTGAAGGCCGTGCTCGGCCGGATCAGAAAAACCATCCCCGTGGGTTTCAAACATCACCAGCACCGCCAGGACCCCGCCCTGATGCCCAAGGTAAAAGATGGCCGCCTTGAAGACCTGGCCATAGTCCCCGGGGAATACCGGAATGCCCTGACCCAGATCGGCACCCTGGGCGGCGGCAACCACTTCATCGAAATCCAGAAGGGCAGCGACGGCCACATCTGGATCATGGTCCACTCGGGCAGCCGCAATCTGGGCTTCAAGGTCGCCACCTATTACAACCGGCTGGCCATTGACCTGAACCGGCAGTGGGGCTCGAAGATCCCCGCCAAATGGCAGCTCGCCTTTCTGCCGGTCGACAGCGAAGCGGGCCGCCGTTACCTGAGCGAGATGCGCTACTGCGTCGATTTCGCCTTCGCCAACCGCAAACTGATGATGAAACGGGTCCAGGACGCCCTGTTGGCGGTGACCCCACCGGTATATTTCGGGGAAATGATCAACATCGCCCATAACTACGCGGCTCTCGAAACCCACTTTCACAAAAACGTCATCGTCCACCGCAAGGGCGCCACCCGGGCCAATCCCGGCGAGATCGGCATCATCCCCGGCTCCCAGGGTTCGCCAAGCTATCTGGTCAGGGGCAAGGGCAACCCGGAAAGCTTCTCGTCATGCTCCCACGGCGCCGGCCGCAGGATGGGCCGCAAACAGGCCCAGCGGCAACTCGATCTGGCCGGGGAACAGAAAAAACTGGACGAAAAGGGGATTCTCCATGCCGTCCGCAGCCGGAGAGATCTCGACGAGGCGGCGGGAGCCTACAAGGATATCGACGAGGTACTTGAAAACCAGCTCGACCTGATTGAAGTGCTGGTGGAACTGCACCCCCTGGCGGTGGTCAAGGGATAAAGCTGAGTTGAGCAGCTTGTCTGCTTTTATATGCCCTTTAGGGTGCAAACGAAACTTATGTGCGCGAAGCAAATGCCCTCGGGGTGCCCTGTGGGTATAAAGCTGAGTTGAGCAGCTTGTCTGCCCGCACGAAACTTATGCCCTGTTGGGTATAAAGTGAATTCTTCGCTAAGCCGCCACGGATCCAGGGAAAAGCTTTGAAGGGTCACCCTCTGTCAGCGCTCACTTAAAAATATCCTTCAACAGTTTATCGACCTCTTTCTGGAGTACCTTGCCCGCCTCCTGCTTGATCAGCGCGGAGGTATCGAGCTTGACCTCCGGATTGTCGACCTTGCCCTTGATGACAACCCCGATCGGATTGTTGTTGGCCAGGACATTGAGCCTGGCGTCAATCACCTTGGTTTTGGAATTCAGGGTCACCTTTTCACCGACGATCGACGAGTCGTCCGCCTTCAAGGCGAGGTCGGAGGTGATCGACTCCTCCTCGATCACACTACGCAGGGTGCCGATAAACCGCTCCTTGTAAAGATCGGTTTTGGCCA
>JAWOIQ010000185.1:0-10879 GCA_046484585.1 Desulfurivibrionaceae bacterium
GGGGACACCATATTTAATTATTGACACCACCTGATTATCAAGGTACTTTTCAACTATGGCACGCATAGCAAGAGTGGTTGTTCCCAACATCCCCCACCATATAATCCAGCGCGGCAATCGGCGCATGGACACCTTCTTTTCCGAGGCCGATTACCGGGAGTATCTGTATCTGATGGCGGAGTGGTGCAACCGCTGCAAGGTTCAGGTCTGGTCGTACTGTCTGATGAGCAACCATGTTCATCTTATTGTCGTCCCCGAGACCGAGGATGGGTTGCGCCGGGCGATTGGTGAGGCCCATCGCCGCTATACCAGGTATATCAATTTCCAGAAGGGTTGGAAGGGGCATCTCTGGCAGGGAAGATTCGGCTCGTTTCCGATGGACGAAGAGTATCTGATCGCCACGGCCCGGTATATCGAATTAAATCCAGTCAGGGCGGGCATCGTCAAAAAGCCGGAAGATTACAAGTGGAGCAGCGCCCAGGCCCATCTGCAAGGCGAAGACGACATCCTGGTGAAGGTTGAGCCACTGCTTTCGATCATCCCGGATTGGCGGGAGTTGCTGGCAAGCGATCTGTCCGAAGAGGAATATGAAACCCTGCGTCTTCATGAAAGGACCGGCCGCCCGCTGGGTAGTGACGATTTTGTCGAAGAGCTTGAAAAGCGGACCGCCCGAATACTCAGAAAGCAAAAGCCGGGACCGAAAAAGCAATAGTTGAGCATGGTGTCACCGGAACACCCCTCACCGAAACACCGAACAAGCTGTCCCCGAAATACCGCGGAATACCGCATCTCTCCGCATTAAGCGTTTTGCCAGGCGCTAGGCCAGCTTGTTGTATAGCCAACCGAGCAGGTAGACGATTACAAAGCTTATAACCGCCGCTTCCAGCATTCCGGTCAAAATACCCAGCGGCGCAAGGCTGAAGAACATATGCCATTGGCGCATCATTTCCACGGCTCCCGTGTATATGCCGATGTTTCCGAATATGCCGAGGACCAGCATACTCAGGGCGGATACTATTGCCGCCGCTTCCGATAATGCCAAGACATTCAGTTTCCCGTTCATATCGTCACCTCTTTGAATTTAGGGATTGTCCGCGCCCCGTTTAGGGATAAACCGGGGGACCTTTCGGGCGTAACCGTCATAGGCGGCACCAAATTCCTTACGAACCTGCTTTTCCTCCCGCCGTGCCAGACGGACATAAAAATAGACCAGAACCGGGAACATGATCAGGGTCAGCAAAGTCGGCCACATCAGGAGAAAGCCGCTCATCACCAGAATCAGGCCGTCATATTGGGGGTGGCGCACCTTGGCATAGGGGCCGCCGGTCGCCAGTTCACCCTTTTGCAGGGCCTTGTGCAGAACCAGCCAGGCCCGGTAGACCAGAAAGAAGCCTACGAAAATCATCAGATTGGCGGCCAGATGGATCGGGTTGGCGTGCGGATCGCCTTCGAACCCGAACAGGGTATGCCAGAGATGGCCGCTGCCGTGGGCGAAGATGTCGGTCCGGGGGAATGTCGACTGCAGCCAGCCCGAGAGAAAATAGATGGTCAGCGGAAAGCCGTACATCTCGACGAACATCGCCACGATGAAGGCGGAAAATGCCCCCAGGCTGCGCCAATCGAGCCTGGTTTTCGGCTTGATAAAACTGAAGGCGAAGAAGATGAATACCGCGGAATTTAAAATAACCAGGCCCCAAAGGCCGTAGGCGGGAGAATCAGCCATCGGATTCTCCTTTATCGCCTGGTTCGCGACGATCCGGCCGCTCACCGCTGGGACGCTCGTGGCCGCCGTGGCCATGGTGCATGAAAACATGCATCAGCGGGCAGGCCAGGAGGAACAGGAACGGAACAATCTCCAGAAGATGAGCCCGATGCTCGACCCAAAGCAAGTAGCCGCCGACCAAAAGCAAGGCCAGGAAAGCGGCCCGAGGTCCGGAAATGTATTTTACAAGCTTGGGCCGTGCGGGTTTGTCATTCATCTTTTCTTCCCATGGATGGAATATTTCTCCCCGAATCCGACATTCCGCTTAAGGGTTATGCCTCCCGACCGCGATATAGACCAAGCCGCCGTATAATTCGGTTACGGATACATTGGCAAAACAGCTTTTCATCGTCCGCCATGGCTTGCGGTCGGCGAGGTCCAGGGAAACCCCGAACGGCCTGGTGATTAGTTCGAAAAATTTAACCAGCCGGAACGGCCATTTTTCGGGCAGCTTGAAATCGAGCACCACCATGCGGCCGTTTTTGCCGAGGGCGCGCGAACCTTTTTCGATAACCGCTTCGTATTCCGGCACCAAGGTAAGAGCGAAGCTGGATATGACCCCGGCGACCGGTTCCGTGAAATCGTATTCGGCCGCATCGGCCCTGATCAACTCGACATTGCGCCAGCCCTTTCTGTTGATGCGCCTTTCCGCCTGCTGAAGCATGGCATCGGTGAGATCGACTCCGACCAGTCGGCCCGACTCGCCGATCTCCCGAAGCAGGTATCCGAAGTTCAGGCCGGTGCCGCAGCCGATCTCCACCACCGTATCTCCCGGTTCGAGAGCGAGGGCGGCGACCGCTTTTTTCCGATAGGCCGCCTCCCGGAAACCGATCAGGTAGTAAAGGTTTGCCGTAAAATCATAGGCCGCAGCCCTTTTCCGGTATAATTTCCGTAAACCATCTTTTGATAAGGCCATGGCAGCCGTCCGGGATTTTCGCTTTGCCGAAACCGGTTTCCGGATCTTTTACGGTTATTTGATCTCCAGACTTATGTTATAGATCTTCTGCTGCAGATCGAACATCTCCCTTCTCATTTCATCGAGCTTCTCGTCGGGCTCCGGCGTGGAACGCAGGGCCTCGTGATATTCGAATTTCAGGGTATGCAGTTTTTTGCGCAATTCCCTGGTCTCGTCGAGGAACCGGTTATTCTTCTCGACCAATTCCTTGTACTGCTTTTCGGTTTCAGGGTCCATCATCCGCCGGCCTTGGCCGTAACCGTAACCGCCCATCATGTTGGGCATCATGCCGTAGCCGCCCATCATGGACTGATGCCGCCCCATTCCGTAGCCCATCATATTTCCCATCATCCCGTGACCCATCCCGGGCTGGCCCATGCCGTAGCCATCCATCAGGCAGGATCCGGCTCCGTGGCCCATCATGCCCGGCATCATGCCGTAGCCCATCGTGTTTGGCATCATGCCGGAGCCGTACATCATCGAGGGATTCATGTACGGGGCCGCTTGTCCGGCGCCTTGCCGGTTTTGTTGCCCTTCCATCATGTGGTCGTCGTCCGTCATCTGGCCCGAGGCCGGGGCCGCGAGCAGTACCAAAGATAAGCCTACACCGATAATCGTCTTTTTCATTTTTCCGTTCTCCTTTTTGAATTAGCAGGTTTAATCATATTTGTTCCTCTCAGGATGTTCCGCATGAAATCCTGATTTTCATGTCATCTCTTTCCGCCGCAATCGCAGGGCATTGCCGACCACCGACACCGAGGAAAGGCTCATGGCCGCCGCCGCGATGATCGGCGACAGGAGAATTCCGAAGAATGATTAGAGGATTCCGGCCGCCACCGGCCATGGCCACCATCCTGCCTTCCTCCTGGAATTTTTTCACCGCGTCGACCTTCTGCTCGGGCAGAATCTCGGCCGCCACCCGGTCGATCCCCAGTTTTGCCGCCACCGCCTAGGCCGTGGCCCGGTTGTCGCCGATCAGCATCACCACCTCGGGTCCTTCGGCATGAAGCTGCCTGATCGCCTCCGGAGTGCTTTCCTTGATCGGATCGGAGACCGCCAAGAGCCCGGCCGGTTTGTTATCGGCGGCGACGAACATCACCGCCGCCGCCTCGAAATAGACCCCACCACCCCTTCCGGCCCGAGCATCTCGGCCGGAAAAATATTCGGGAAAAGGACGGCAATCACGCTGTAGGCATAGCGACCGAAACGCCCATGCCGATCAGGGTGAACATATTCAGGCTCTTGTTGATCACCGGTTGGACGCCCCGCACGAAAAAGGGCCAGCCGGCCCAGAGCACCACCGGGGTGGCCAGGACAAGTTCGATCCAGCCGAGGGTTCAATTCGACGCCGCCTCTTCGATCAGACGGCCGCCCGGCAGCATCTCCCGCATGGCGATGATCATCAGTGGCACGGTGAGAAACGCCCCGGCAATAATGCGTTTGCGCATGTAGTCGTATTCGGGATTTTCCTCCTCTTCTTCGAGACTGACGGTATAGCGCATATTCCCGGAAACGGTCCTAAGTTTGCCTGCCCTGATCCAACTCTATCATAGATTTGTTTTCCACCTCAAATTTCCGTATAGGGGGTATAAACAACAATCAACGTCAACTTCAGAAGGTTCGTCCAGGTGCGCGGATAGGTGAATTCAAATCGCAAGTGCACCACGAGCCTCTTTCCAGAATATTTCACCTGGGGTCCGGACGGGGAAGAAGTGAAGATTTAGCCGGAGGACCGGCTCCGCAGCTCCGCTCCTCTACCCCCTGCCCCGTAAAAAACGCTTTCGTAATAATTGATAATTTTTCCTGCCCGGCAGGGAATCTCCTCTGACTACATCCCCGACAATCAAAAACGATTATACAATCACCAACAATTTCAATACATTACCGACAATGGCATGCATCTTGTATATTTAAAAGCATGAACCAGGCGGGCGGCGATATTTTGGGCGCCGTCCCAGATGCGCAACGCGACCAGGCGCCCTCCCTGAAATCGCGGGCAAATCATCCAACCATGCCGGAGAATCGTCAATGTCCAAGCTGTCCGGATTTATCATCATTACACTCTACGGCCTGCTGATCATCGCGCCGCTGATCATCGCCCCGGCTGTAATGCCTTCCTATGAAAAGATTTATACTTTCGAGACCGCCAAGGGACTGGCCATGATGAGTTTTATGATCCTCATGCTCCAGCCCGTCCTGGCCGGCCGTTTTTCCTGGATTGAGCGTCCTTTCGGCCAGGACATAGTGCTGCGCTTCCATAAGTATATGGCCGTCTTCGCCACGGTCATGCTTCTTTTTCACCCGCCCGGCATCGCCACCGGTCATCACGGCTGGTCCCTGCTTTATTCCGTTGAGGTGGACTGGCCGATCTGGTTCGGACGAAGCGCCCTGGTTGTCCTGTTGACCAGCATGCTGTTCAGCCTCGGCATGATTACAAAACGTCTGACTTTTGAACGCTGGCGCCTGGTCCACGATATAATCAACCCCCTGCTGCTGGTCCTGATTTTCATCCACAGTTTTTTTATGGGCAACGACCTCCAGGCCAGACAGATGCAGATGCTCTGGTACATCATGATTGCCGGGGCGGTCTCTGTTTTCCTTTATCACCGTCTGCTCCGGCCCCGGCTGTTGAGGAGGCACGACTACACGGTGACCGATGTCATTGAGGAAGCAGACGGCGTCCATACCCTGAAACTCGCACCCGGCGGTAATCGTCCAATATTTTCCTACCGGCCCGGCCAGTTTCATTTCATCACCCTGCATCGGGAAAAGGATCTGCCGGAGGAGGAGCACCATTTCACGATCTCTTCCTCCCCGACCCGCGGGAACCATATCAGCTCAACGATCAAGAGCCTAGGCGACTTCACCGCCACCATCGGCCGGACCCGAAAGGGCGATACCGCCACGGTTCACGGACCGTTCGGCCGGTTCTCCTATACGTTTCACCCGGAGGATCGCGATCTGGTTTTCATTGCCGGCGGCATCGGGATTACGCCGCTGATGAGCATGCTCAGATACATGAACGACACAAAAGACCGGGTTCCGGTCACCCTCTTCTATGCCAATAAAGATGAGCAATCCATTGTCTTCAGAAAAGAGCTCGAGGAAATTGCCGCCGGCCGGTCCGCCAATCTCACTCTGATACATGTCCTGCAGAACCCCGGTGAAAACTGGCAGGGGGAGACCGGGCATCTCGACCGGGAGATGATAAAAAAATATTGCGGCGCCGACCTCGGCGGCAAGACCTTCTATCTTTGCGGCCCCCCCGGTCTGGTCAAGGCAATGCTGTCCACTCTCCTTGCCATGGATATAAAGTACCAAAGAATACGCACCGAAATTTTTTCATTTATCGACTGATAACTATCCTGAAACCAGGGAGGCGGCACCTTGCGTAAAATCATTCTGCACAGAACCTTTTTCAGCCTGGTAATTTTCTGCCTGAGCGTGGTCCTGCTTTTTGCGGCCTATCGGGTATTCTGGCAATAACGCCGAAATGAATTGGAGGAGATAAAATGACACATTTGAAAATCGAAAAGAAAGCGCTGAGTATTATCGCCATGGCCGCCGTTTTTATGATCTCGACAGCATCTTTTTCCCTGGCGGACCAACTGCCGGTCAAAAACGTGGATGACCTGAAGGATTACATCACCGACAAAAACCCGTATACAGATTGGCAATTATGGCCCGGCACCGAGAAACTATACGAAGGGACGCAACCGCACGGCGCCTTTCTAACCACGTATGTCAACGACATCGCCTTGGAAAGGCTGCAGGCCGATAAGGACAAATTCCCCAATGGGTCGATCGTGGTCAAGGAAAATTACAACAAGCAAAAGGAACTGGCGGCCGTAACCGCCATGTACAAAGTAAAGGACTATAATCCCTCCGACGGCGACTGGTATTGGATAAAATATCTGCCGAACGGCGAGGTCGAAGCCGAGGGAAAGGTGGGATCCTGCATCAGATGTCACAGCAAGATGAAAAGCAAAGATTGGGTTTTCACGGTAAAACCCTGACAAATCTCTTCCTGAAACCCGCATAGTGCGCTTTTCATCGGTGCAGCGCACTATGCAGGAAAAGATGTTTTAACTTTGAGTAATTCCCGAGTAATTCCGTACAAACAGTATATTTATCTTTCCGACAGCCGAAAGGACAACGCTGGTGATTTATTGACTTAAGACTCTTTCAGCCTTATCTCCAACGCTTTACGGGGAACAGGGAGGATTATGAGGAGGTCCCCACCTTCCTCCCTACCTTGCCATTTTAATGGCCAAAACCGTAACGACTCCCCAGATCCAGTTGAAGAACAAGACAAAAAGAGGGGTTGCCAGGCCAAGTTCCAATCCGGCCACACCCTGAGGGGTCTTTAGGGGGAAAACGACAAACAGCTGGATGGCGCTTGGAGCGAGACTGAGCAATGCCCCTTTCGTGAAGATATTCATATTCCTGAGCGGCAGCAGGAACAGCAGCCCCCAGAGGCCGCCCCAGACGATGCGGGGATACAGAAAGCTTGCGGCCAGGGCCGGCGCGATTGCGACCCCCGCCGCCCCGGTAATCCCGGCGGCCCCGAAAAACCAGACCGCCAGAGCGTTGGCCGCTCCTCCCAGACAACCCGCCGCAAAACAGATCATGCTCTTTTTCATGGTGAATCCTTATTCACGTTCTTGTACAGCTGTATCGATTTTAGTCGAATGCCATTTCGGTTCCCATTCATTCCAAAGATTACCGCTCTTAATTACTGTCTCCTGCCCCCGATAAACGTCATTAAAAAAATAATGTCCTGGTAAACAATTTGATAAGATGCATAATGTCCTATAGGATTATTAAAAGAACAATTTTTTAAGAAGACGGGCGCACCTATGTCAAATTTTACCATATAATTTCCGATATGCATTTTTTCAATTTCGGCTCCCTAAACAGAAGGCTTGCCCTGCTCGTCATCTTCAGTGTTTTGCCCGCCATGATCGTTATGGTGTACTCCAATATCGAGCAGCGCCGCCACTCGATTGAAGACGCCAAGAAAGATGTTTCCCGGCTGACCCATGCCATGGCGGTAGAGCAGCAGAAAACTATTATTGCCGCCAGGCAGATTCTTTCCACCCTTTCCGCAATTCCTGAAATTCGGGATCTGGATATCCCGCGAAGCCGCGAAATCCTGACTTCCGTCCGAAGGCATTATCCACAATATATCTATATGGCATTAACCGACCTTAACGGGGATGTATTAGTCGAAAGCGGATCTTATCCCGATGCCGAGACGGCTGGCGACTTCAGACACATTGAAGAAGCGCTGGCGCGGCGGAAATTTTCCTTGGGCGAGTTCATCATTCCCGGTCCCGGGGACGGGGCGCCTGTTTTTTCCTGCGCCAGTCCTGTCCTCGACAAATCCGGTCAGCCCAAGGCTGTACTGTCCCTCGGCATCTCTTTATCCGGTTTTGCCACCTTCGATCTTGTCCCGACCCTGCCTGAAAAATCCTTTCTGGCGGTAACGGACCACCGGGGGATCAGGCTTTATTATTACCCCCCGCAGCAAGCGACCAATCCCATCGGCAGGCCGATCAACCCCAGGAACTGGGCAATAGCCGACCGGAAACGAAAACCGGGGAACTTTATGAATGAAGGCTCGGATGGAATTAACCGGATATTCGCTTTTGAGCCGCTTCGCCTTTCCGCGGATGAGGAGCCATATATGTATGTCTGGGCAGGGCTCCCGGAAACCGATGTTGTTGCCCAGGCAAACATCTCCCTTGCCAGAAACCTGTTTCTGATCATCCTCTCCATTTTATTGGCTACTTTCTTATTCCGGATAATCGGAAAAAGAACCATCCTGGCGCCTATCCGGGCCCTGGTCGATTTAACGGAAAAATACGGCAGGGGCAATTTTGAAGCCCGCAGTAAATTTGAAAAACAGTCCGGAGAGTTTGGCTCGCTCACCAAGGCTTTTCATAATATGGCGCAAACCCTGCACCGGACCCAGAAAGAGCTGAGGGAAAACGAGGCGCGGTTTCGTCATCTGATGGACAGCATCGATGCCATTGTCTATGTGGCCGACATGGATACCCATGAGGTTCTGTTCATCAATGCCTATGGGAAAAAGCTCCTGGGCGACGCCGCCGGTAAAATCTGCTGGCAAACCATACAGTCAGGTCAGGAAGGACCTTGCGATTTCTGCACAAACAAAGATCTTATCGATGAGAACGGCAAGCCGGTAGACGGTTGCACCTGGGAGTTCAAGAACACCGCGACCGGCAAGTGGTTTCATATCCGTGACCGCGCCATAACCTGGCCTGACGGCCGGATTGTCCGGCTCGAGGTCGCTACGGATATCACCGCGCGCAAGGAAAATGAACTGGCCAAGGATGCGCTTATCGAGGAACTGGAAAAGGCTCTTTCCGAAATCAAAAAGTTGAGAGGGATCCTGCCGATTTGTTCATTCTGTAAGAAAATTCGCGACGACAAAGGATACTGGAATCAAGTCGAAGTATACATCAAGGAACATTCCGAGGCGGATTTCAGCCATTCGTTATGTCCGGATTGCGCAAAGGCCCATTACCCGGAATACATGGATGCAAATGGGAAAATCAGGAAGTCAAAGTAAATCGGGTCAGGCCGGGTTCAAATCGCATTCCGATCCTGGCGAATCTCGGCCAGAATCTCCTCCATGTGCCTGACCGGCAACGAGAAATGGCCTTCTTCGGGATAATAACGGCGGCGGCAATTCGACAGGGCCGCGGCCTGGGCCTCACCCATCCGGGGAGGGACCGTCCGGTCCCGGCCGCCGAACCAGAGCCGCACCTCCGAGGAAATCTCTTCCAGGCGGAATCCCCAGGGGCGGCTGAAAAGCCGCAGTTCCAGGAGACCCCCTCGCCACCCCTGCCGCACCGCTTCCCGGAAAGAATCCTTGAGGACCTGCCGGGTCCGGGACTGCCGCAATACTTCCCGGTCGGCGGCGGAGGCCTTCAGGGCCATGAATGTCAGGGCCTGTTCGGGGAAATGGCGGAGGCAGAAAGCAATCAGGGCGACCAGGGGCGACAGCGGCAAGCGGGGCCGGCGGGCAAGGTTGAAAACGAAGCGGATCCAGGGCCCCATGCCGGCAAGATCCCCGGCGGCGGCGATGGGGCCGAGCCCGCAGACCAGGGTGGTACCAGTCAGGCGCGGACCGAGATAGCGGGCGCAGGCCGCGGCATAGGGGCCGCCCCCCGAATTCCCCACCACGGCGAAGGTGTCCAGGCCGAGACTATCGGCCAATTCGGCAATATCCCCGGGCCAGTCGGCAATGGTCCGGTCCCTTTTGTAATCGGAGCGCCCGAAGCCGGGGCGGTCCGGAGCTATGATTCGCAGATTTGCCTGCCTGGCCGCCCGGTCGAGCAGACGGCCCTCCAGCCGGGAACCGGGCAGCCCGTGGAAATAGAAGACCGGTCTGCCCCGGGGGTCCCCGAATTCGGCATAGGCGAGGAGCCGACCATCCCGCAGGCGGTGCGTGCCTTCCACGGCAGCGCTCATCTCATAATCAGTATCCATCCGGAACCGGCCTTTTTTCCCGATTGCTACCTAGTGCAGTTGCCGCCGGCCCGTTCCGGGCAGGACCGCATTGCGGGGGCAGCTTAACCTGATAGCTTCGCAAAAGCCGGGATTGCCTTAATGTCATTTCGACCAACGGGAGAAATCTTAAAAGTTTCCAAGTTAATTAAAGCTGAGTTGAGCAGCTTGTCTGCTTTTATGCCCTTTAGGGTGCAAACGAAACTTATGCCCTGTGGGTGTAAAGAACAAGATTTCTCACATGCGTTCGAAATGACAGCTTTTTCCGACTTTTTGCGACGCCATCTTCATTGATGAGTTCCCAAAAAGTCGCCAAAGATTAAGAAAGCACGCTGCGAAGCCCCACCATCCAACGTTATTAATAATAAATTAATCCGTTCACCCCGAGCCTGTCGACGGGTTTTTCCCGAAATTCCGCTGATACTTAACCGCGATCCGGCAATTCCCAGAACTTCTCGACCTCGTCAAAATCCCTGGTCACCGGGCTGGGCGGCAGGCTGTTTAAAAAGGTGGCGCCGTAGCTCTTGGTAAACAGCCGCACATCGAGGATGGCCAGCACGCCGCGGTCCGAGTCGGAGCGCATCAACCTGCCGACTCCCTGGCGCAGGGCCAGAATCGCCCGG